>JADKDV010000003.1:613985-920978 GCA_016718315.1 Candidatus Obscuribacter sp. | reverse complement strand
AGCCTGGATTGTAGTATTTGACTGCCTCATCATTTTTATCTTGAGCCGCAAGGAAGATTACCGGAGATTGCCTAGCAACAGTGTTGTCCTCCCGCGATGAGCCCCTCCGACAGACTTTTGTCTGATAGCAAGAGCCTCATGGAGAGCTGACTCCGCCTTATCGTAACGACCAGTCTTATGATAGATAGCAGCAAGATCACCTAGAGAGTTGGCAATCTCATCGGAGTTACCAGACACAACTGAGCGGCGCATCTGATAAGCAGACTCAATCAATGGCTCAGCTTTAGCGTAGTCTCCAAGCCAAAAGTAAATCGCGCCAAGATTAAGGTAGCAGGGCGCACCATGGGCGTATCGTTTGTCCTTACACCTTTGTCAGCGCGTGGTGAAATGACACCAGTATCGGCAGCTTCTCGTACTTATCTCTGCCGCCTGAGATTGTCTGCCAGTGCGATACTAGCGCTTGCCACCACGGGGTCGTCTGCCGCGCGGATTTGTTTATACAGCTCCATTGACTGCCGCGCCAGCTCTTCACCGCGTTTATAGCGACCAGCACCGTCCTCCACAAGAGACAGTTTGTTGAGACAAATAGCCAGGTCATCGACACTCTCTTTGCTATTAGACTCAGCTACTACTCTTGCCTGAGCCATACGACGGGCCTGACTGGCCAGGTCATAAGCGGCGTTATAGCGGCCCTGATGGCGGCGCAAGTCGGACATATAGATAAGCGCCACAATCAAATTGCTATTGTTTTTGCCTGGATATTTGCGGCTAATCTCCAGACATTCATTTAGAGCGGCCTCAGCTGTCGGCAAGTCCTCAATAGCCTCGGCGGCAAAGCCAAGTCTTGCCAGAGCCGAGGCCAGTGGCAGACCCGGGGGACCGGACGCGCGCAATTTTGCCACAGCCTCTTTGCAGGCAGCTATATCTGGTCCGGTAGCAGCCAGAAGCGCCCCAGGCTCACCCAGGACCAAAACCAGAGCCGGCACAAAAGCCGCAAAGGCAAACAGGGCTGCATTTTTAGTAATTTTCAAAAAAATTTTGGATAAGCCCCCTAAAAATTCCAGCCGAGAGGTTAAGTCCATTGTCCCACTGAGTAAAAGGAACTGACATGAAAGCTTATCCAGTTAAATCGACCTGGCAACTGCCCCTCGTAATTGGAAGTCTTATCCTCTCAAGCCAACTGGCAGCCAGCGCTTATCCCGCCGATAGCCAACTCAGTATCGCCCCCGGACTCGATAGAGCCGGCTTTATGCCCGGTGGTTGGGACCGCAACGACCTGCGCACAGATGCCGAGTCAACCCAGACCATCGAACGCTCAGAATTTATGCCTGGCGGTTGGGATGGCAATGACCTGCGCAGTGATGCAGAGTCCTCAGTGCCAGCTCTTGATCGCACAGGTTTTGTACCCGGCGGTTGGGACCTCAATGATTTGCGTACTGACTCTGAGCCAGCGTCCAAAACTCTCGATCGCTCAGAATTTATGCCCGGCGGTTGGGATGCAAATGATCTGCGCACCGACTCAGAGCCTAAAGCCAAGACTATTGACCGCTCAGAATTTATGCCCGGCGGTTGGGATCACAACGATTTGCGCACTGACAGCGATTCAAATACAGAAGACAACTCAAAATAAAAGCTTTACCCAGGGACGTGTTCTCCAGATCCGGTGCATCCATATGGCACCGGATTTGGTTTTTTGAAACGCTTAGATCGATTAACTAATGACCAGTGGCTTGATTGAGCGTGTTTACTATATCGGCGTATCCTTTATAGGATTCAACCACACCAGTCTGTGAGGCAGAGGCAGCGTCAGACGCCCGCTTTTTAAAAGCCTTGAGCTTTGCCTCTACTTTATCTTCATATGGTATTTTAGCCAGCAAAACTTTTGCTTCTACAATACCGTTATCGGCAGCCATTCTCAGCCAGCGCTTTGCCTTCAAGCCTGAGCGACGTAGATAATTCATCTCTATGGCATAGATTTTGCCTTAGCCTATATTGTACCCTCACCAAAATTTTGCTCAGCAGCAAGCTCAAAGTATTTTATCGCTTTATAGATATCCTTCTTAGCACCAACACCGGTGTGGTGCATCTTGCCCAAGATGGTGGCACTGTATTTGCAGCCGCCTTTTGCCGCTCTGTGCAAATGCCATAGGCACTATGATAATCACCGCGCTGCATGGCTACCTGCGCTTTTAAAAGATGCTCTGGAGGATCGGCCAGAGCAGCACTGATACTAAATATAGAAAAAACACAAAGCAGGTAGAGACTACGCAATACCATTTACATCGGCACCGTGCCACGCTCGGCCAGTGATGTAGTGGGATCTTCTTCCACTATTTTGGGTGTAATCAGTAGCATAAGCTCAGTGCGGTTGCGACCTTTAATTGTGTTTCTAAAGAGCGCGCCTAAAACTGGAGCTTCGGCCAGATAAGGTACTTTAGCTAATTGAGCGGCTTCTGTCTCAGTAAACAAACCACCGAGCACCAGTGTCTGACCGTCTTTGATGCGTACTTCTTGTGACATGATGTCGCGTACATTGAGCAGTGTCACGACTGTGGTACCAAATACCTGAGGCGGTCCCAGCGGAGTAGATACTTGCGGACGCAATCTCATGGAGATAAAACCGTCCTCAGACACTCGCGGTACAACGTTTAAAAAGATGCCAGCTTTAGTCAATTCTACGTTAGTTGTGACAACACCAAGAGACACTGTTGATGTCACTTTGTGCACTACTTCAGAGGCGATTGTAATCAATGCCTCAGTATTATCTACAACAACAATAGATGGGTTAGCAACGAGCTTTGCTTTGTTGGTCTGCAAGAGCATGTTGACAGAAAGGTTGAGAGCATGCGGGATAGTGGCAATGTTATTACGACCACCAGCGGCACCATTGGCGGTGAGGAAGTTAAAGGCTGATTGAGCAGTTGTGAGCGCGGTCACATTGGCGATAGTGGGTGGTGTAAGAGGTACGAGCGAGCCGATAAGACCGTTAAAACCAGCACCAGGTCCGTTAGGAGCCACAGTAGTGGTGTTCACACCGGTAAAGGGTATGGCAGGCAAAGCAGGGTTGTTAACTGCGTTAGCAGTCGATCCCAAACCTGGCAAGAATGACTTTAGAGGGGCTTGCGAGTTACCCATAATCGAGCTGGACAAACCCTCGCCCTGGATGTTGAGTGTGGCGCCAAGCTGTCTTATGCCCTGGTTATTAAGCTCCACGAGCGATGCTTGAATGTGTACTTGCTTGGGTCTGCGGTCGATAAGTCTAATTGCTTCCTCGGCGATAGTGACATCTTCATTGGTGCCAACTACAATCACCTGTCTATTTTTAACATCAGGCAGGACAATTGCCGCACCGCCATTGGGGTCAACTGGATAGTCTGAGTTGACTTCCAGACTGGCTCTAATTTGCTGTGTACCAGGATCGACGGCGGCGTTGTTAAAGCCTACGCCCTCTTGAGTCTGAGATCTAGTAATACCCCGCAAACTGCGGGGTTGGGTCTCGAGAGAATAAGTCTGAGTACTATCAGTCTCATAGTTTTGAGCATCTTTATCGTTGTTTTTACCGCCATACTTTTCGGCAGTTGGACCACGCAAATCACTGCCCTGGGCCTGACCTTCTTTTTCGGAGGCAGCTTCTTCGACGTTTTCGACCTGGGTATGACGTTTGGTCTGAGATTTAAAATCAGGTAAATAGCCGGGGTTAAAGACCGAGGCGTTGAGCAAACCAGCCACATCAAAGGGGTGAGCGTAACTGAGCTTAAATGCTCTGGCTACTGGACGATTGAGACCGAGCTGCACCATCGCTTGAGTAGACGCCACCACCACAGTGGAATTATCCAGTGTGCGACTGGTCAAAGCTGCTGCCGCTAAAACACTGTCCATGGCCTCATCGAGAGTGACGTCTCTCAGCTCACCAGTGATTTTGCCCTGACAGGATTTATCGATGATGATGTTTAGATTGCCACGGCGAGCGAGTTCACTAATCACTTCGCGCACAGGGGTCTCTCTAAAAGTGAGATTGTGGATCAAAATCTCTTTATTGGAGGCTTGAGCAAAAAGCTTAAATGGTCTGCGGATTTTGACTGTGCCCACCACCCCGGGTAAAGGCTTGCGACTGGCTGGTCTAATTGAGCCCTGAGCGATTTGGGCACCATCTGCCTTATCTGCTTTGTCTTTATTTTTGTCATCATCACCAGTGGCAAGTGCCAAATCTGGTGCGGGCTCATCTGGAGCTTTTGATTGACCGGGAGTAAAGGACAAACCATTGGTAGAGTTACTGCTACCAGTGGGATCATCGTCCGCGGCTAGAGCTGGAGCAAAAGCAAAACCAGCAAGCAGCAATGACACCACTAGTGGTGCAGCAAAATTTGCCAGACGCGAGGGCTGACCAAAATCACTAAATTGCTTGTATTTGCCTGGCATGAGATACCGCTTGCTCTAAATAGTCCCTGATTTTACCGCGCTAGCTCATGGCTTCCCTTAAATGAGTGCTCAACAAAGGCTAACTCGCTCTAACCACGCCTCCAAACAAGATTAAGCCTGGCTAAGGTCGCTTCTCTCCAGTCAGACCATAGATAGCGATTTCCAGGTTATTGCGCGCCTCAGCCAGGTGCGGATTGAGCCGCAATGCCAATCTAAGCTCACTGACAGCACTTGAAACATCACCTTTGCCATAAAGAGCGTAGCCAAGATCATTGCGCGCCTGAGCACTGAGGGGGTCAAGACGCACAGCCTGGCGGAATTCTTCCACTGCCTGGGGAATGTTTTTGTTGGCATACAGAGCCCGGCCAAGTGCCATATGACCATCAGCCGAAGTGGGATCTAGAAGGGTGGCCTGCCTGGCAGTGCGCAAAGCGCAGTGATAGTCTCCTGCTACCAGCAAAGCCTTGGTCAAATCGGCATGGGCTATGCTCGAGCTGGGATCAGCCGAGACTGCCTGCCTGGCTGCTTTTATAGCCCCCTGGACATCTCTGGTGGCCAGTAGCGCCCGGGAGAGTCCGGCAAAGTTGAGGTCAGTGGCCTTGAGCCGGCTTGCTTCACGAAATTGACTGACTGACTCTGATATTTCGGCCCGTCTAAAGAGACTCTGACCGTAGTAATAATGCGCCTCTGCCACATCGCTACGGATGGTCAGCGCACGTCTAAACTCCAGGTCAGCACTGGCCTCGTCTCCGCTCTGGTCGAGCACATGAGCCAACAAAATATGGGCGAGATAGTCGTCTGGATTGATTGCTACTGCCCGCTTCATCTCGGTGGCAGCACCCTCAAAATCGCCGGCAAGATAGAGATAACTGCCAAGACGTAAGCGCAAACTGCCATCGGAGGGATTGTCGGTTACTTTGCGGCGCAACTGAATAACTACATCACCAACAGAGCGCAAGTCCACGCTGGCTGGTTTGCTATTGATTAACTTGATTAAAGACTGCTGCGCGCCAGTCAGGGCAAATGCCGAGTTAAAAGTCCAGGCGCAAAAGAGCAACACGCCAACAAGTGGCTTGTTAGATAACCATCTAGTAACACAAGTCGTCACTGCCATATATACCAAGTAAGATTAGTCGCGAGGTCTTACATGATAGCAAGCAATAAAGAGCCAGAGAGCGTTTACATACATATCCCCTTTTGCAGTCACAAATGCGACTTTTGTGATTTTGCCGCATTTAGCGGACTCGATAACAAAGAGGACGAATACACAGATGCCCTGCTCAAAGAAATGGACGAACGACTGGCGGCTCGCCCAAAAGGCGGCAGATTAAATACTGTCTTTTATGGCGGAGGCACTCCAGGACTGGCTCAACTCAGCACAATCACCAAAATACAGGCGGCGCTCAAAAAACAGTTTGATATCGCGCATGATGCCGAAGTATCACTGGAAACCACGCCCCATGCCATAAGTGTAGACAAAGCAAAAGAATGGCTCAAAATGGGAATCAATCGTCTTTCTATTGGCATTGAATCTTTTCACGACAATGAACTGACGGCCATGGGTCGCGACCATACACGCGCCATGGCTTTTGCTGGGATAGAAGCAGCGCATCAGGCTGGTTTTAGCAATATCAGTCTGGATTTTATGTATGGTCTGCCAATGCAAACACTGGATAGTTTTAAAAGTAGTCTGGAAGAAGCAATTGCCCTATCAAGTCGCATCGGTATCCAGCACATCTCTGCTTATGGTCTGGAAATCGCCATCAATGCACCACTTTTGTTGCGCTACCCAAGAGATAGCAAGAGCTACCCAGATGAAGAACAATTTGTCGCCATGTATGAATTATTGGTACAAACCCTGAGATATGCTGGATTTGCTCAATATGAAATTTCCAATTTTGCACGTCCTGGTTACGAGAGCAGACACAATATTGTCTACTGGAAAAACGAGCCATACTTTGCCTTTGGTGTCGGTGCTCACCGCTATGTAGACGGCGTCAGGAGCGGCAATAGCAAGTCTTTTAATAAATATTTGCGCAATTACCTGGAAGGCGAACAAAGCGAAGTTATTGACGAAGCCGGTCAGATTTTAGAAGGCATAATGCTTGGTCTGCGCATGGTCAAAGGTATCCACCTGGAAGAGTTTAAAAGCCAGTATGGAGTTGACATTGCAGCGCTCAAACAAAAGGAAGTAAGCCTATTTACGGGTGAAGGACTGATGGAATTATCAGACGGTTACCTCAAAATCACTGAGCGCGGTTTGCCAATTAGTAACTCCATTATTGCAAGATTGATTTAGAGATATTTCCTTATAAGTAAAGGGTATGCTTGTACTAGCCCCCCTCTTTTTTGAATTACTATCCACCTTGAAGACATGTCCTGAGTGCCACTCGGAATACGACGAAAAAACTGAGCGATGCCCCGTCGACTCAACTCCCTTGAAATCGACGGAAATGGACCCGCTGGTTGGTACCAGATTGGGCGATCGCTATGAAATTGTCTCAATTATCGGACGCGGCGGCATGGGAGTTGTTTACAAAGCTCGTCAGGAGCAGATGGACAAACTCATGGCAATCAAGATGCTGCACTCGCACATGGTGTCAGATAGTGAGGCAGTCAAAAGATTTTACCGCGAGGCAAAAACAGTCTCACAAGTACGTCACCACCATATAGTGACGCTTTACGACTTTGGTATGAGCTCGCAAGGGCAGCCGTTTTTGGTGATGGACTTCCTGGAAGGCGTAAGTATAAAAGACGAGCTCAAAATGAGGGGGCCACTGAGTTTTGAGCGCACAGAGAGGATTGTTGCCCAGATAACAGATGCTCTGGCAACAGCTCACTCAATGGATGTCGTACACCGCGACCTCAAACCCGAAAACATCCTGCTCTCCACTCAAAACCACAATCCAGACTGGGTTACACTGGTGGACTTCGGTCTATCCAAACTAAAAGAACCAAAAACTCAAGACGCATATACCATTACAAAAACTGGCGATGTTTGCGGCAGTCCGCCCTACATGAGTCCAGAACAATGCCTGGCAGCATCGGCTGTCGACCCACGCTCGGACATTTATTCACTAGCCATTGTGGTCTATGAATGCCTCTCAGGGACGCTACCTTACCAGGCCAAATCAGCTATCGAAATGATGGACTGCCATCTTTATGGCACACCGATACCGTTTAACTTGAGCTGCCCTGAAATGAAAGTCTGCAGTGAACTGACAAACTTTTTTAGCAAAGCTCTAGCCAAAGAACCAGAAAACAGACATGCCGATATCCTGGAGTTTGGCAAAGACTTTAAGGCAGCTTTGAGTAGAGATGGCATCAAACTCAAAAGCTACAAACACCGCATGGAAAAAGCCGAGTTTAAAGACATGGAGAGTGAAGCTGAAGCCCTCATGTCAGGGACCTACCCGGCTCTTGGTCCTAATGAAGGTCAGGTCAGCGTGCTAGCCAGCCAGAGAGCAATGGAGCTGGTCAATAAGACCATGGTTGATGCCCCCCAGGTGGATCAGCGCATGTCCAGTCAGGCCAATCAATCGATTCAAACGCAGCAGAGTCTCACCGGTCAATACGGCAAGATGGACGCCGACGGTGCCGCCAATCGCTCCTGGATATCACGAGTGATGAGTGCTGTTATGGGCACCAGAGAAAAAGGCACAGAAGCGCTCGACACAGAGGGCTTGGGTAATGGCGAAGGCTTAAGCAATCTGCCTTACACTAACTGTCCTTATTGCAATACACCAGTGCGCTCTTTGATCAAATTTTGTATCAGCTGTCAAAGACAGCTACCGTCGGCTACCGAATACGCCAAAATGAGAGTGAGAGGTAACGGCCGCCTCGGTCATGCGGCATCGCAACAAGTAAACTCTAGAGGCAGCGAAAGAGTAGGCTTTAGCAACCGCGCCAAAGATGCCATGAGCGCCAGAGCCCATATCAGTATCCAGCGCTGGCTGACAGTGGCTTTGCTGGGTGTTTTGGCTTATTATTTCTATGGTTCATTGAATAATCCAGAATTTCAAAAGGCAATGCGTGGCATTGTCCAGGTCATCAAGAAATAAGCCTGACCAACCGTAACTGCAAGACTTAAAACGCAAGAGCAAAAATGAAGAATCAAGACTGGCCACAGGGAGTGCCGCTCAAACCGCCCAGCGAGACGGTGCTCGATTTAGCAGGCGTCCTGACCACTGATGATAGACAGACAATAGATACCGAAGCTAAGGGCATGCATTATCATGCCCGTGTCGTCATACTGCCGAGAGGCTACAAAGACAACGACGACTTATTGGCTTTGAGCGATCAAATAGCCTACAAATGGGGCATCAAAGGCGCGCCCACAGACAGACTCTTGATGCTTGTCGACTATAGCAATCACAAAGTACGCATCGTCCGTGGTGACAAACTAACAGATGCAGGTGTCGACACCAACTTTGTAAGAGGCACTGTCATACCCAGATCGTTTATACCAAAAGCTAGAGAGACAGACATCAAAGGCGCCATTAGCGACAGTCTGACAGCAATAGAAGAACGCTATCAATCAGGCACAGTGGTTGGCCGCAGCACTATTGCTTCAAGTGCACAGCACGCCCCTCGTGGTATCGAAAGCACCATTGGTGAAAGAGAGCAAAATCTCGCCTATCTAAAGGCCCACGGTAGCGAAAGTCAGACGCCGGTGCCGCAAAGTAAAGGACCATCGCCGCTAGCTGGTAGCGCAATGATTGTAGTGATCATTGTTTTTATCGCCTTTTTCACCACAATATATTTGACAATCAATCGCAATCGCAAAGCCAAACAAAAGGTCCTGACAAATACCCTTGAAGGCAAGCTCAATGAGCTTTATATCAATGCCGACCAACTAGGTCAGGCATCGGAATACATCAAGCCAGACGAAAACAAAGAGCTAGCCTATCGCATCGGTGTCTTCTTCCAGAAGCTATCAACTCTCGACTCTGCTAAAGAAGAAGTAGACAAACTGGCTAAAAATGGCAAAAGCAGTGCAAACATCGACGGACTTATCAAATGCTTGCAAATGGCTGATGCCCTACTTAGCGAATCACAACATCTATCAACCCAGGTCAATGCCATCACAGGTGGTATCGACAGTCAGGCCGAAGCACGTGCTCTTGTAGACAAACACGACAAAGAACAAAAATTACTGAGCGCACAAAAACAAGAAAGCGCCAGCGACTCAGAGGGAGAAAACCCTGGTCACATCTTAAAAGTGCCTCAAGGCGAACAAGCCGAAAAAATGCCTGCTCGCTTATTTGGTACAAGCCGGTACTACCAGCCGAGCTGGTCCACAATGGACGAGTATGCTCATCCTATAGTTGTACAAAGTAATGGTGGTCTGACCAATTTGATGTTTATGCTCAATCAAATGGAGACTAATAGACGTCTTGATGATTTAGCGATGCATCAATACGCTATTCCGCCAGCCAATAGTTATTACCAGGACCAGAGTATCTTTGGTGGTGGCAGTAGCTCTTATGACAGCGGTTCTGATAGTGGTAGCTGGGGCAGCTCAGATAGTGGCGGCAGCTGGGACAGTGGCTCAGATAGTGGCAGCTGGTCGGACAGTGGTAGCTCCGATAGCGGCTCTGATAGTGGCAGCTGGTAGCAAGTAAAGCTAATAACTAGTGCGGCTGGTAGCTGCCTCTCAGTTTTTGACCGATTCTAAAACCCTGTATCAAATTCTGTCTGGTCAACTGAAAAATCTCATGCAAGGCAGCAGCATCATTTATGCCATGCTTTTCGGCGATGACATTGACCTGCTCCATCGCTATGGCAGAGAAGTACACATCGACGTCCTCGTGCACAGTGCCACGCCCTTGATTGGGTAATTTGAGTATGGCGCGACCAAATTCATTGGTGACAGCATCTGCTATTTGCGCAGTCAAAAGATCAGCGTAAAAACTTTCTGCTTTTGTAGCCATTTATAAGCCCCCTAACGTATATAACGTATCTTTAGTTAAATGGTCTGGAGTTAACTGTTTAGAAAATTTTGTAAGCTATCCAACTCTTTTCTTACTAATTTGATGTCCTGCCACATATGCCACTTGGGAGAGCCCGGCTCTTTTGAGTCATTGCGCAGTAAATAAGATGGGTGGAAGATCGGCATTACTTTAGCACCGGATCGAAAATCAAACCACTTTCCGCGGATATGACTTATCGGTTCCTTTACCTGAAGCACCGAAAGCACGGCTGTTGCACCAGCTAGCAGTATGAGTTTTGGTTTAACTAAATCAATTTGTGCTTCCAAATATTTACGACAGGCGGCTGCTTCCACTTTGGTGGGCACGCGGTTTTGTGGTGGTCGACATTTGACCACGTTGCAGATATAGCATTCTTGCTCCACATCGATATCTCCCGCTTCCAGGATCTTGTCGAGCAATTTGCCAGCTCTACCGACAAAGGGTTTACCAGTGGCGTCTTCATTTGCGCCTGGTGCTTCGCCTATGATCATTAATTTGGCCTGAGGATTGCCGCGGTAAAAAACGACTTTATCTCTTGTGAGACAAAGATCACAGTCGCGACAATCTTTAGCGATAGTCTCGACTTGGGACAAGCTCTTACCGGCAAAACTCTTAATTGTAGATGCAGTCATTCAGCCTCTTACAGCTTCGGATACTCCAAATGAGATCATGTCGGTAGCTTTGAGCTCTGTGGTGGGGACCACTTTAGGCAAGGGCATAGGCTCACCCAGGCAAGCTTCTGCACCAGCCTTAAAGGCTTCAGCACTACCGGTCGTATAAATAGAAAATGCACTGCTCAAATAATTAGCAGCAATATTTTTGTCACTCGTTAGCTTAAAGACTTCCTGACAGAGCACAACAGCAGGATCTATCAATTGCATATCGGCTGGATAATCGGATTTAAACTCAGTCTCAATCAGTTGTTTGATAAAGCTCTCAACAAAAGGAAAATGAGTACAACCTAAGACAATGGCATCAGAACCTTTAAGCTCATTCAAATAAGGTCTCAGGGCGCTTTTTAGCTCTTCCTGGACTTCTATCTCTGCCAGTCTGCCAGACTCAATAATTGGCACCAGTAGCGGGCATGCTACCTCAACAACAGTGCCGTCAAAGTTGTTTTGAGTAAGAGCCTGGCTAAATGCTTTTGCTTTGACTGTGGCATGAGTAGCCATGACACCAAGCTTTTTGATTGTCTTTTGGGTGCAGATATACTGCGCAGTAGGCTCAATCAAGTCAAACAACGCTAGAGATGGTACGCGCTTAGCGGCTTCTACAGCCACATCTTTGGCAAGTGCTGCAGAAGTATTGCAAGCCATAACGATGGCATCCAGCTGAAAATTGGTGAGAAAAGCGATTATCTCTTGAACAAAAGACTCTATTTCGCTTTTGTCTCTGTTGCCGTAAGGACATCTGGCGGTATCTCCCAGATATACAAATTGCATCGGACTATCTTGTGAGCTAGCAAACTGTTTAAGGACAGAAAGCCCACCTACTCCGGAGTCAAACAAGCCAATTTTTTTGTAGGTATTATTAGACATCTTTTTGCAATATCGGCTCTTATTAACGGACACCCTGTCTGGCGTTACCCGCCATTTGACCACCACGATTTACATCTTGCAAGTAGAGCATAACACCGCGAGCAAGGGCGTTGGCAATCTTTAATTGGTAATCAGAAGAGATTAACCTGTCTCTTTCCGTCTTGTTCGTAATGTATCCACTTCTGCCAGTATTGCTGGCACTGGCGTGTGATTGATGACATAAAACCGAGCTTTGCGCACACTGCGGTCTGGTGCACCGAGTCCCGTGACCAGAGACTCATGCACACGAGCGGCTAGTGGTCGACTCTGGTCAGTTTGATAATAAGTTTCTATGCCGCGGATATCTGATGTACTTTGCAGCGAATTAATATGAACCGATAGAAACAAATTAGGGTTGACCTGGTTGGTGATGCGCACCCTTTCTTCAAGGGAAATAAAGGTATTGTCCGAACGAGTCATAACTATTCGAGCGCCTTTACCTTCGAGCACTTTTTTTAGTTTGTTGATGATGGCCATGGTTACATCAGCTTCGTTAACGTCACCGCGCTGAGCACCAGGATCACTGCCACCATGGCCGGCGTCAAGCACCACCACAGTCTCTTGTGGTGCCCTGGGCACGATGATAGGACCTTCAGGCACTGGTGTCACTGGTACCGCGCCAAAGCTTTGCGAGCTGGTAGCACCACCAGCAGTACCAAGTCCCTTAGCCAGGGTAATGGTCATATAGCTTGAGCCAGCATGCATTAGCTCATCCACAGAAACATTGTTGCCTTCCAGCTCCAGTACCAGACGACCCACGCCTTCGTTTTCGCTGGGTACGCCTACTCGTATCGATTTGACCAGGGGAGAGCGCGTAATATCGGGCAGAGTAGCCGACGTGATGGCCCGAGCATCAGGTATGTCCATGACATAACGCTCAGGGTTATGCAGTCTAAAAGACTTAAAAGACAGCTCTCGGCTATCTGGCATTTCTACTCTAAATATTTCGAGTGTAGCGCCAGAGCCCTGGTCATCGACCTTTTCGAGCGTTATCGTGGGCGGTGGTCCGTTGTCTTCAGGGATAGGTTCGCGGCTAGCGACAGCGGCTTGAGGTGCGGGCATATTGGCCGAAGTAGAAGGCACAAAAGCAGTTTCGGTCATGCTGCTGCTATTTTCGGGCTTTGCCGGTGGTCCCTTTTCTAGCTCAGATTTTTCGTCAGCCAACCCGATCATATCGAGGGTGCGAGTCTTAAGGCGCGACAACCAGCCACCAGATGACACTTTGCTGACTGACTTTTCGGTGGCGGTTGTTTCGGTGACAACACTCTGAGAGCCAGCCTTTTCAGTGTGTGATTTTTCGCCCTTGGCTTTTTGGTTATTAGCTTTATTTGGGCTAGATTTTGGCTGAGAGTCACTGCCAGAGAGCAAAGAGCCTTTGACTGGCGGTGCCACTGGTGGAGTAGCAGCACCGGCTAAACGTGGAGCTAGAGATGGCTTAACCACATTTGGTGCCACCTTTGGTGCGGATGTGGTGCTATCGCTTGTGCTAGCAATCTCGCTACCGCTACCGGCAGTCTTGCCTCGACTGGCGACTGGCGCAGGCCCGTCAGCCCAACTGATCTTAAGCATACCGGGGGCCGCACCTACCGATACTGACTTTAGGGCTTTGGCATCACCGGCAATAAAACTGACTCTAAACTTAGGTGGACTTTGTTGAAACTGTCCGACATGGATCTCTTTGATACCAGCAAAACGCGGCTTAAAATTGCCAGAGCCTGGCTGTGAATTTTCTCTATTGAGACGATTCTCAGGTGAATTGAGTCTAATAATTCTAGTGGGCGAATTGTATGAAAGACCGTCGAAGTCAGCGGTCAAAATGGTGTCCCCGCCTTCACCTGGCAAATAGTTAAAAGTCGGACGACCGACCACAACGGGGCTCTGGGTGCGAATATATATTGCTTTTTCGCTTTCTGAAATTACATCCTTAATAGAGACAATCTTTACCCCAGGTCCTCTGGGAGCGTCATAGCCCTGAGCATAGATTGGACTTGAGGGACTCAAAACCCCAGCAGCGAGCACTAGCGCTGCCAGGAGCAAACCTGATCGTTTGTTTTTTGATACCCGGATGGTCTTAAACCTGTTCTAGTTATAGCTTTTGATTAGATCCAAAGAGGAGCATCATAACACTAAAGGGTCTTTTCAAAGAAGTAATCAATTATATATAGACTCTCAATTGGGTCCAAATGCTCCCCCTAAATTAAATAGAGTTCCGGCGAAGAGCATCACCACCTGCTAATCTTGCAAGCGCCGTGGGTTTAGCAAATTGACTCACCCTGGCATTTATCAGATCCACTAAAGGATCTCGTTAAGCGAATTTAGGGAGTAAATGATGACGGGCGATACAACGCTTTATGGTGTGCTGGGCTGCGGCGCAGTGGCACTTGCTTATGGAGGATGGGCTGGTACTAGCGTACTGGCTCTCAGTGCAGGCAACGAAAGGATGCAGCAAATTGCTGGTGCCATCCAGGAAGGTGCAAGCGCATACATGAACAGACAGTACACCACTGTCGCTGGTGTGGGCGCTGTTTTGTTTTTCATCGTAGGACTGACACTCAACTGGACAACTGCTGCAGGTTTTGCAGTAGGCGCCATCTTGTCGGCGGTCTCCGGTTTTGTTGGAATGTATGTATCTGTACGCGCTAATGTGCGTACAGCAGAAGCCGCAAGAAACGGACTGGAAGCTGCTCTATCAGTAGCGTTTAAAGGCGGATCGGTTACCGGACTACTGGTAGTTGGTCTTGGTCTACTTGGTGTGACTGGATTTTATCTTGTCACCAAAGACGTAAACGCCCTGATCGGACTCGGCTTTGGCGCCAGTTTGATCTCTGTATTTGCCAGACTCGGTGGCGGTATCTATACCAAAGCTGCTGACGTCGGCGCTGACCTCGTCGGTAAAGTCGAAGCCGGTATCCCCGAAGACGACCCGAGAAACCCTGCTGTTATCGCCGACCTCGTGGGCGATAACGTCGGTGACTGCGCTGGTATGGCTGCTGACTTGTTTGAGACTTATGCTGTAACCGCTGTAGCTACAATGCTATTGGCACACCAGACATTTGCCGCTCAAATCGAGGCTGGCACTGCCCCTGATGTCATCATGTACCCTCTGGTACTTGGTGGCGCATCCATCATTACCTCTGTTGTCGGTGCTCTTTGCGTCAAACTAGGCAAAGACAAAAACATCATGGGTGCTCTCTACAAAGGCTTAATCGTAGCTGGCGTAGGAGCTGCAATTGCTTTCTACTTCATCACCGACATGATGATGAAAAACCTGCAAATCGGCGGTAAAGACGTAAGCACAATGAGCTTCTTCTTTGCCTCAATGGTAGGTCTCGTTGTCACCGGACTGCTCGTCTGGATCACCGAATACTACACATCCACCGAATACGGTCCTGTCAGATACATCGCCAAAGCGTCCGAAACCGGTCACGCTACCAACATCATTGCTGGTCTGGCTGTATCGATGAAGTCCACTGCTTATCCTGTACTCGTAATTGTTGCTGGTATCCTGATTTCATTCTCGCTTTGCGGAGTATTTGGTGTAGCGCTAGCCGCCATGTCCATGCTCTCCATGGCCGGTATCATCGTCGCCATCGACTCTTACGGTCCTATCACAGACAACGCCGGCGGTATTGCCGAAATGTCTGAACTGCCCAAAGAAGTTAGAAACGTCACCGACCCTCTCGATGCCGTTGGTAACACCACTAAAGCCGTAACCAAAGGCTATGCTATCGGTTCTGCTGGTCTGGCTGCTATCGTGCTCTTCAGTTCATATACCGAAGAACTCAATTTGGCTATCCACAAAGCTGGTGGTACAACTGGTATCACCTTTGACCTCTCCAGCCCTTATGTACTGGCTGGTCTCTTTATCGGTGGTCTCATCCCCTTCGTCTTTGCTGCTCTAGCGATGGAGTCAGTAGGAGCCGCAGGTGGTCTGGTTGTCGAAGAAGTAAGACGTCAATTTAGAGAAATCCCAGGCATCATGGAAGGTACTGCTAAACCAGACTATGCCAAATGCGTGGATATCGTAACTACTGCTGCTCTCAAGAAGATGGTTGTGCCAGCTTTGATCCCAGTGCTCACACCCGTGATCATCGCTATGCTCGGCGCCTTCTGGCTAAATCACGCTCTGCCAGGCGAGTACGCTGCTGCCAAAATTCTTGGTGGAGTGCTCGTAGGTTCGATCGTTACCGGTCTATTTGTCGCTATCTCGATGACATCCGGTGGCGGTGCTTGGGATAACGCTAAGAAGTACATCGAAGAAGGCAACCATGGCGGCAAGGGCTCCGATGCTCACAAAGCTGCTGTGACTGGCGATACCGTAGGCGATCCTTACAAGGACACTGCTGGTCCAGCCATCAACCCGATGATCAAAATTTTGAACATCGTGGCGCTGCTACTCGTGTCCTTCTTGATCAAGTAAACAAAATCAAAAAATGGCCGGTAACCCCGGCCATTTTTTTTGGAATAAATTATGCAAACGCGAATCGCAAATAGACAGGACGAAAAGGAAATAAGAGCACTGACAGAGGACTCTTATAAGCCTCTTGAGCAGGTTTTTGAGCTAGAAGGCAAAGACAATGACCTGCGCAATATCGAGGGTAATTACTTTGGTCATAACGGTCTGGTTGTAGTGCTGGAAGACGACAACAAAGTTTTGGCTTACATAGCAGCCCGCGAAAACATAGAAGACGAAACAATTCTCGATATCAAAAGACTGGTGCACAAAGACGGCGTACCAGCACAAAAGCTAACTGAAATGATGGACATCGTCTTAAACCACGCCTATCAACTGGACTTTAAAAAAGTATTTGTCGATGACGCACTTTATGCGTTGACTGGGCGACCAAAAACTTAGAGCCAGCCTTAGAGTTTGTATTTGGCAATAAAATTCTTGATGGCGCAAGACCATTCGCCTTTATTGCCAAAACTGACATGACGCCCCTGCTCTAAGACAAGCATCTCTTTGGGCTCACGGGCCACTTCAAACAAGCTTTTTGCATTAGCAAAACTGATTACATGGTCCTTTTGACCATGAATCATCAGTAGCGGCGCATGAGGCTTACTGAAGACCGCTGTGTTATCCATAATCTGAGCGGGAAAAGTGCAATCAGGATAAAACCTGAGCAAAGGGTAAGTCTCGCGACCCACACTCTTAAGAGAAGCAAAACCAGACATCAAAATCCATTTGACACGATTCCATATTTCGACTATATTGGAAATATGAAAACGACACAGGCAGTCGGCGCCTTATCAGCGCTGGCACAAGAAACACGACTCGAGATTTTTCGCCTGCTGGTACGCAAGGGTGCAACCGGCATGGCCGCTGGCGCACTCAGCGAACACTTTGCCATGCCACCAGCCACAATGTCATTTCATCTCAAAGAATTGACCACAGCTGGGTTGATTACAAACAGACGAGCCAGTCGCTCGATCATTTATGCAGCAAACTACGAACAAATGCAGGAGTTAATCAGTTATCTACTGGAAAACTGCTGTGCCGACAATGGAGGTAAATGCTAGTGAAGAGATTTCACGCCCACGTGGCAGTTAAGGATTTAAACGAATCAATCGAGTTTTACTCAACGTTTTTTGATTGTGCTCCCACCGTGGTCAAGTCTGACTATGCCAAATGGATGCTCGACGATCCCCGCATCAATTTTGCCATCTCAACTCGTGGTCGCGAGCCAGGACTGGATCATCTGGGCATCCAGGTAGATGATGGAGAAGAGCTCAAACAAATATCACTCAGGCTAAAGCAAGCACAAAAGCCACTTTTGGAGCAAGAACAAACCACATGCTGCTATGCAAAATCAGATAAAGCATGGGTGCATGATCCGCAGGGCATCGCCTGGGAGAGTTTTTACACCACTGACTCCGCCACCACTTATGGTGAGGACGTTGACCTGCCTGGTCAAGCAAACTCGGCTTGCTGTGCCCCTGATGCAGACACTCAAGTATCGTCCATAGCAGTGAGCATCGACAAAAAGAGCTGTTCTAAGTGAGTAAGCAAACCGATTTAGTCATTTTTGCCTGTGTCCACAATGCTGGACGCTCGCAAATGGCGGCGGCATTTTTAAATCAGTTTGCCGACCCGCATAAAGCGCGAGCAATATCAGCGGGCACAGAGCCAGCCAATCAGGTCCACGATGTGGTGGTAGCAGCCATGCTAGAAGAAAATATCGATTTAAGTCGAGCCAAACCGCAGCTGTTAACTCAAGAACTAGCAGCGGGCGCCAGGCTATTAGTGACAATGGGATGTGGCGAAAACTGCCCCTACGTGCCAGGACTTGAGCGTCAGGATTGGCCCTTACCGGATCCTAAAGGTCAGTCGATAAATGAAGTACGCAAAACCAGAGAAGAAATCAAAACTAAAGTAATCGCACTGCTCATCGCATTAGATGCGCTGGCAAATCAGACCCAGGTCACGTAAATGAGCAGTGCAAACGAAGACGCAAAAGCTATCGGTTTTTTTGAGCGATGGCTAACTGTCTGGGTATTTTTGTGTATCGCCGTTGGTGTGGTAGCAGGTCAAATTTTTCCAGCTCAATTTAAAATTCTCGGCAGTATGGAAGTAGCCAGAGTCAACATTCCAGTGGGCTTGCTAATCTGGATAATGATTATTCCGATGCTTTTAAAAATTGACTTTGGTGCAATCTCACAGGTCAGACAGCACTGGAAAGGCATGGCAGTAACAGTTTTTATAAACTGGGCCGTCAAACCATTTTCGATGACATTACTGGCAATTATTTTTATACGCCACTTCTTTGCTCCTTATCTGCCACAGGACCAAGTCGATAGCTACATCGCTGGTTTAGTAATACTTGCTGCAGCTCCATGCACTGCCATGGTCTTTGTCTGGAGTCAGTTGACTAAAGGCGATCCCTACTTCACCCTCAGTCAGGTCGCAATAAACGACCTGATCATGGTATTTGCCTTTGCACCAATTGTTGGACTTTTGTTGGGGCTATCATCAATTCGAGTGCCCTGGGACACCTTGCTAATCTCAGTAGCGCTGTATATTGTCGTGCCGGTCATTTTGTCACAACTCTGGCGCAAAACAATTCTCAACACTGGACAGGAGTCTTTAGAAAGACTGCTAGCTAAATTACACCCGCTATCGCTGCTTTCACTATTATTGACGTTGATTCTCTTATTTGGCTTTCAAGGTCAGGCAATTATCAAACAGCCCCTTATTATCGCCATGTTAGCTGTGCCGATTTTGATCCAGGTCTATTTCAATTCCACATTCGCCTATTTGCTTAATCGCTTCTTTAAAGTACCGCATTCAATTGCCTGTCCCTCTGCACTAATTGGTGCTAGCAACTTTTTTGAATTGGCCGTGGCTACTGCTATCAGTCTCTTTGGCTTTGATAGTGGAGCAGCCCTGGCCACTGTTGTAGGCGTGCTAATTGAAGTACCGGTGATGTTATCCGTCGTCAAAATCGTAAACAGTACAAAAAATTGGTACGAGATGAAGGCTAAATAAACACCAAATGAAATCAGAGGAGCACCAGATTACTCCGATGCTCCTCTCATTCATTTGGCTTTCTCTAATCAGCTGAGTATTGACTACCAGGCAATCTGACTAGCCTTGCACTTATTCCAGACCAACTCTTATTTGAGGCAGCTTTTGACCAAGATTGATCAAAGTCTGATAGGTCAGAGCAGCCACGTCAGCTCTTGTGGCATTGGTATTTGGTCTGATCGCGCTTGGATCTGGATAACTCACCAGGATACGAGCTTTAGCCGCTTTAGCTACGCTTGGAGCAGCCCAGGCTGGGACCTGAGAACCATCCTGGTAGCTATTGAGGATAGAGACATCGGCAATACCAGCAGGCAATGCTTTGGCCAGGATGACCAGTGCTTGAGCACGGGTAATCTTGTCCTCGGGCTTAAATGTGCCATCAGGAAAACCAGTCACCAGACCAGCTTGACTGACAGCTGCGATGGCCTTAGCGCCCCAGTAATTGGCAGCCACATCCTTAAACGCGGCTGGACCATTGGCCTGAGGCAGATTGAGAGCCTTAACGGCGATGGCGGCAAACTGAGCGCGGGTAATACCGTCATCTGGCTTAAAGCTACCATCAGGGAAGCCGCCAATAATCGAACGCTGAGTCAATTGACCGACATAAGATTCGGCCCAGTGACCTTTGGTATCAAACGGCGCGGCCGCACCACTGGCGGTGGGAGCGGGAGCAGCTGTGAGCAAACGAGAGAGATCGCTATCCAATCTATCTAGATCGCGGTTGATAGTCATAGCTTCCCAGTCAGACAGCCCATTGTCAGAGGCTCTAAAGTTTGACTCGACAGAGGCAATACGTCCTAGTTCGCGCTTCATATCGGCAGACTGTGTCGCACTGAGTACGCCTGAGGCTTCACCCTGACTAACTCTTTGCTCAAGAGCTGCACGTTTGTCGGCAACGGCTGGCAAAGGAGTCATGGTCTTATCCAGTCGTCCATTGATAGATTTGTATTCATTAGCCAGTGCAGTCACTTGATCATCTGTTAACGGACGACCACCGCTTTTAAATGCGGACTCTAATTGAGCGACACGAGCTAAATCAGCACGCAAATCGCTCTCAGCATTGGCCGAAAGGCGACCGGAGCCAAGACCTTCCTGGATACGACTTTTGCAATGCTGTCTTAAGACTATTGATATCGGGCAGTGCCGACATCGAGCTAGTCAACTGAGCACTAACACCATCGAGATCATTAGCCAGACTGAGGGTCTCAACATCAGTGAGGACACCATCAGCGCGGTACAGTCTCTCTCTGGCTGCAGCCTGGTCCAGGCGCACACGCAAGTCGTTGTATTGAGTGGCAGTAATACGATTAGCTGTCTTGGCAGACTCAAGCTTTTTGAGCAAGTCGTCTTGTTTGGCAGCGAGACTATTAGTTGTAGCCGGTGTGTTGCCAGCTAGTGTGCTATCGATACGCTTGTTGAGGCTTTCTAATTCACTAGACAGTGTCAAAGTTTCGCTATCGGTCAAAGTACCATCAGCTTTGTAATTGCGTTCAATTTGATTGATGCGCTCAAAGTCCTGTCTCAAGTCGGCATTTTGCTGAGAAGTAAGCTTGCCAGCCAGATTTGCATCGCTGATTTTTTTGTCTAGTTCGGTTTGCATGGCGTCAATACCAGGCATACCGCTTGTATTGGCAATACCTGATGTATAGCGCTCGAGCCTGGAGTTGACTCGCTCAAGATCAAGAGCCAGTGACAGATTGTCTTCTGTGGTGAGAGTGCGTCCGCCCAGTTTCATTGTCGCTTCACGATTGGCGATGCGCTCGATTTCTTGGGTCATGGCAGTAGCATCGGTAGATGTGATGCGGCCGGTGGTGACAAGGTCACTGAGACGGTTTTGCAACTCGGTACGACGAGTGGCAAAGTTAACATCGGAGCCGTTATGAGCTCTAAGTAGACTCTCTAGACGGCTCGACAGTTTGTCGAGATCGAGAGCTACCTCAAGTGTTTGAGAGCTAGTCAATGTGCCAGCAGTCTTAAATGATGCTTCTTTGTTCTTGATTAGATCGAGCTGTGTATTTAAATCGTTTGCTTCCAGGCTGCTCAGGCTGCTGCTTTTGAGAGCTGCCGCGATGCGAGCACTGAGCTCGGCTTGGCGTCCGGGCAAATCGGTGAGATTAGCAGTCTGACGTGTACCCATGGCTCTGTCGAGGTTACCAGATATAACATCGAGCTGGAGAGACATACGGGTCTTTTGCCAGATGCTAAATTTGCCGGATTGTTTAAAGGCTTCTTCATTAGCCTTGATAGTCAACAGATCCTTTTGCAGACTGGCAGCATCGGTGGCTGTCAGGCGACCACTGGCCAGACCATCATTGACTGCTTTTTCGAGGGCTGTGCGCCTTGTATCTATATCAAGCATCTGTGGAATTTGACTTAAATCAATACCACCAAGCTGCGCAAACGCAGACTGATTGCCGCTTAGCAAAATAGTCGAAAGCATAGCCAGGCTAAGTGCTGTTTTAACAGCTGGTTTCCGAGTGACAAATCTCATTCAATTTCTCCTGAGCAAAAAAGTTACACGCTTTACTAGGCGAGTAGGTCCCATCGCAAAAGTAGCCGGGACAGCACAACTATAGCCTATGCGTTTAGCAAAATGGAGTGCCCACGGCCGCTTGACAATAGGGTTTAGCTCTAATCTAACCGGGCATAAAAGTAGTAACAAACATCAAGTCAGAGGAGCAAAGCATGAATGAAGTGCAGCCCAGCCGCGCCTGGCTTGCCATTATTGTCGGACTTCTGGCAGCCACCTCAAATAGCTGGCTATTCCATCCTACTCATGCGGCCAGTCAATATGAGGCCCCGTGGATTTATCCGGGCGAGATGCCTCAAAATCGCTAGACTCTAAAAAACGATATTTTTGATGCCGCAGGCTCTACCTTAAAAGGGCCAGAGCGCTCTAAATATTGACAAGAGCGTGTAGGCAAGCAAACCAGAGCAAGGTATTGTCAAAAACCAGGCCATAAACATTTCTCTAGCGACAAGCCAGTGCACCCCTTTGCGCCGAGCAGCATAGCCAACACCCATTACAGTCGAGGCAATGACCTGGGAGGCCGATACCGGTCCGCCAGTAGCTGAGCCAACACCGACCACTATTGCCGAGGCTAACTCTGAGACAAAAGAGTGCAATCCTCTTTGCTTATAAATACCAGAGCCAACACGTTTGACAATGCCCGGCGCCATTGCCACCACTCCCGATACCATGGCAAAGCCAACCAGTAGTCTCACCCAGAGAGGAATACTAGTAATGCTACCAGCAGTAAAACAAGTCGTGGCATAACTACTATCAGGACTGCAAGCCAGAGCAAGTACTAGCAGTCCCATCACCTTTTGAGTGTCATTGGCACCGTGACCAAAAGCCAGTATTGGCACAACGAGCCACTGCAGACGGCGCAATACTTTGTGCATGCGAGCAGTAGCACCACTTAGCAGCAAAATCAAAAGCTTGAGACAAAACCAGCCAGCAAAAAAGCCAATAAGAGGCGACATAAAGAGAGTGATTAATACT
This sequence comes from Candidatus Obscuribacter sp., assembly GCA_016718315.1. Taxonomy (GTDB): domain Bacteria; phylum Cyanobacteriota; class Vampirovibrionia; order Obscuribacterales; family Obscuribacteraceae; genus Obscuribacter. The sequence goes on along the minus strand of JADKDV010000003.1, from coordinate 897,980 downwards.
TTGACCACACCAGTAGCATGGATCATGTAACCCCAATCACCCAAAATCACATACTTAAAATCACCAGTGATGCCATAGAGGGCACCAATCAGACCACCGACAAGAGCGTGGGTAGAGCTTGATGGCACTCTTATGAGCCGCGTAAAAAAGTTCCAGCTTATAGCGGCAACTAGTGCCACCGCCAGCACTGGCATAAAAGAAAATCCCCGGGGATAACTGGTGATACCAGAAATAGAGTTAGCAACACCGGAGCCGCCCAATAAGGCTCCCAGATATTCAAACAAAGCAGTTAATAACACAGCCTGCGCCGGTGTCAGAGAGCGCGATGCAATAGGACCCGCAGACACTGAGCTGCCGTCCTGAAAGCCATTGGTATAAGAAAAGATGCAACCAAGCATAATGATTATAGCCAGCGCAAAATATTCCATTTAGCTTATTTTGACGATGGTATGGTGCAATTTTTCGGCCACTATATCAATACAATGGGCAGTATTGATCATGGCCCGGTAGACTTCGACAGTGCGCAGTATCGTTTTAAAGTCGTTGAGTTCAAAGAGCTCACGCATACCTTGCCTGTAGATTTTTTCAAACCTGGTCTCAGATTTGCGGGCAAGCTTTGCTTGCTCAGCAGCCTCATTGAGATTGATACTCAAATTATAAAAAGCATTGTGCAAACAGCGTGTGCCTTCGGTCAATGTTTGCGCCATCTGCCCGAGACGATCATCGCGCGGACAAAAATTAAGTGCTTCTACCTCGCGGGCGGCATTTTTGGCGGCATTTATAACTTCATCCAGACGCACCGATAGGTCATAGAGGTCTTCTCTGTCCATTGGCGTAACAAACGAATCCACAAGTTTTTTTTGCAAATCAATTTTTTGTTCGTCGGCCTGATGCTCCAGGTCGCGCACAATCTGGCAACGCTCCGAAGCCCCAGTAGCAAGCCAGGCTTCGAGAGCTTCGACACCTTCTAATGTGACTTTGGACTGGGCATAGAGCAAACCATAAAAATCGATATTTTCTTCAAACATACCGCGTTTAAAGAGACGCTTAGTCAGCCAGGCAATTTTGGCACTCAGAGTCTTAGGTTTTTTATGACCGCTAGTATCAGATACTGTCATGGTCTAAGCTCTCACGCAATTCTTTGATAAAGCGTACTTCGCCAATTTCACTCATATTGTGCCCGTTTAAATTGAGCCTGGCTATTATCTCACTGACTCCATTAAACTTCCATCGACCGCGCCCCTTCTCAAGCTCGTTGAGGCGACTGGCAAGCTGGTGGAGATCCAGTCTGGGTGGCAGCTTGCGACTAACATAGTCGACCCAGGTCTCATAGCGATAATAAAACTCTTGCATCCGCCCTTTAATAACAAGTATACGCATGGCATCAGTGCGATTATGAATAGCCATCGGGTGAATCACTTGAGAGACCCAGCTCGTTGCCCTATCTAGATTAGCTCTGGGCAAAACAGCATCATCAATACGGATAATTGCTAAATTCCGCTTCTGGTCTTCTTCTATTTCAATCAACCCTTTATCAAAAGCATTCAGGCTGGCTTGCAAAAAGGCGTCTTCTTCACGCCAGTATCGCTCCAGATGCTCCACTTTATCAATCACACTGAGGAGTCGCTGCAAAAGCTCCTCATAGAGGATAGCGGTAATCTCGTGATAAGGCTTTTTAAAAACGCCTTCGTTGAGGGGAGATATAGCCGGATTAGCCCAGGCATTTAAGACAAAAGAAGCTCTTGCTGAAGAGAGGTCCTGGTAAACGCCAAAGTCACCAGCCCTGGCTATGTCAATTAAGCTTTCTTTGTATTCTAAGGCGCGCTCAGGCAGGATAAGTGCAAAGACAGAAACAAGACCGTCCTCGTCAAAATGATTGTTGCTGACAATTTTGGCTGGTGGCACAAAGGCAGGATCGCTTATTACACTAAAGGCAATCTCCGCAGACAGGTCGCGTTTATAGCAAGCGGGCGTATTGTTGCCAGGCCAGTGCGAGAGAGTCAACACTGTATAAGGATTGGCAGCTCCATCCACCACTACATTTGGTGCGTCGCCAAGTTTGTCATAAGGTACAAAAACAAAAATGAATAACTCCCGCCCTAATCCGGGGGCAAATGCAATAGCTTGCGAAAGAAGTCTTTGAATTGCCAGGCAAGGTCAGTGCGCCGGCTAGCGATGCGCTCTTCCAGTCGCATCAAAGAGTTGGTACAAACTGCATTGTAAGGCAAAATGGCATGAGCCAGACGATAACAAGCAAGAGCCTGATCATATTCACCCAGCTTGTTTTCTAATAGTTGAGCCTTAAACAAAATGGCATCAAAACTACTGCTGTCAAAAGTCAAAAACGTATTAATCTCATTAAGTGCAAGGTCAGCTCTATTACTCAGTGCAAGTGCGCGCGCCAAATAATAGTGAAATGGCGGTTTGACAACGTCTTCTTTGGCGGTGCGTTGATAAAACTGGTCAATGGCTGCCTTGGCCTGTTTTGAACTGACATGATCAAAGAGCACCGAAAGCATAGGAACAGCAGGTAATTTGCCGCCCATAGCGCCTGATGTCTTGGCTAAAAAATACAGACCAGGCTGAATCGCCTCATTGTATCTGCCATCCCAAAATAGACAGCGCGTATATAGCTCGGAAGTATTGCCCCACATACCGCTTTTGGCAAAGAGCTTGGAAAGTGGAGTAATGGCTTTGCGATACTCGCCTAGATTGGCATATGAGTTAGCAGCAAGCGACTGCGCCATAAAAAAATCAGGGTTTCGAGCCAGATCCTCTTTAATCAGGCGCAATGCCATGGCAGGTTCAGTTTGGACATAGACTTCAGCTAAATGTGTGGCCAGACCAAGGGGGCGCTTATCTGCTGGAGTCATATTATAGGCACGAGCCAATACACGCTCGGCTTCTACATAATTGCGATTTTCTTTGAGGGCACGCCCGACTATCAAAGCGACATCAGGACTATCCGGAAAGCGCTTCATCGCTTGCTCAAGAATACTGCGAGCAGCGCTTTGATCGCCTTTTGATAGCAAATGTCTGAGTAAATTGACTAAAGCCATTGGGTCCTTAGGACCGTACTTATCAGCCAGTGCAAATCGCTCTTCGGCTTCATCTGGCAGACCCGCATAATCTAGAGCCAGACCATAGGCCAGTTGCAGTTTGGCATTGGTGGGATTAGCCACGGCGAGCTTGGCTAGCTCATTAAACTGAGCTTCTGTCAGCTTCTTTTCGTCGATAAGATCATGATAGTGCTCAGCCTGGGCATTGAGGTCGTCCGCCCGTACGCTGTTTATGCTGACCATGGAGCTCGTTAACAATGTCACGGCGACCATGACAATCAGCTTTTTACGATAGACCATTTTAGATAATGCCATTTGATTTCTTCTTTCTGGTACTTGCTGATTTTAAGTGCTTTTATAATAACAAGAAGCAGATTAAATATTGCTAACAAATACCAAAATGCCGCTACCCTGACGATTTAAAAGGTGACAGTGGCGGGCATAACCACAGTGTATGCAGATCTATTGTTTACTAATATTCGTCTTTACCTGGACGCAAATTTAGAACAAAAATCTTTCAGGAAGCATGTTGCTGGCGGCAAAGCTTGGAGTATTTAAAAGCATGAAATTAAGAAGAAAAGCAAACGGAGGCTCTCAGATGGCTGAGTTGGCCCCAGCGCTAATGATTCTGCTGTTGGTCATACTCTTTCCGATGATAGATATCATCTACCTGTCAGTGGGTTATTGCAGCGGCTGGTATCTAAACCAGATGACGACCAGAGCTTGCTCAATTTCTAGACCGGGATTGGAGTACAGCTCGCGACAGTATGAACACAGCCTGGCTCAATAATGGACTGGCAAAATTCACCGGTGCCTCAATTGTCAAAAACGATTTTAAAGCTCCTCAGACTCTAGCTGGGGGCGATGAATTTGACCAATTTGTGGAAGTGAACACTCAGGTCATGGTCAATCCTTTTATGTCCCTCGGTAGTGTGCCATTCTTGAGTGCACTCAACATCGACGGTCTGACAAAACCAGTCACCTTCAATTACATCGACAAGCGCCCTATGGAAGAAACAGGCAAGAACTGAGGAAGTGATGGCAATAAAACATAAGGCACCGACTTTGCATAAAAGGAGAGCTGCGCGCGCCAGCAGTCTAATTGAGACTGTGTGCGGCTCGATAATTATTATCATCGTGGCTTTGTTCCTGGTGGATGTAGCAGCAGTCGTAGTCTGCCAGACTCAAAATGATGCTCTGGCCAAACACTGTGCTAGAGCCGCCGCCAACAAAGACACTTTACCTTTGGCTCAAGCTTCCGTAGTAGAAGTGACCAATGAGTTCAAAAAAACCGGTGGTGGCTCCAAGATTTGCTTATTTGATTCAGCAGTCCTGGATCCTGCTGCCTATGGTAACGACACAGCATATGTCCAGACTACTGTGACTTGCAACTTCCCTGTGCCAGTGCCCTTTGGTCCGGCCTTTTTACAGTTTAAGGCTGATGCCATGGAGCCAGTGGTAGCAAAACTGCCACCATGATTTTTACTCATAGTTTTGCTCTTATCAAAGCTCCCGACACGGGAGCTTTTTGTTTGTGATAAGCGCGGTTATTTACTAAAGCTCTTTGCTAGGTCGACTAAAGGGGTTGTGTTTAGGCATAAGCACCGGAGGCGTCTGGCTTACATTTTCTTCGATAAAATCAAGCGCCTCAGGATGAGTGCCAGGGTCAGCGGTCTCCACTACCTTGACGATCTTGGCTTGATTGATTTTAGCCGGGTCAAAAATCACCACAGCGCCATAAGGCTTGCGCAGCGCTATTTCGCACTTTGTTACTCCATCAGCCTTGCGCAGGGCTTGTCTGACGTTGAGGATGCAGCGAGCACAGCTGACTTTTTCTAGCCTAAAATCCAGTCGTCTTAGTTTAGTCTGACTGGTGGCACTTCCAGTAGTGGCAGCAGGTAATGCCATAGCATCCAATGCATTTACACTAGCTAAAAGCAAAATCAAAGCAATCTTAAAACTGTCTTTCATTTTGTCACCAATAAGGATCCACCATATTTTTATAGCATAATTTGTGGGCAGATAAATTGCTGCTAAAATGCTGAAATGTCAGAAGCAGTTGTAAAACCAACAAACCAGCATCTTCTAAATACCATTGTCGCCTGCTTGCTCTATCCAATTGGAGATCTTATAGGTCAGCTAATTTTAGGTGGCTTTAATTTGGAGCGGACAATTTGTATCACTCTCATTGGTAGCCTCTTGTATCGTTTTGAGGTACCTGCCTGGTTTAGCTTTATCGATAAGCTGAGAGTATCGGACAAAATCCAGAATCGCTTTAGCCTAATATTTGCCACCGCCGCAGCCAACAACCACCCCCTCAACTGGCTTGGTCGGACCCTTGGCTCTATGGCTTACTTTAGTCCATTGTGGATTGCCCGCCATGTTTTTATTATCTACATGGCGACCCACCACATGCAGCTCGATATGGGTCCAATGGAGGCAGTCGGTCACTTTATCATGGTGGGCTGCAAGTCATTTTTGGCCAATATGCCCATCTCTCTAGCGGGCAATTACATCATCCAGCAAAAGCTCCCGATCCAATCTAGATTTTTGGGTAGTGCCACTCTCAGTGGCATTTTTAGTATCACTTATGCCATTGAGTACGTGTTTTTTAAGTAGCTAAAGTCATAGGGCGGTCTTAATACTCCAACCTCAGTGACTATACCGGCAATAAGTGCTGCTGGTGTCACATCAAAGGCTGGATTAAGGGCAGTAGCCTCAGGACAGCTATGGGGCTGACCGTCAAAAGTTGTCAGCTCAAGAGGGTTGCGAAACTCAATTGGTATACCGCTGCCATCTTTTAGCTCAAAATCAAAAGTGGATAGCGGTGCCGCTATATAAAAAGGAATACCGTGATGCTGCGCCAATACCGCCAGATTGTAGGTACCAATTTTGTTGGCAGTATCACCATTGAGGGCAATGCGATCGGCACCAGTCATAACAAGATTGACTTTGCCTTGAGCCATAAAAAAGCCCGACATATTGTCAGCAATCAACTGACAGGGCACCTGATCACGCATCAATTCGTACATGGTAAGGCGTGCGCCTTGATTACGAGGACGAGTCTCGTCTACGAGTACTTTAATATCCAGACCGGCAAAATGAGCCATGCGGATGACACCAAGAGCGGTACCATAACCACAAGTGGCCAGCGGACCAGCATTGCAATGCGTGATGATAGTGTCACCACGGGCAATCAAAGGCAATCCATTTTGGCTCAATTTTAAATTAGCCTGGACTAGCTCCTGGTCAAGTCTCTCCGCCTCAGCCATGCCAAGTTGGCAGGCTTTTGCCAGGTCTGGCAATGCTGAGAGCACTTTGGCCTGCACCTTAGCGACAGCAAACTGCAAATTAACAGCTGTCGGTCTGGCTGCAGCCAGCTTTTGACAGCGCTCCATAAAGAGCCGCTCAAAATCAACCGGGTTGTGTCCCGCGCCCCGGAGCTGCTCGGCGCTAAGAGCCAGTCCATAAGCAGCCACAAACCCAATGGCAGGTGCCCCGCGCACCACCATCTCCTGGATAGCGTAAATGAGCTGGTCAAACTCTGTCGCATCAAAATACCCAAAATCAAAAGGCAAGTGCCTTTGATCCACCAACATCAAGCGACCATCTTGCATTTTTGCTGGCATCAGCCCAGCTTGTTCGAGACTACCGATTCTGGCTTGCATACTTTTACCTCCAACTTATTTTAAACTAGTAGGGAGCATCTGGAGAGTTTTGTGCGTCCGCTTTACAAATGGCTTGGTCTGAGCCTTATCTTTGCTGTAATTGCCCTGACATTCAAACAGTCAGTCATAGCCGTGCCCGAATCCACCAATAAACTGGCCCTGGGCAAAGAGGCAAAAGTATCTGGACCACTCTATCTTAATTACAATGGACCGGGACCACTCAACTTTTTGACCAGACAAAATATATTGAACCAGCGCGAAGCCTGCGTGGCCAAGCACCCAGAGCTTTTGTACTACCGCTACACGCCAGCAGCCAGTGTCTTTGATGGCATCGAAGACGGTAAAGGTTGGTGGGGCATGAATGGTCAACTCTTTTATGGATCTGGTGAGCGCAGTATCGAAGGTGATGCTGAAGAATCACGTTTTTTGTTTAATCCATTTTTGCTAGTTCAAGCCAATATAGTCTTTGAAAAATTGAGCTATAGCCAGAGTCAATTTGGCAGCATGGCGGACTTAGCCGGTACAGATATCCCACTCGATTGCGCGCCCCAGAGCACTGTCTACAACGCTCGACTTAGACGAGAAGAAATCAACTACGACATCACAGGCTTTTTAGCAAAAACTGCCCAGGCCGCTCATTGCAGACAAGACTTGCGCAATCTTGAATTTGATATAGTGGCTTACAACGCTAGAGACATGGGCTTTAACTGGATCAGTATCTCCAAAACCTATTCATCAGGTGTTAGCAAAACTTTTGCACCAATTGCTATCGACCAGTTTATCCATACTGGCAATAGCTGCGGCTATCCGGGCGGCTGCAACAACATGAGTCCATATAACGGCAAGCTCTTTGCTCTGACATTGAGCACTCTGCCGGCCAGAGCCGTCGTCCATCTATGGAAAAACCCACCAGCTGGTGAAGCAAATCCTGACTTTCAGGTACTGCTCAACTTCAACTAAAAGTCTGCCTCAATTGCTTTTATTTTGGCCCGGTCTTTTGCCGCACCAGCCTTGTCACCGAGAGCATCGAGTGTGCGAGCACGCAATTGCAATAGTTCAAATGTGACACCACTCGTCATGGCACTATTTAGATAGGGCAATGCTTTTTTATACTGCTTTAACTCCACCAGACATCGGCCAATATGGACATCTTGTTTGCCCGGACTACTCTTAAAGTGAGGCTCCAGCTTTATTAGTTGATATTGCTCGATGGCTTTATCGAGAGCTTTTGTCTGCTCATAAAAATTTGCCAGATGACTGCGTGGCAGCCAGTGTTCATGGGGTGGTGCGAGAGTCAGTGCCTTTTTAAAAGCAGCTTCCGCCTGCACATCGCGGCGCAAAAGCTTTAGCACTTGACCTTGAGCATCGTGATATCTAAAGGTCAGGGGAGCAATAGCAATAGCCTTATCTAGGTTTGGCAGAGCATCTTGGTATTTGAGCTGGTTACGCAGGGCTTGAGCGTAGTTATAATAGGTCTCGGCATTTTTATCATCCAGCTTGATAGCACGCTCAAGATCCTTTTGAGCCAGCTGATTTTCGTCTACTTCCAGCCAGACATCACCGCGCGCGCGATAGGAGACAGCATCGTCCGGGTGCTGCAAGACCGCAGCATTAGCCAACTTTACAGCCAGCTCTGAATTTTCACGGTTGAGATAGATCACAAGCTTAGCGGCTCTTTGATAAAACTCGGCAGAATGAGAGCTCTGTGTCAGGCTGCTTACATAACTAGAGATATTGACCGAGGACGACTTGCCCAGTGATTCAAGACGGGCAAGGTCTGTGCTCTCACCTGGCTCCATGCGCCTGGCCAAAACAGACAAGTCAAAACCCGCCCCAGACAAAGCGAGGGTCAGAAACAAAACTACAACCCAGTGATTACGGCAAGTCATAACTGCATATGCCCACTATTGCCAGTAAATACAGCAAAGAGCCCGCTTTTAGTAAAAGCGGGCTCTTTGAATGGAGTCTATTACTTAACGACCGTTGCGAGTCTTAAGAAACTCAGGAATGTCCAGAATGTCGGAAGTGACCTTAGGACCTTGCTGAGGTTGTGGCGGCTGTGGTTTTGATTCCTGCTTGGTTTGAGTAGGTTCAGCCTTTGACTGGTAGCGGTTTTTTGGTTGATTTTGCACGAGCATATCAAAGCCAGTAGCAATAACAGTAATGAGCACTTCGCCATGGAGGCGATCGTCGAGTACTGCACCAAATATGATGTTAGCTTCGTCAGATACAGCAGAGTAGATGACGTTGGCAGCTTCTTGCACTTCGTGCAAGGTCAAGTCAGGTCCGCCGGTGACGTTAAAGATAACGCCTGAAGCACCATCAATGGTGGTTTCGAGCAAGGGGCTATTGATAGCATTGCGAGCGGCTTCGACAGCGCGTCCTTCGCCAGTAGCGCGACCGACACCCATCAAAGCTGAACCAGCTGTCTGCATAACAGCTTTGACGTCAGCAAAGTCTACGTTAATCAAACCAGGTACAGTGATGATGTCCGAGATACCTTGCACACCTTGCATCAAGACTTTATCGGCTTCGACAAAGGCTTCTTGCATGGAGGCTCTGTGATCTACGACTTCTAGCAAGCGCTGGTTAGGGATGATGATCAGTGTATCGACACGGCTGCGTATCTCATTGACACCATGATCAGCTTGATTGCTGCGACGCTTGCCCTCAAAGAGGAAAGGTCTGGAAACAACGCCTACGGTGAGAGCGCCCATTTCTTTAGCTACTTCAGCTACGATTGGAGCAGCACCAGTACCGGTACCACCACCCATGCCGCCAGCAATAAAGACCATGTCAGCGCCTTGCAGGGCTTGAGCAATCTCTTCACGGCTTTCTTCGGCAGCCTTTTGACCGATGTTAGGGTTGCCACCAGCACCAAGACCGCGAGTCAGCTTGGAGCCGATTTGCAATCTGTTTTTGGCTGCTGACAGATCAAGAGCCTGTGCATCTGTGTTGCATGCCCAAAATTCGACACCGTTTAATCCGGCAGCGATCATTCTGTTGACGGCATTGGATCCCGCTCCACCACAACCAACCACTTTGATGTTGGCTTTCATTTCGAAAGGTTTGGGTGTTTGATCTTTTTTATCCGAACGCTCAAGCACAGCTTCTGGACCTCGCTCTAATTTTAACTATCACAATTTTGACGCCAGCAATAATTGGCAAAGCAAAAGCCACCAATAAAGGGTAACAACCAGCGCTTATATAGGTATGGTAGAACCTATCTAGTCCATTTGCAAGTTGCTACCTATCGTATGTAGTTAACCTTTTCACATACCTTAGTGCCGTAGTTGGCGTCTTCCAAAGGGTTGCCAACAGGTGCAAACAAACCCTTTGCATCTACCCCAAAAATATAACCAGCCGGGCTTTTACCCCCGCGCCATCAGATAAAATTAATTCCCGCCTCTCCTACTTGGAAGCGGTCATCTTCATTTTTATTTTGTCTCTGGTAGCAATATAGTTTTTGTTGTCAGGCTTGAGTGATACAGCGGTTTCGGCGTACTCAAGGGCATCTTTATTTTTACCCTCAGCAGCACTGATAGCAGCCAAAAGCCTGTAGGCATCAGCGTTTGTCTTGTCCAACTCGACACAACGCTTGAGAGCAGTAAAAGATTCTTGCTTTTTATCCTGAGCAGCATAAGCCGAACCCAGGTAAAAATAAGCATCGGCGTTATCAGGAGAGAGAGCCAGAGCTTTCTTTTCTTCCAGTATTTGCCCAGCGATATCGCCCTTTAGACCGATTGCAGCGCCATAATCACGGTGTGCACTGGCATCATTGCCGTCTAACTTAATTGCACTTTTAAACTCGACGATTGCTTGATCAAGCTGATCCGCACGAGATAGCAAGCGAGCGTATTTAAGACGATACTGAATTTGATTTGGAGCAAGACGCACAGCTTCTTTGATACTGTCGCAAGCGGCTTTGACTTCACCTTTGCTGCCATAAGCCCGCGCCAGGCCCATAAAGCCTTCGGGGTCTTCGGGGTTAAACTTGACTGCTTGTTGAAAGGCTTTGATAGCGTTGTCATATTCGCCGCCGGTCAAATAGGCGCGTCCAAGCTTGAGATGATTGGGACCGCTGGTAGGATTGGCTTCTACTGCTGCCTTATAACGAAATATGGCATTCTTCATGTCTTCAGTATCTTTGCCGTTTTCGGCAGGAGCTGCTAAAACTGGCAGACTGAGGGATGATAGGGTCATTGCCGCTGCCAATACGCTAAGGCTGATGTTCCGAAAATGCATTACTTATGTCCTCTTATGTACTTGATTGTGTGCAGTGATTCCTGAAAATGTCTTGTCTACTGTTAGATTGGATTTTTTGCGGCTTTAGCAGCAATGCTGCCACTGCCACCGCTTTTAGCGTTACCAGCATTAAAAGCCGTGCCCCGCTCCAGGATACGACCCAAGGCCAGCTTACAGTTTTGATCCTGGGGATTCAGTTCAATTGCCTTCTTCACAGCTTCAATGGCTTTACCAGGCTGTTTCGTTTTTTCAAATATTTGAGCCTCAGCAAGATAGGCATAATGACTGCGCGGAGCTAGGTTTTTAGCTCTTTGCACCAGTCTTAATGCTGATGCATACTGGTTTTGTTCACGATAGCAGTTGGCCAGTCCAATCAAAGCCATCGGCAATAGCTGCTCATGAGTGCTCTCACCCAGAGCGATTGCCTGCTGAAAATAACTAGCAGCAAGTCCTGGCTCGTTTTGAGCACTGAGCGCAAGCCCAAGATTGTAAAGGGCGGTAAAGTTTTTGGCATCACTACTGAGCACTTTTTTGAATTCATCAACGGCTTGTTTATAAAAGCCCAGCTGGATCATACAAATGCCAAGATTGCCCCGAGCCCTGGTATCTCCAGGAGCTAACTCCAGCACTTTGCGCAGCTGCCCACCGGCTTCATCAAAACTGCCGCGTTTCATATAGAGACCGCCCAGTGCCTCACGCGCCTGCAAGGTCTCAGGTTGAGGAGTCAGGGAAGTGGCGTTAAGCAAAATGAGACATTCGATATAGGACATGATGGCTTTGTCATCGTCACCACTCCTTTCGTATATACGCCCCTGGTAAAGATGCAATTTGGCACTATCGCACTGGTTGGCAGCGCCCTGCTCAATCAGATTGAGGGCCTGACGCAAAGCCTCGGGAGAGCCCTGGCTGAGCAACATCTCCACTTGCTTTTCGCTTTTTTCGACTTGCTTTTGTGTGTTGTTTTTGCCCTTGAGCAGGTCTAGCGCCTGCGCTGGCGCCAGAGAGCCAAGTGTCAGATAAAAGGCGACAACAAGTGAAATTGGTTTTAGAAGAGACACAGGCACCTCTGGCTAATTAGCTCCGAGACGACGGCGCTAAGACAAGTAATTATAAGAGGAGGTCAAGGTGAAGATATGCCTATAGAATAAGTCTTGTCTTACTTACGCCGGATAATTTCAAAAAGGCAGACATGGATTTTCACTGGGCGACCCTATTTTCGAGTCAGGAAGCAATCTTTTGGAAGGTGATTGTGCCACCTGTGCTTTATTTCGCCCATGGCTATCTGGCCACCTGGATGGCTATAGTTCTTTTATTTCGCCCATACGAGGCACATTACTTTCCCTTTACCAAAATCCAGTTGCCGCTAACTCCCGGCATTTTTCCTAAAAGACGGGGCAAATTGGCCCAGGCCGTAGCCTCCACAGTTACTGACACTCTTTTGACTCCGGCTGATATCAAAAATCAAGTCGAGCATTTACTTACCGAAGACAACATCCGCATTACCATCGGTATGCTCTTTGACTCGATTTTAAAAGAATTTAGAGATACGACAAAACTACACAGACTGGCATCGGACATCGCCGAGCTCAGTCCGACCTTGCTTGAGCATTTTGTCTCCAGCTCGATTGAGTCTCTCGAAGCCGGCCGTGATACAAAAGTTGCCGCTATCACCGAAAAAGTCTTTGACCAGGTCATCCTCACAACACGCATATCTCTTGAGCAAGCAAACGAATTTGCCGCCCGCATACTGGAAGCGTTTGCGACACCACCCAAGGTGCGTCAAGCTCTCATTACGCTGCTCAGTCCAGGCAATATAAGCAGCCTGGATGAGTCCATCGGGGCTCACGCCAGCGGCCCCTATAAACTGCTCGCCCGTATCATCGGTGTCAAACGAGTCTGCTACGAATGGCGTAACTTCCTCGAAAAAGAACCAGAGGAAGCAGACAAAATCATCGCCGATATGATTAAGAGATTTGGCATTAAAGACCAGATGGCTGTGCAAATCGCAAACTTTGATTTGCGCTCTATGCCTTTGCAAACAGTAGCCAAATTTAAAGCAAACATGGTGATGTTTGTGGAGGCGTTTTTAATCGAGCACAAAGAAGATATTATCCTGTCAGTGCGCAAAGTAGAAGGCGAAGCGATGAGCACCGTGCGCCAGGCTATAGTCCGCTTTAATCCAGCTTCTATCCCCGAAGCCTGGCTCGATAGAGCCAAACAGGACCTGGCTCAGTTCTTTCATAGTTATCTCAAAAGAGAGCTGGGCGAACTGTTAGAAAAAGCCATTCCCAAACTGGGTATGTATAACGTAATCGCTCAAAAAATCGACCTCTTTTCGGCCCAACAATTAGAAAATCTCATCAAGCGTATTTGCAAACAAGAGCTGCAAGCTCTTGAATGGTTCGGAGGATTTATAGGACTGATGCTGGGTTTTGTACAGATAGTCGTTAACGCTATTGCCCCCTGAGATGCAAAAATCCAAAATAGGACGTAGCCCTGCACCAAAAGTGATACCACTGGCAAGAAGTGGTAGACCTCCCCTTTATCGCGTCAAAGTGCCTTCAAACTTTAAAGACATCCTGGTGGGCGCCACTCTGGGCAACCGCTACTGGGTTTTATCAGTCATTGGCAAAGGTGGCATGAGTGTCGTGTACCGTGCCAAAACAAAAGATACCGGCAAAGTCGTGGCAGTAAAAACACTGCGCACCCAGGGACTAACTGATGAGATGCTGGTCAAGAGATTTCAGCGAGAAGCAGAGCTACTTAGCCGGCTCAATCACCCCCGTATCGTCAATCTCCATGCTTACGGTACCAGCGCGCGCGGACAACCTTATTTTGTTATGGATTTTTTGCGCGGCGAAAACCTAACTGATGTGCTCAAAGCAGAAGATCACTTAGCTCCTGAGAGATTTCAGGATATTTTTGTGCAGGTCTGTGCAGCTATCGAACACGCCCACAAACATAACGCTATACACCGTGATATCAAGCCAGGCAACATAATGCTCACCAGGCAAGGACGCACTGTCGATTATGTCAAAATCGTCGACTTTGGTATTGCCATGATCTCTGAAGAAGCCCAGCGCCTGACAAGAATGGGCGAAGTCTGGGGCTCTCCTATCTATATGAGTCCAGAGCAGTGTATGGGTGCCACCGTAGATTTGCGCTCTGATATTTATTCACTGGGCATTGTTATGTTTGAGAGCCTGACAGGACGTGTCCCATTTTTGGGACGCAATTATGCCGATACTATGGGCAAACAAATTAGTGAAGCACCCCCAAATCTGTCGGAAGTAAGACCAGATCTGACAATACCTGCCAACTTCGAAAAAATAATTCACAAGGCTATGGCTAAACAGCCAGACGATCGTTACCAGACCCTCACTCAAATGCGCAAGGATCTGGAAGCAGCTCTTAGCTATACAACAGATAAGGCACCACGCATAAGTGACAGTCACGCCAATCTAAAAGCGCGCAAAAAGACAGTCGAAACACCGCAGCATAGAGAAATAACACCAAAAGAAGAGCCTCGCCCAGTAAGCAAAAAAGAAACATCGCGCACCAATTTAAAAGCAGTATCTGTCAAAGACAAAGGTGCGCAAAAACGTAGCAAAAAGACAGCGGCAAAAGACCCACCAAAGTCAAGGATGTTACCTGTTGTTGGTTTTAGTCTTTTACTGTCGCTTTTAATTATAGTCGGGCTCAGTCAAAAGGATTTTTTAGCCAAAGCTCTGTCAGATGTAGCTCGTGCACTTTTGCGTGGCGAAACTGAATACACAAGTCCTTATCAATATCCCGTAGAAGAGACAAATCAAAATAGCAGCACCGGACAGACCACAGGTCTTGAAGATCTAAAGGAACCACCGGCGCAAACTGACACCATTGACGATAACGATCAGCCGGCCATGGAAACAGCCACTGAAGAAAGCAGTGACACAAGTCCCTCTAGCGGCGACTCACAATAGTAATATTCTGCTTGCAGCGGTGATGGCACAGGCTAAAAGTGTAGTCTTAAGCTACTCAATACAAGCGCTCAGGACAATTCGTCCTGGTGCTGCTCTTTAAACTTAGTCAGTGCTTCTTTCAGCTCACCAATTTCTTCAGCTAACTTGATCATACTTTCAGCTTTTTTAAGATCCCGTTTGGCAAAAGCCTCAGAACCTCTCTGAGCAACAGCTTCCATTTCACGATCAAAATAATCAAGCACTTGATCAAGCTTATGCTTAAAGCTAAAGACAGCACTCTCATCGGGCGCTGGTGCCGCTAACTCACTACCAGTGTAGTCATTTATCTGGGCAGGCAAATCTGCCTCGATAGAGGTAAGCGCAGCCGCCTCACTAGAGGCAGGCAAACTATCTGATGTGACAAGGTCGCCTGTAACTGCCAGTTGTTCTAAGGCAGATTGGGTATCAATGGATTGCCCATCATAAGTAGACGGTACCGCACAGGATCACCTTGAGTAACATCACCCTGGATCACCTTGAGTAACATCACCGGACATGGGTGCAGTGGGGAAGGAGTCTGGCACTGCACTAGCAGGTTGGTCAAGGACAGGACTGACAGGCTCATTGGCAATCAAAAACGCCATATTGGTTACTTGCAGACTATCAGGCATAGCAAATTCGCTAACTTCTGCTTGTTCAGCTTGCTCGGGCTGATTAGACGAGGCAGAGACTATCTCTGGTGCAGTATCACTATCACTGCTCTCTGCCAAATTACCGACATTAGATACGGCACTACTGTCCTGACGAGGGGGCAAAGGCGGCGGTGGAGCAGGTCTAGTATAGCCAAACTTATTGGGGGCAGACATGATGTCGACCTGACCAAGCAACTCCAGGGGAGAAACAGGTGGCACTACAGATGGTGGCTCGGGCTGTGGCATCTGGGCGCTACTGGGCAAAGGTGGCAGTGGCGGCAGATTAGGTATAGTACTGCGGGCTGTTGCACCTGAATTGGCAGAATTAGAAGCCTGAGAGGCTGGCACAACCGGATGCGAAGCAGAAGTACCAAGGGCCGACCTCGCCGGGTCAACTTTGGTAGGCATAAAATTCCAGGGCACGTCTTTAGCCGGCGGAGCTGGAGGCTGCTGCCCCTGGGGCACCTGAGGATTGCTCTGAGAAATACTCTGCGAAATCGCCTGAGCTATTGATTGGGGCTGCTGTCCAGACTGTACCTGAGGGTTGCCCTGAGAAATAGTCTGCGAAATTGCCTGAGCAATGGATTGAGGCATCTGCGGTGGCATGGAATTTTGTACGTTTTGAAATAACGCATCAGCTGAAAATCCACCCTTTGCTGGCTCTCTGGCAGCATTGGGGGCGCCACCAACACTGGCATTGCTGCTGGATGTGGCAGTGCCATCGGCCATCGCCGCAAGCGATTGACCAAAGCCGCGTCCCGGCTGCGCTACAGGCTTCCAGTCGTCATCAGACTGGCTGGCCGCAGGAGTTGTGCCAAAAGAGCCTGATTGAGATTGAGATTGTGTACCAAATTGACCCGATTGAGATTGATAGTTGGATGGAGCAGGGCTAACAGGCAATGGCGCAGAAGCACCAGGCAACGGCAATGGCGCAGCAGGACCCTGGAAAGAACCGGACTGACTTTGATTTTGGATATTGTTTACAGAAAATTCTGGCGGATAACTGTTACTGCTCTTATATTGATCACCATCTTGAAAAAACTCACCAGAGTTGGATGTGCTTTGAAAAGAATTGGTAGAAAGAGTCTGCGAATCAGCCATATGTTGTTTGTACTTGGCCGAATAATCAATATCAGCATTACTGGATGCAGCAGCTTGCACCTCAACTTGACCTAAGGGCGCCTGACTGGGCACGCCACCATCAAACACACCGAGCGCATGCAAATTGAGTCTGCCAGTTAAAACATTTTCCTGGGCTACAGTTATCAGAGCCTCTAGCAAAGCGCGATATGTGAGAGCTAATTGTCCCTCGGTCATAGCCTGACCCTCGGCACCAAAAACCAGTCCGTGACCGGTGTCGTAAGGGACAAACTCAACAGCACAAACATACTGTGTGGGCTGAGTTGTAAATGCCAGTAATTTGTCGGCCGGAATAATATAGGCAAGAATGCCTTCAAAAGTACCGCGCACAACAAGAGTCCAAAATCTGGTGGATATGCGCCCAGTAAAAACTGAGATGTACTGCGCGCTCTGGTGCCAGCTACTGATGTTTTCGCGAGTTACAGTTGGTCTGATCCAGGTCAATTCAAGCTCAGCAGCAGGATTCATCTGGTTAAAGTCGTAGGCAAGGTTTTGGAAGTGGTCGAACATTTTGTCGACATGGTTGATCATCACTTCGTGCTGAGCGTTAATGCGCATCCGCTCATTATTTTCGAGGGCCTGTCGCGGCCCAGTTTGCACCTGTGGATCTTGCGCAGCTGGGCGCATATTGCCCATCATACGGCTCTTCCAGACACTGGCGATTTTATCGTCGTTGCGCTCACCAGCAGATGCCGGCAATTTGATCAAATCAGGTCTGCCCATATCCGGATTAGTGTCTTGCTTGGCAGATTCATATTTGAGACTTAGTTCGGCTTCGGATTCAGCACGTGCTTGAGCAGCCAGAGCATCAAGAGCAGCTTGCTCCTCTTGAGCAGCCTTAACCATCTGCTCGGCAGCTTCTTTGGACATCGCCTTGATTTTGGCTTTGGTCGCCCGATTTTTGCCAGGCTTATCAGGCTTGTTATCTTTTGACTTGCCCTTGGCCTCTGGCCACATACCTATGCCTCCTGACCAGCCACCTTACTGGTAATTGCGCTGGCTACCTTAAGAGTATCTACCCCCCAGGTCCCCCAATTAACCACATAACCTGTCTAGTAAGTACTTTTAATTTGATATGTCTAAATATCTCTATCGAGTGACGGGGTAGGGGAAAACATGCCAGTAGCGGATAATATGTAACTATTACTCAAGGCAAGGAATCAGCGTGTCAAAGCTCAAGGGACGCGGCTTCGATGAGCACATTGTGGTCAGAGGAGCCAGGCAGCACAATCTCAAGAACATCGATATCAAAATACCGCGTGGCAATCTCGTAGTTGTGACTGGTGTCAGTGGCTCAGGCAAGTCATCTCTGGCATTTGACACAATATTTGCCGAGGGGCAAAGACGCTATGTCGAATCACTGTCTGCCTATGCCAGACAATTCCTGGGACAGCTTGACAAACCAGATGTCGATGGCATCGATGGGCTGTCACCAGCCATTTCGATTGATCAAAAATCTACCAGCCACAACCCTCGCTCGACAGTTGGTACTGTCACAGAAATTTACGACTATTTACGCTTACTTTTTGCCAGAGTTGGCACACCACATTGTCCCGAGTGCGACCGTTTAATTAATCCGCAGACAATTGACCAGATTGTCGACCAGGTGCTGGAGTTAACCGAAGGTACTAAGATTCAGATTTTAGCCCCGCTTGCCTCAGGCAAAAAGGGCGAGTATCAATCACTCTTTGTAGACTTGCGCAAAGAAGGCTTTGCCCGTGTAAGAGTAGACGGAGTAGTGCACGAGCTAGAAGACGAAATCAAGCTCGACAAAAACAAAAAGCACAATATCGATCTGGTTGTAGATCGGCTTGTCATCAAAAAAGGAATCCAATCGAGGCTAGCTGATAGTATCGCCCTCGGACTCAAATGGGGCAAGCAAAATGTCCTGGTTGATACCGCCATTGGTACCGGCGGAGGCTCTGGCAAGGACCTTTTGTTTAGCGAAAATTTTGCCTGTGGTGCTTGTGGCATCAGCTTTGCCGAGCTATCTCCACGCATCTTTAGTTTTAACAGTCCTTATGGTGCCTGTGAAGAATGTCACGGACTGGGATGCACATTTGAAGTAGATCCGGCCCTTGTGGTGCCGGACCCTAAAAAGACCCTCAAAGAAGGCGCCATCTATCCTTGGGCTAAAACCAATAATCCCTATTACGATCAACTTTTGGCCAGTGTAGCTAAGCACTATAAATTTTCGGTCAACACACCTTTTGGCAAATTGACCAAACAAGAACAAGGTGTAATCCTCTTTGGCTCCGGCACCGAAAAACTCAAGCTCGGTCACGATAGTTTTGATGGCAAAGAGTTTTGGGAGTATAAAAAGTCTTTTGAAGGCGTAATCAATAACATCAAAAGACGCCACGAAGAATCTCAATCCGACAGAGTGCGTCAGGATATAGAGAACTATATGACGCAGATGCCGTGCAGTAAATGCAACGGCGCCAGACTAAAACCAGAGAGCTTGTCTGTCAAAATCCACGGCAAATCAATCGCTCAAGTATCAGCACTCTCAGTAGAAAAAGCCGTAGACTATTTTGCCAATGTCCCGGACAAACTGACCACCAAACAGCGTACAATCGCCCACCAGGTACTAATAGAAGTCAATGCCAGATTGAAATTTTTGAGTGATGTGGGACTGACCTACCTGACGTTAGACAGACAAGCTGGCACCTTATCTGGTGGCGAGGCTCAGCGCATTAGACTGGCAACACAAATCGGCTCTGGATTATCGGGTGTACTTTATGTCCTGGATGAGCCCTCTATCGGTTTGCACCAGAGAGATAACTCCAAGCTCATAAATACACTTAAAAGACTGCGCGACCTGGGCAATACACTACTGGTTGTCGAGCATGACGAAGACACAATGAGAGAGAGTGACTGGATCATAGACATCGGTCCAGGAGCGGGTGTGCACGGCGGCGAGCTTGTGGCAGAGGGCACCATAGAAGACATCATGGTGGCACCGCGCTCATCGACTGGCGCCTACCTCAGTGGCCGCAAAAAAATTGTCGTGCCCAAAAAGCGCAGACCGGGCAACGGACTTTTTATAGAAGTAAAAGACGCCAGCTTAAACAACCTCAAAAATATTTCGCTCAGTATTCCTCTAGGCAAATTCGTGGCCGTCACCGGGGTTTCGGGTTCTGGTAAATCAACTCTAGTCAATGATTTGCTTTATCAATATCTGCGCCACCATTTTTCGGGCACAGTGCCAGCTCCCAAAGGTGTAGATAAAATCACCGGTCTTGATGCCCTCGATAAAGTCATCGACATCGACCAGTCACCGATTGGCCGCACACCACGTTCAAACCCTGCTACCTACACAGGTTTGTTCGATGTCATCCGTGAAGTTTTTTCGATGACAACAGAGGCCAAAGCGCGCGGCTATCTACCCGGTCGCTTTAGCTTTAACGTCAAAGGCGGACGCTGCGAAGCTTGTCGCGGCGAGGGCATGAACGAAATTGAAATGAACTTTTGCCCTCGGTCTTTGTTACTTGCGATGTCTGCAAAGGTGCGCGCTATAACCGCGAAACTCTGGAAGTAAAGTTTAAAGGACGCTCAATCTCAGAAGTGCTGGAGATGACTGTAGAAGAGGGTCTCAAGTTTTTTGAGAACATCCCCAAAGCACAAAGCAAATTGGAAACATTGCAGGAAGTCGGTCTCGACTACGTCAAACTTGGTCAACCTGCCACCACTTTGTCCGGCGGCGAAGCACAGAGGGTGAAGCTGGCTGAACAGTTAAGCAAACGCTCCACCGGCAAGACGATATATATCCTGGATGAGCCCACCACAGGTTTGTCCTTTGCCGATGTAGATAAACTTTTGCACGTTTTAAACCGTCTCGCCGATACAGGCAATACTGTACTGATCATCGAGCATAACCTTGACGTCATTAAACAAGCCGACTGGGTCATCGATTTGGGTCCAGAGGGCGGCGACAAAGGCGGCACCCTCGTAGCAGAGGGCACGCCCGAGCAAATCGCCAGAGCCAAATCACACACCGGTGAATATCTCAAACGTTACCTGTCGGACGGACTTGTGGCAAAAGGCTCACTGGCTAGCAAGTAAAATGGGCATAACTGACAGAGGTTGGGGTATGATCAACGCTCTGGATATAAAGTCATGAACATCGCCAAAAACTCTCAACCCAAAGAAATGGAAGACAACTCAGATCCAGTCTTTGATAGCCTGCGTAAGCGCGGTCACCGCATCACTGCGCAGAGAGAGACTATCCTGCAAATTTTTAGGGATCAGCCCCATGGCGAGCATCTCTCCGCCGAAGAATTGCATGCCCGCCTGGTTGAACGCGGTGGCTCGGTCAGCCTGGCCACTACTTACCGCACTCTTAAACTCTTATCATCACTGGGGCTTTTGCGTGAACTGGATTTTGCCGAAGGTCACAAACACTATGAGCTAAAGCAAGATACACTGCCCCACCAGCATATAATTTGCACTGGATGCAATTTGACCCTCGAATTCGAGGATCATTTCCTGGAAGAAGCCGGGCAAAAAATCGGTGCACGCTACAACTTTGAAGTGATAGATGCCCAATTTAAAATTTTTGGACTCTGCCCAAATTGCAAGAGCGGCAAGCTCACAAGAGGACCAATCAAATGACACTTGGCGACGCCAAACAGGGTAAGACATTTTTAGTCACTGCCACTAAAAGCGATGAAGTGACACTTCAAGCCATGCGCTTTGGCATCGGTGAAGGCTCGCAAATTTCAATTGCCAAAAACATTCCTGGCGGTCCGGTAATTATCTGCCGCAACGAAATGGAACTGGCCGTAGGTAGACAACTGGCAGCATTGATCGAAATCCGCGAGATGTAATCATGGAATTCAATGTCACTTTGAAAGCCACTCCAGCTGTAGTTTGCCAGTCTTGTCAGTATCCGTTGGATACAGCTAGTAAAGTAGGCACCAGACTTTTATGCCCACGCTGCAATAACTGGTCTGATGTAGCATCGGATTGTTCTGGCAGCTGTATCAGTTGTCATAGTAAAGCCCCGGCAAACAGTGAGGCGGCTATTTCTGGCTGCGGCAATTCATTAGCAAATTCCAAGGAAAATAATGGGATTTTTGGGGCTTTGCGGGGATTATCTAATTTGGTGTTGGCGGTTTTTAAACGTTCATGAAAGAACTTTTGAGTTACTTTCATGAAATCGCTTGGAACTGAGTCATTTGGGCATAAAATAGATGAGTGAAGCGCCTGGTGCTTCACAACCTCGGATTAGTCCGTGAGTGAGATTGCATGCAAGGGAACCGCAATGAGTAGACCGATTAATCCCTGGAAGGCAACAGGGTATAAAGCTGGTCAAAACGTAATCTGTAGAGTGGTCAAGGCGGAAGCTGACGGTTTTGCCGTAACTATCCCCAAGGACAACTTGCCTGGTTTTATCCGGACAAATGCTCACCACAGTCCCGGTGAAGAAGTCCTGGCACAATTTGTTTGTGTCCATAATGGTCGCATTTTACTATCACCGTTGTTTGGTCAAAACAGAGTGGCTGGCTCGATGCTACCGGCCAAGACTCAGACCAACTGGATGGAGCAAGTAGACAATCCAGATCAAGCGGCCACTGCCGAAACCAGCAACAATCAAAATTACGCACCGCCAGGCTATGGTCAGCAAAACCAAGAACAACCGGCCCAAAACCCTTATCAAGCTCATGAGCGCTCGCCCTTCCAGATGCCAGATAATGCTGCGCAAGAGCCACAACCTTACTCCCAAGAAACTTACGAAGCGCCTCAACAGCAGTGGCAATCACCAATTGAGGAGCAGACACCAACTAAACGCTTTAGACTGAGACGGGCAATCGACTTGGTCATGCCGCCCATTGACATCGAATCACAGACCTTACTCAACATGGCTGATTATGATCTCGAATGGCTCATCACCGACCTCGAAGGCGGTATGAGAACGGGCTGCATGAAGTCTACATCAGAGCAACAGTTGTCGAGATCAGCCGTGCTTTTGTATCGCGGCAAAGCTGTAGGCTGCATCTATGGCTCCAAATCAGCACCAGAACAAAGACCTACCGAAGAATCACTCTACTGCATGCTTAATGACCTGCAAGCAGCAGATGCCATGGTCAGTATCTACGACCTACCTGAAGCTGTTACCGGCGCTATGTCAGCACTCTTCCTGGGCTTTCCTGAGCCTCGCGAAGATGGGCTCAATGAGCTAGATCAGTTTAATGCTTACATGACTAACTTTACTCAAAATGGCAACACTGCTTGCCTGGCGATTTCAGTACCATCGACCAGTTCGCTTTGTCTGGTCTTTGTACACAAGGGTATTTTTGGTGGTGCCTTTTTTGTTGAGGACCAGATTTATACCAAAGATCCAGAAGACATTTTCAAACTGTTCAGAGGCGATCCCGATACCCGCGTAGATGCCAGCAAATTGCCTCAAGAATTTGTAGCTAGCGGCAGCAGATTTGGCTACAGTTTATCGATGGCTAAACAAAAGCGTTAGGCTAGCGCGTAAAACAAAAGCACTAAACAGATACTCAAGACAAGCTCTACACCACCCTAAAAAAAAGAAGCACCTGTTACCAGGTGCTTCTTTTGTAATTACGGCAGTAACTTAGCTATTGCTGTCTTCTTCATTACCATCGGACTCTTCGCTATTTGAAGCAAAGGTGGGGATGGTGAGTTGGCTGACGCTGTCTTCCTGAGCCTGGCTATAGCCACTGTTGTTTGCTTGATATACATCCACAAACTTCATCTGACCATAGTCATTGGTAGCAGGCGCTTCAAACTTCTCTTCTTCTTGAGCTTTGGGTTTGATGCGATAGATACCAGTAACAGGATCTACTTCGGCAGCATAAGGACTTTCAATCTCATGCTCTACAAAAGGAGTACCAACAGGCGCTGGTGCTTCTTCCATCTCAGGGGCATTGGCTTCGTCCACGAGATCTTCGATTGTCAGTTCTTCAACTGGAGGCATTGAGCCTAACGACATATCCAACTCTTGATAAACGCTCTCTACAGCAGAGACGCTCTGAGCAAGATCAGAAGCCATATCCTGAGTCGGTTCTTCTTCGTATTCCACTACTGTGTCTTCAAAGAGCGCCGACTTCGGTTGAAAATTTTCGGTCTTTATTTCAACCTCGAGTTCGCCACCACCATTAGTGTCATCTTCATCGTCAAAGTTAACTTGCTTCATGGCAGGCTTACCTTGGGCTCTAGCATCGAGCAGATCTTCAGGCATCATGGCCAGGATTTCTTCTGGCACATCGTCCATATCTAAATCTGATTGGTGATCACCATGGTCATGCAAATCATGATCAATTTCATGGTCGTGGTCATGCTCATCAATACGTGAGCTGCCACCACGGTGGGAGTCGTGGTCATCAATTTGCGAAGGCACGATGCGACCGCTGGAGACCGAAGCTGAACGCAGCGGCTGTGGGCGATTTCTGCCTTTACTTCTGCGGTTGAGTGATTCTTCTTCCTTACTCTTAAAGGCAATGATGCGACGGTCATCAACAGGTCCAAGCTCCAATACTGGAGTGACACCGTGACCATGGCAGCTGTTGCATGTATGGGTGAAGAGTTCACGCAAACTTTGACCCTGACGACGTCTGGTCAATTCAACAAGACCTAGATCTGAGAGCTGACCGATTTGTGGCTTAGCGCGGTCGTCTTCAAGGGCACGTTGAAACGCTTCCAGGACTTGTTGCTGGTCTTTGCGGCTATCCATATCGATAAAGTCCACAATCACCATGCCGCCGATATTGCGCAAGCGCAATTGACGTGGGATTTCTTGAGCTGCTTCCAGGTTGGTGCGACGCACAGTCTCGGCTTGTGTACGAGAGCTGGTGAAGCGACCGCTGTTAACGTCGATAACTGTGAGAGCTTCAGTAGGCTGAATCACAAGGTGACCGCCACTGGGGAGTTCAGCACGGTTTGAGAGAGCTGCTTCGATTTCTTTGTCGATGCCCTTAGAGAGCAAGAGTGACTCATCAGCAGTATGGAAAATCACTTTGGTTTGCTTATGTGCCCAACCAGCGAGATATTCCTGCGCTCTTCTTTGACCTTCTGGACTATCAGCGATGATTTCTGTTACTTCATGGCTGTAAGCATCGCGGATTACTCTAAAGAGCAAGTCTTGGTCGCGGTATATGAGGGTCGGTCCGATTGAGGCTTCTGCTTCAGACACGATTGTCTGCCAGCGGTCCCAGAGCTGCTCAAAGTCTTCAAATAGTTCTTGATCGCCCTGACCTTTTGCTTCAGTACGGATGATGATGCCCACACCTGGAGGCTTCATCAAATTGACTACTGATTTGAGTCTGGCGCGCTCGCGTGCTTCAGATATACGACGGGAGATGCTGACACCACGTTCTTCTGGTACCAGTACCAAAAATCTACCTGGCAAACTTATCGCCGTTGATACTCTCGGTCCTTTGTGACCAGTGGGCTCCTTGGTGATTTGCACCAGGAGCTTTTGCTTTGGTACCAGACGCTCTTTTAGTGGTCCCTGTCCAGGCACATCATTGGCGTGGAGGAAACCCATCTTGTCTTTGCCAAGATTGACGAAAGCAGCGTCAATACCAGGCAGAATATTTTCTACAGATGCGGTGTATATATCGCCTAACAGTAGTTCGCCTCGGTTGACGAAAAACTCGACCACTCGGTCGTTTTCTAGCAAGGCAGCGATATTGTCTTGCTCTGAAATTACAATTGACTTTCTCATTAGAATCCTCTGACTAATTCAAGGTTTTTGCTGCGGATACAGGCACGAGAGGCTCACCAGACTTAGATAAAATGTCGAGTCTGGTCACACGAAAAGTGGTGTCAGGACAAACTAGATCAAGCACATCTTGGGGCTTGATATGTCCTTCTGAACCTGTCGCTAATTTGAGCTCCAACCAGGGAAGCTCGTTAGACACTTGGGGAAGAGAATGCAGAGTTATAGAATGAATGAGTGGTCTCAAATCCTTGGGCTTGGGACTTTCTTTAGCAGTTCTATTTGGTTTGGCATCACTATCTTGAGGCATCTGGGCAAATAGATGCTCCTTACTCATGATGTCTTCGATGGCATTAGTCAGCTTGGTGGCAATATCAGATGCGACCGCTTCCTTTACTATCGGCACAGCTTTATAAGTAGCCATGCCAACTTGCGACTGCAGCGACTTTTTAGCCGTCTGCGGTTTTTCCTCTTCAATTTCGTAGCATTCTATGATTTGTATTTCCGGTGGCAACTGACGGTTGAGTCTTTCCTTCAGTTGAAATGCTTCCACTGGATTGTCCAGTTCAATTTCGGCTAGCTCACGGAGACCTTCCTGAAATAACGGAAGAGGTACAGCGAGAGACAGCTTTGGTGAGGGATTAAATCCCTGTGTATAACTCATTTGCATACCCGAGCGTCTAAATGCTCGAATAAATAGATGCTGCAAGTCGAGATGCCCAATAAAGCGCAAATCTCCGAGCTTAGTAAAGACAAGACGCATACGCTTGCTCATCACAAGCTCCTCGGCATTGTCCGTACCGGCGCCAGTATCAGAAGCGCCAGCCCCTTGCGGAGCGACAAAAAATAATGACGGATGAGAATCAGGATCGCTCTTGTTAGCATTTAGCTCTTTGACAAAAGGATTTTTCTTCATCACAGCTGGTATGGGATTGGCGAGCACATGGTGAGTATCCAGCTCGGTGCAAATACCACAGGCATGACAGGTATTCTCGGTGCAGGCAGCTGTTTCAACTTCTTTGACAGCTTTTTCCCATTCGCGTACAAGCCACCACTGATGGAGGCCGATGTGGACAATATCAAATGCTTGATTGCTGCCGACAACACGCTCTTGCGAGCCCAGGGTGACTAAATCAGTGCCCATATCTTGAGCGACCTGACGCCAGACATCGATTTTGAGTCTATCGTCCCAGGCATCAAATGTGGCGCCGGCTTTGTAAGCGTTATAAATCATCTCACCGGTCTGTCTATCGCCGCGGCTTATGACAGACTCCAAAAGACTTATGTGAGGTGAGGTGACATTTAGCCTGACATTGCGCAAGCCACTCTCTCTCAGCCTATCGCGCAAGACCTGGTGCTTGCGTGCAAACTCAGCAGGGGTTACTTGAGCAAACCACTGAAATGGTGTAAATGGCTTGGGCACAAAGTTTGAAATAGTGCAGGTAAGATCGATATCGCGCTTATGAGCACTGGGATTTTTTTTGCGAATAGCGCGGCAATGCAGTGTCGCTTCCTTGAGGATAGCAATAATGCCAGCCAGGTCATCATCGTCTTCAAAGGGCAATCCGCACATAAAATAGAGCTTGACCGAGTCCCAGCCTGAATCATAAGCAGTCTCGATAGCATTGAGAATCTGTTCGTGAGAAAGTCCTTTGTTAATGACCTTTCTCATTTTTTCGGTACCGGCTTCGGGAGCCAGTGTGATACCACTTCGGCGTACAGCCTTATACTCCTCGTCTACATCGAGGAACATGCGATCAGCGCGCTGAGAAGGGAAAGATAGCGAAGTACGCTTGTAAGAATGCTCACGGTTTAAGCTGCGCACACTCTCTTGCAAGCTTGTGTAATCAGAGACACAAAGCGAGAGCATCGAATATTCCTGGTGTCCAGAATTAGCCAGGGCTTTTTTAGATAGCTCCACAAGCTCTTCAGCTGAGCGCTCACGCACTGGCAAAAATGTATAACCAGGCTGACAGAAGCGACAGCCTCTATCACAGCCGCGTCTAACTTCCAGGACTTCACGGTCATGGACAAGAGATAGATACGGCACAAGATTGCGCACTGGCTGGTTGCTATCTTGTAGTGGAGCAACCTGACGCAATACTCGCTCAGGCAGTATTTCCTCGTTAAAGCTATCAAAATAAGCAGAGAGGGCATCAGTCATATGAGGAGCAAGCACTGTGCGTGCCTGAGCAATCAGCTCAGCCAAATTAGTTGGTTGCACCGGCGGTGCCTCGCGCTCTTCGTAAAGAGCAGGAGCATAAACACCAGGTACGCTGACAGCGAGTTTGGCCAGCAGGACTTTGCGCATGATTTGCTGGACAGCACTATCAGCGGGCAAAGCAGGCAAGATATCGCGTTTAAAATCATCGACAATCATCATTGAGTGAGGCAGCGATTGCTCTCCATCACCAATGACAAAAAAATCAAAAAATGGCGCCATGGGCTCAGGATTTACAGCCGAGGGTCCACCACCAAATATAAGGGGGAAAATCTCGCTCCGCTCACAAGCCCGGATTGGTAGTTGAGCCAACTCAAGCATATTGAGCACATTTGTATAGGTAAGCTCATACTGCAGCGAAAAACCAATCAAATCAAAATTAACAAGCGCCTGTCTTGATTCAAAGGCAAAGAGTGGGAATTTTTCCTCTCTCAATATGGTCTCGAAGTCAGTATCAGGGGCATAGGTGCGATCCACCATGTAGCCGTCGATGTCATTAATGATCTGATAAAGAATCTTCAGTCCAAAATTGGACATGCCAAGCTCATAAAGATCAGGAAATGCCAGGGACATACGCACCCGGCATTGATTAAAGTCTTTGCGTCTAGCACCCCATTCATTGCCAAGATACTGACCCGGCTTATTGACGCGGGGCAAAAATTCTTCCACAAGCCGCTTGGAAATCTCAGCTTGAACAGGAATGGAATTTCTTGTGGTGGTGGAGCCTTGGTGAACTGGGCTCTTGGTAGTGACTATGACTATTCTCCGGCCGAATCAATCAAAAAATGATTGTCGAATTTTTTGGCTACTGAGGACCTTTTCCCCCTGGGCACGGCAAAGCTCATGCTCGGGGCTACTCAAACGACTTATAAGTAAAAGGGTCTTGAGCCAGGTACGTCCTCAAGTAGCTTGATTATAACCCTAACCATCCATGTATATAACAATGATTCCTTTAATTTCATAAATATACCCCTCTGCTGACCCTTGGCTTCCCGTGCTATAGTCGCTAAATGGAGGTTTAAATGATTCTTGAAGCTTTCGCCGAATTTCTTCACAGCCGCCCTGAGCTACCAGCCGGGGAGGCTCTTAAAATTTGGCTACTGGAGAGACTCAAAAATCCCCCAACCACCAATATCGAGCGCGTCATCCAGATGGAAATCGCCGTGGTGGGCGGTCACGCCCCCGGTAGCCAGTCAAAATCGCGCGAGACCTCGGTAATGGCCCATGAAGAAAACTTTTATGCCCAATTTAAGGGCAACTCCAGCTCTGGATCGAGGCTTTTGACAAGCTTGTATGAGTACTCGATGAGCTACGAGCAGCAAAAATGGTCGCGTTTTGTACACAAGCTTAAAGCCTCGGATTTCGGCACCTTCTAAATCCGGAACATTATTTGGTATTCTTTTGTCTTCAATTAGCACGTGCCCCCGAGAGGAACTGAAAAGCCTGTGACTGCGGCACAATGCGACAAAGGAGCAAAAAATGTTTGGCAATAGTGGTGTTGGTCGATTGGTGTTAGCTTCCCAGGCTTTCGCTCTGATGGCACTTTTCATTACTTCCACAAGCCAGGCTCCTGCCGCTGAGGACCTGCACCTCAAAAAGGGTCTGTCATTCAGTCAGGACACTGACTCAGGCTTTCCTATTGAGGCTCAACGCATGGAAGACGTCGACCTTGAGCAAGGCAAAGCCTCAGTAATATTTTTTGGTGCCTCGGGCGACCTCAACGTCAATAGACAGGCCAAGCGCCTTGTGGACCTTTATAAACAAGCCAGCGGCAAAGCCGTGAAGTTTATCCTGGTAGACGTGGACCACCCCTCAACACCTCAGGCCAAAGCGCTAATCAAAAATCACTACAAAGGCTATATCCCCTTTGAAGTCATCTTAGATAAGAGCGGCAAAGTAGCCTGGAGTCAAATAGGTGAAGTCGAGACCGGCGTGCTCAGCACCCAGTTGGACAAAGCCCTGGCGCAATAAGCGATTTAGTGATTTAGCCGTTTAAGAGACTTAGCTATTAGAAGACTATTTTGCTATTGGAAAACCATTTAGATACTTATGATTTTGCCGATAGCACTTTAGTCAATAAAGCCTTTTGCAATACGGCAAAGTCATCAGCTGGCAAAACGATCTCACCCATGATTGATGGATAAAACTCTGTTTCGCTGGCCCTGTATGGTCCGTGACAATCGGAGCCACCGGTAATTAAAACGTGATTGGCGTTAGCAAACTCGCGATATTTGAGGCGAGTAGCGTCGTCATGGATGCGGTGATAGACCTCAATAGCGCCAAGACCAGCCTCAATCAACTGGCTAATCAGTGGCACCACATATGACTCTGAGCCAGGATGCGCAATTGATGCAATACCACCGGCGGAGACTATTGCTTTGACGGCACTAAATGGGTCTGTACTCTTGCGCTCCACAAAGTATGGTGAAGACTTGGCTGTATAGCGAGTATAAGCCTCCATCACATCGGACGCACCACCAGCGCGCACTATCGCCTCTGTAAGATGGGCTTTACCCACAGCACCGCGCCCAGACAACTCGGCCACCTGCTCAAAAGTTATATCAACACCCGCTCCCCTGATAGCAGCACAGCTTGCTTGCATCTGCTCGATGCGTGCGCTTTGCTGGTAAGTCAGGAGCGTCTGCAGTGCTGGCGACTCCAGGTCTATGCCATAGCCCAAAATGTGTACGTCATGGGCACCATCTGCGTCATAAAATAGTGTGTTTATCTCCACACCCTTAATGATATTGAGCCGACCAGCCGCTCTGACAATTGCCTCATCAATACCACTGGTAGTATCGTGATCGGTGAGAGCAATATCGCTCATACCGAGAGCTACTGCGTGCTCTACAAGGTCGGTTGGAGACCAGGTACCGTCACTATAATGACTGTGCAGATGTAAATCAATCAACTGTCGGCAAACCTGATGCGCTCAATGCTAGTGGCACATTTGCTCTCGCTATCCACTTTAATCAATACGCCGCAAGCAGCAGCGGGTCCGTCAGCCAGATCAAAGCGCGAAGGCAATTGTTTGACCATGCGTCTCATCACGCCTTCGAGAGCCATGCCAATCACTCCATCGGTTGGTCCACAAGCACCAGCGTCAGTGATATAGGCAGTGCCTTTTTTGAGCAGTCTCTCGTCAGCAGTCTGAATATGTGTGTGACTGCCCACTATTGCACTAACTCGACCATCCAGATACCAGCCCAGCGCCACCTTTTCGGCAGTAGCCTCGGCATGCATGTCGACTAAGATGATGCATTTTTCGGTGATGGACTCTAGCAATTTGTCAGCCACCAAAAAAGGCGACTGCAAAGGCTCCATAAAGACTCTTCCCATTAAATTTATAACAGCAAACTTGACTCCGTTCTTCTCCAGGAGGACAAGACCCTTACCAGGAGTGCCTTCAGGATAGTTGCCCGGTCTCAAAAGTCGTTCTTCGGTCTCAATAAATTCAAAAATCTCTTTACGATCAAATGTGTGATTACCGCCCGAAAACACGTCCACACCGAGTTCTCTAAACTCAGCCAGGTTTTCTTTTGTGACGCCAAATCCATGGGCGGCGTTTTCGACATTTACCACCACAAAGTCTGGATAAGGCGCTCCGCCCTCATCCGCTACCGCTTTAAGGTGTTGTAAGTATTTCTTCACTACGGAACGTCCGGGCTTGCCTATGACGTCTCCAAGGAAGAGGATAGAAACTAATGAGCTAGACTGTCCTTGTTGCATTGATAGAGCTTACACTAATAGACCCTGTTATGAATTTGAAACCCGCCCTTTGCTTACATATATTGCTTATTTGTGGTGTCCCAGGAGCTCTTGCCCAGACACCTGCTAAGCCTAGCCAGCCTCAAGCCAAGGTGGCAGCTCCGGTAGCGGCAAAGCCATCGGCTCCGGCAGCAACAAAGCCAGCCACGCCGGTATCAGCAAAGCCAGCAGCTCCAGTAGCAGCAAAGCCAGCAGCTCCAGTAGCAGCAAAACCAGCGGCTCCAGTTGAGGCAAAACCTGTCGCCAAGACTACAGTTAAATCAAAAGCCCCCCGAGTCGGTCGTGCCGGGGGCTTTGTACCGCCGCCACCACCATCAACTCCTTCGTTTTTGGCAGATCCAGCAGGGCTATCTTTATATTATGGTGCAGCAATGCCCCTGGAATTTTTGAGCAGAGAAAATCTCAAAGAGAAAGACAAAGAGATTGGGCTACAACTAAATGATGCAAAAAGAGAACTAGACAACAAAAAACGTTCAGTCGATCAAAGACGAGAGCGCGCTGTTAACTTTGAGGCTCTCTTTCAGGAAGGCGTGATCAGCAGACGTGAGCTAGAAAATGCTCAAAACGAAGCAAATGATAGCGGCTCCGAAATATTGAGACTGGAATCTAAAGTAGCCGAACTACAAAATCTCAAAGATCGCATAAATAAGAGATTGCAGGCTGCAAATCCTCAGGCAAAAAGTCAAAAACGTAAATTAATACATTAAGCGATTTACTCCACAAAGCTGCTTTTATCGCGCGTGTTTAGATGCAGCGAGAAACTGGCCTCACCCAAATATGGTTGAGCCGCATCAAAAGCCGGTCTTACTTGATTTAATAAAGCTGTCAAGTTGCGAAACGGTGAATATGAGAGCGCCTTAAGGTTGGCAAGTGCAAAGCCAAACAGATTTGGAAAATCCGCATATTAACTGGGTTTTGAGCTAACATTACTGGCACGAAACGGAAGCACTGGATCAAAAGAGCAAAAAGCGCTGACACCACTGGTGATATCAGTTGTTTTGGCTCGGTCTGGTCGCGAATTGGACATATCTTAAGGAGATAACATCTAATGTTTTACAGCAACAAGGAATCCAACACCCCCTGGAGAAACCACCTGAACCGCTCATATTACGGTTATGGTTATGAAGCAACCACCTTGCAAAATCAAGGCTGGGATATTCCTTCTGCCGATGTTCTCGAACTCGACGATCAGTTTATCCTCGAACTCGCATTGCCAGGCGTAGTCCTCGATGATATCGAAGTTAAAGTAGAAGAAAACTTCCTCACAGTAACTGCAAAGCGCACACCAGTTATGTTCCAAGACCGTGCAACATACCTGCGCAAAGAACTTCCTTCAACCTTGATGGTTCGCGAATTTGAATTCGAAACCGAAATCATGGCTGAGCACATCGAAGCTCGTCTCGACAGAGGCTTGCTCTTCATCAGCGTACCTAAAACAACCGCTGCTATCCGCATTCCAGTAACCCATGGCACTCTCGAAAACCACATGGGCGCTCTCAAAAACAGAAGCCACAAAACAGAAGTGCGCTCTGCCAAAGAAGTAGCAATCAAGTAATTGATTTAAATACTGCCACAAAAGGAGGGGTCGCAAGACTCCTCCTTTTGGCATAATCAGACAAGAGTTCTACCAGGCAAAATAAATAACTACCGCAGCCATAAAACAACTGCGCAATAGCCTCCAATGGTTGGGGGTAGTTCTAGCAAATGTGGATTTATTGCTATCTGGCATATCCTCATCCTAGCAGATGCCAACGTCACACAATTTAATGATGCGTATCCGCCTGACTGATTCTCTTTTTTGATCAGGGGTTGAATGAGAAAAATTGGGCCAATTTCTCATACAATGCGGCCTCCAAAAATACAGACCAGCGCCGAGAGACACAGATGTCCCGCCCCAAGCCGAGGGACAAACCGTTATACCCTGCTACCAGCCACCATCACACCGCCGACAATGGCACAGGCAGCCATGGCTATGAGTACTATCCCGGCTATTGGACGGTTTTGAGCTAGCACGCTCTCTAAGCAGATAGTATTGGGATTGGAGGGTGAGTAATGTATCAGCACCTGTGTGCCGACCTGCTTATTGCCTGCTTCTGCTGCGGCATTTCTATCGCTATAGCGCCCGGCCTCAGATTCATTTGTATAAAGCCCTTCACCAGCACGATACTCGTATTTGAGCACCAACCTATAGCCACTTTGCCTGGAGCTGTATCTGCGCGTAGGTGGCGATGTGTAATAAACACAGTCGTAGCTTTTGACTGTAGCAGCTGTTGATGGCCACAGACTCTCAGAGTGTACGAGCCACAGATAAGCAGCCATGACACAACTTACAAGCATAAGGACTACACCCATGGTCTGCATCTTGGCCTTGAGTGATGGTTCTGAATACATAATTGCCTCAAACGTCTAACTGAGAAGTACGTCTATAGCCGTATGCAAAATAAATCGCAAATCCTATCGCCATCCATACAATAAATCGGATCCAGGTGATCACAGGCAGGGAGAGCATCAAGATAAAACAAAAAACAATTCCACATATCGGGACAAGGGGCACCAGTGGACATTTAAAAGGTCGGACAGTGTCAGGCTTTGCCTTACGCAAAAATATTACACCAAAGCAGACAATGATAAAGGCGGCAAGTGTCCCAATATTAGTCAGCTCAGAGGCGTCACCGATGTCTACAAATAGTGATGCAAGTCCAACCAGGAGACCCGTTAATAGTGTCGGGATAAAGGGCGTGCGGTAGCGTGGATGTAGCTTTGCAAAAAACGACGGCAGTAGCCTGTCTCTAGCCATTGCCATAAATATCCGGGGCTGTCCCAGTTGAAATACCAGTAACACCGAAGTCATACCGGCTAGTGCTCCCACCGAGACAATGATATGAGCAAAGTTGTTGCCGCCACTGGCAATAGCTGTTGCTACAGGTGCTGCATCATTGGCATATTGCTTATATGGCAAGATACCGGTGAGGACCATTGATACCAGTCCATAGAGTAATGTACAGATCGCCAGCGAGCCAAGCATGCCGATTGGCATGTCGCGCTGTGGATTCTTTGTTTCTTCAGCAGTAGAAGAAACGGCATCAAAACCAATAAAAGAGAAAAACACAATCGCTGCACCACCCATAATGCCAGCCAGACCATTGGGAGCAAAGGGCACCCAGTTTTGGGGTTTGACCAGAGTGGCGCCATAGATGATAAAAAACAGCACCACCAGTACTTTTATAGCGACGGCGATGGTATTGGCTCTGGCACTTTCTTTGATACCGATAATGAGGACATAAGTAATTACGGCGACAATCAAAAATGCTGGCACATTCATAGCAAATGGATGACCAAAGATTACCGGCAAGTCAAAACTGCTGTACAGGGCTGATTGTGGGCTTGTCGCTCGCTCCGCCTGTCGCAAGAGCGCCGTGGTGGTATCTGACGTAAGCCATAACGGTAAGCCCTGTCCAGTCAAACCATGGACAAGATGGAGGAAGTGATCTGACCAGCTCACAGCCACTGCGATATTGCCAACGGCGTATTCAAGAATCAAATCCCAGCCAATTATCCAGGCGATAACCTCACCGAGACTGGCGTAGGCAAACGTATAAGCAGAGCCAGACACTGGAATCATACTGGCCAGCTCGGCATAGCAAAGGGCAGCAAAACCGCAAGCAATTGCAGCAATCATAAAACTTATGACAATGGCTGGACCGGCGCCTTCGCGTCCCAGAGACGAGCCTAGGATAAAGTTAGTCAGTGGTGTCGAGAGCCAGTGCCCGGCAGCCACCGCTTGTCCCGCAGCAGCGGTGCCGGTGAGAGCAAAAATGCCAGAACCAATAGTTGCGCCAACTCCAAACGCCAGCAAATCAAAAGCACTTAGATGTTTATGCATCGGTCCATGCTCGCCGCCTTCGGCCTCTGCAATGAGGGTCTCAGGGGACTTTACACGCATCATGGCGGCTTTTAACTTATTCATGGCCTCAAGGGGTGTCAGGGTTGCGAGACGATTGTTTTGATTTTGCTTCCAGCTCTGTCAAAAATTTCGACAGTCTTATTGCCGGCTCTATCAAATACTTCCACCGTAATCTTTTTAGATGACTTGGGAGCAAAGATGTTAGCAGCTTTAAGTTGCACTGATAATCCATCAGCTACAGCATCGCCAGCAGGCGAGAGGCTAAATGGCTCGTAGCCTTCGATCTTGTAAGTGGCGTCAGCTATGGTCGTGAGATTGTCAGTGGCTGTAAACGAGATACCGATGCGGTCATTGTCGCCTTGTTCGATTTTAAAGTTCTCGATTTTAGGGGCGGTATTATCCACAACTATTTTCTTCAAAGCGACTGCCATTTCAGAGTTACGAGCATTTGATGGTCTATCGCTAATTGTCACTCTGAGCAGGTATTCACCATCTTTGTGCTTTTTGCTATCAAAGACATAAGTAAATTTTTCACTGGAGACAAAGCCTTCTTCCTTAGTTTTAGGAGCGTCGACTTTTTCTTCCTTGTCTTCTTTGACGACTTCTTTTGAGTCTTTAGCCGCCTTGGAGTCTTTGGAATCTTTGGTTTCTTTGGTGTCCTTAGAATCCTTACTATCTTTGGAATCTTTGGCGTCTGGAGTGTCTTTAGGATCCTTGGACGAAGGCGCTGGAGCGGACTCACCAGCTGGCGTCTCAAGCTTTACAGAAGGCGAATTCAAGACCGCACTTTTGCCAGCTTCTGGGCTGCTTGATTCGGGTTTACTATCTTCTGGTTTGCTGACTTCTGGTTTCTTAGGAGCTTCGGACTTCTCGCCTTCGTTCTTACCAGCTTCGGTCTTACCCGATTCGGTCTTTCCTGATTCAGTCTTTCCAGCTTCAGCCTTTCCAGCTTCGTTCTTTCCTGCTTCAGCTTTGCCCTTGGCTTTCTCTTTGTCTTTACCTTCTCTTTATCCTTATCTTTAGCAGCTCGCTTGGCTTTGGCGCGTGCGTCTTTTTCTACACTGCGACTTCTCAAGTCACCATCCAGGATAGTCCAGGTCTTGCCGCCATCACCGGATAACTCCAGCGCCACAAGCAAGTTATCAGAGTCAGGATCACTACCGGTGATGCTGATACTTTCTGTACCGGCAATAGCGCCAGTGCTGTTTATCGAGAGGCTACTGATTGACGGAGCCGAGTTAGTCGGTTGAAAAGTCACTTCAGTCGCGCCTACCGAGTTTTTCAACTTCTCACCTGTTGCTTGCCAGGTCAGGCGATATTGCAAATAACGAGAAGGTGCAGTCACAACCTGCCTGGCACCATTTGAGCCGTCGCTAGAAGCTACTGGTGACCAATCGGACCAGCTTGAGTCAGGCATCGCTGTGACACCACCTCTGGTTTCAACAGTGATGGTATTAAATAGGTCTGGACTCTCGAGATTGTCCTGGTCAAACAATCTAAACCGCGACCAGTTACTTTTCTTTTGAGCATCAAAAACAGTAGACGTATATGTAGGCTTTGCCGTCGGAGCAATTGATAGCGCTATTACCTGGGCGATATTGCTGGTACCGACAAAAAGATGACCGCTATCATCGGCACTTATGGCTAGCACTGCCTCTTGCTCGGTATGACAAACCGGCAAAAAGTACGGCTGCAAAGTCAGCTTATCCACCTCAATGCGAGTGATATCACCCTCGGCATCACCGGAGTAGACTCTGTCCTGTCTCTTATCATAAAAGAGAGTATAAAAAGCCTCACTCAATGCCACAACATCAACGGCACCACGCGGAGTTATGCGCATAAACTTGCCCTGTCCAGCGGTGGTGATGTAGAGGTTGCCGCTCTTGTCTTTAGCTACGCCAGTGACAATGTGCTCTCCAGTCTCGTACTCAGAGCGCATATCGAGCTTATCACCAAAGCTAACTACAATACCGCGTTCAGCTGTACCGACATAAAGCCTGCCGTCATAGGTCGAATAATGCAACGCTGTAATGTGAGCCTGACCGAGATCACCAAGCAGAGTTAGTGCGCCTTTGTCCAGACGATAGACTTTGCCTGAGCTAGCAGTGCCGATATAGAGTCTGCCAGTTTGATCCAGACAGGCAGCTGTAATCACTTCTTCGCTAGTATGGGTAATAAGTACTGGCGCACCGGCAAGACTGCCGCTATCAGTGACATTGCAGGTATATACCTCACCCTTACCACTTGTCGTGAGATAGGCTTTGCCAGCGTCATCAATCACCAGAGTAGTGATAAATAGCCCGGGCAGGTCAGCCAACTTTTGCATTGACTTGGTGCTGAGATTGTAGCTATAGAGGCTTTTACCAGCGCAAAAATAATAGATACCCTTATAAACAGCACTGGCAAATACACGAGATTGGTTGCTTACGAGGGCACGGTCCAATTCCTTAAATCCGGGATAAATGCGACCCATACTGTCGACGATGACACCGTCTGTAAGCCCGGCTCTGAGTTTGTCTTCTTGCTCCAGACGCCAAACATTGACGCCCCTCATATGGGGAAAGCTCTGCGCCACAGACCAAATTGCTGGGGCAGCAGGGGCTTTTTCAGTGGTGGCAGGTGCGCTAGCAGCAGGAGCAGCAGCGGCAGCTGCCGCAGCACCACTAGAGGCGCCTGAGACCATGCTAGCCATCATCGAAGCCAGACTGCTTGGGCTAGCACTATCGCCTTTACGTCCGCTATCAAGGGCTTTGCGTGCCTGCTCGGTCATATAGATGCCATCGGCAGCACTGACCACAGGCGGATTGACTACAAATGGCAAGGGCTTAGCAGAGAGCTTATCAGCGCGCTTGACTGTCACTGCTACAACATGAGCGCCATCGATGATATCGTCCATCATGCGCGTGACACGTTCTTCGGAGCGCACCAAAACCGGTGGCTTAGTCGCTTTGTCCGAATAAAACAATTTGATCCACTGTGCGGGCGGATTGCGCAATATCTCACCATTCAGTACCAGCGACTGACGCGGCAGAGCGATGATACCGCAGAGTTTGTCAGCTCTTTCGCGGCGCTTGATGCGACCAATAATTTGACCGAGATTTTCAGCTTGTGGGTCGGCTACACCCATGCGCTTGCGCAGGGCTTCCACTTCATCTCCGCCACAAATGCCGATAGCGACATCGCCATCAGGCAAATCACGCGGTATGGTAAAAACCATTTTTTCGATTTGAGATTCACCATTAAAAGGCTTTAGAGTGCAACTCAGTGTGACTTTGTCACCAGGGGCGACAGTGCCTTTATCAAGGGCGATGCGCTCAATATGACTGACTTTGCGACCGGCATCGACAGTAATATCGACGTTTACAGCTGTCACTCGCGCCTTTTGGAAGTCATTGTCGACTATGCGATCCACCAGACTACCAACAAAGCCGCTGACTGGCTCGCGCGCAATGTGCAGGCGAGCCAGTAAATCAGACGCACCACCAAGATGCGCGGGGAAATTTACAGCAAATCTATCAGTGCGCTCGACTCGGCCGTGACCTTCAACATCTATATCAGTTTTGACTTTTACAACATAAGGCGACTGCGACTGAAAAGTAGCATCCATCGACGACATAACGGCGGCGGTGACAAGAGTTTTGGTCAAGTCGGGGTGCTCAACAACCTGACAGTTATAGACTTTTCGTACACCACGCTCCTCATCGGAGACTGTCAATTTGACTGGCAAAAGCTCAGGCATACGACCGACCTGACCACCCACAGACCAGGGTCTATCGGCAAAAATCGTACCGATTACTTCCATGGGACTGGATAGTTTAAATGACACAGACAAGCTCGGTAAAATCTCGTGTATGTATGCAGTAGCTAGAGGGAAGCTCACTGAGCCCGCCTCTAAAAATGCGTGTCCAAAGGCAATAAATTTATTGTCGAAAGCACAAGTGGCTGTCCCAGTAGCAGCACTGGCAAAATCTCCTGTGGAGAGCATTACCGAGACTGCCTGTCCCGGTACTACCTTTTTGTTGCCACTAATATGTATTGTTGGTTTGTCATCAGTATCAGGCTTTTGCGCCAATTTCTTGCCGCTGTTTTTGATGCCGCCGTTTTTGACCATACTGATTAGCTCTGGACTGAGGCCACCAGTGGCTCCGCTAGACACGGCAAGTCCGACGTCTTTGAGTTCGCCTTCTAGATATTGCTTGGCTCTTGTCGAGTATCCACTGAGCGACACTGGCGCCATCAGTGGCACCAGATGTGGTGAGCCAGACTGGACCTGCGTGGGACCACTCGATGGCATCAAAACACCGTCAATGTCTCGTTTTTGATATTTAGGCAAATGTGTTAAACGCTTGGGCGCGCCAGAGCTATCAAAAGAGAGGGCGTCGAGCATATCGACAACAGGCGTCACACCAACGATTGGCTCTTTGGAAAAATCAAAGCCATAAGAAAGCGCTCCCGCCAGGCGATCGTTTATATAGATAGGCGAGCCCGACATACCGCGCACGACATTGTTTTTGCCCATATTGGCGCCAGATGTACGCACCAGGATGGCGTCGCGACCGCTCAAGACCTGCCTTATGACACCAATAACCTTGACATTAAAACGTTCGATTTTGGTGCCCTGAAAGACTGTCAGTCCGTAGCCTTCCATGCCCGGCTTGATTTCATCTACCGGTATATATCCCTCGGCTTTGAGAAATCTCTCAATAAAACCCTTATCCATGGGACTGAAGTGTGGTCTTTCAGCCGGACTCAAGGCTTTGTTGTCGACCACAGGTGGCGTAATGGCAGGGGTCTTGTCGACCTTGGCGGCACCACCGGCAGCCAAGCCTGGACTGACAAAGCTTAGACAAAGCAGGCAAGCCATGAGTTTATTAGCCACTCGCGCCAGCTTTTTGGAGACAATTATGCTCTTTTTCATAGGAAACAAAAGCGGGGTTACCACTGAGATGATGTGTAGATAAGGGACCAGTTTAACAGTTTGATAGAATCCTGTTTTGATATAGCAAACATAAGGTGCGTTGAGTGAGCAGATACGTCAGATTGGCAGTTTTAATGGCAGTGACACTACAAGGTAGTGCGCTGGCGCAGCAGGGCTCCCCCATACCCGGTCGCAGCTCCGCCCCGATACCGGGCAGCGGCGTGCAAATGACCACAGCTGCCGGTACTTTGCCCACTGGCTCAAGCGGGGCGCCCACTGCCTCCCCCGGCAAAAGCCCGTATCGACAGCTCCCACTCAGCCCTCAGGATGCCAAAACACGCATCGATGAGCTACGGGCGCAGCTGGTAAACGGCAGACCGCAAGACGTGCAAGATCGCATCTACGAAATGTGCGAATGGCTCACTGACGCAGCAGACGCCCACTACAAAATGTATCTGGCATTTGCCAAAAGCGACCTGACTAAAGGTCAGGCTCAAGCCGAAAAATCACTCAATCAACGCTTTGGCCAGCTCAAAAGAGAAGCCCAGCTCCTCAAAGCTGACTTGCTCATTAAATGTAATCGCAGCCCTGAGGCGCTCTCGCCCCTGGTCGAAATAGTCATTGCCGATCCCCGCTCAGCGGTTGGTCAGAGTGCCTACAAGCGCCTCGTCGACATGGGCTTTAGCCAGGAAGTAGATGAGAGCCTGGTGGCTGCCAATAAGCCAACAAAATAAAGATCAAGCCAAGCCTTTAAAAAAATTATAGAATGGTCCAATACTTCTTCTGGGGATTTGTCATGCGTAAAGGATTTAACCTCCTATCTACTCTAGCTATTTTGATGTTGGCAGCTCCTGGTATCGCCAGTGCAGATCCGCTGCAAGGCGGTATTGAGGCTCAAAAATTCATCGAAAATTCCAATAGCAATGACTACAGTTATCCCGCTCCGACAATGATGCAACCGACGCCAGACTCGGTCCGCCCCGCAAGAGTACAAAAAGCCGCTATTCAGCAACAACAGCGTCCACCGCAACAAAGGCCAATCCAGGCGCAAGTGCAGCAATCAGTAGAATTGCCAAAAGGCTTTATGGGCGCCTGGGTAGTCCAGGGTCAACGCAGCAATATGCAGGCTCTGCCTCAATATCAAGGCTCTATGGGTCAATTTTTCCAAACTGGCACCCGCAACGTCTGGAATATCTCTGGCAATCCAAGCTCCGGCTATATGTTGACCACAGATCAGGGCGTCAGCACCAAGCTCAATATCCACAAAGTGGCTGGCAATACTGCCTTTATCCTTTATCAACACCCCATCTCCAAAACCATGGCAAAAGAAGCAATCGTAATGGAGCTTCAAAATGGTGGAGCAAGCTTCTCTGGTCTTGAGAGAATAACTATTATCAAACCAGAAACCAAGGAAGAAAGAGCCAAGGTCACTTATCAACTGGTCGGTCAAAGACAATAAGCTTGAGCAACAAAAATCAGTAAATCGAGTCAATAATAAAACCAGCTCAAAATATTGATTGGTTGTTACCAGCAAAGACAGTAAGTTCGAGAAGTAAAAGTGTATAAAACGGTATCAAGTAAAAGACTGGTCTTAGTACCTCTCTTGTCAGTTCTCAGCGCCTTTTCAAGTGGAATTGTGTTAACCAGTACACTATTGGCTGGAGCAGCACTAGCCCAGGAGCCACTGCCCCTGAGGTATAAGCCAATCGAAATCGGTGCAGACAAAAGTGATGTGCCCGCCAATCCAGAACAACCTCTGCCAGTAACTCCAGCACAAGTCGATAGCATGGTGCCAGGAGCAGTGCAAAATGGTCGCATCCAGACTGGCAGTCCATCAACAAGTGGTGGCACACAACTGAGTGGTCAAGCCGCCACTACAATTGCTGGACCAATACCCACCAATCTCACAGCCAAAGCACAAATCTGGCCATCCAGTCCTCTGACTAGATATCGCGGGCCGAGGCTGGTTTTTGTCTCAGTCTCTCTTGATAATCAAGGCAAAGATCCGATAGTGATACAGGGAGATCAAGTCAAATTGACGACTGCATCTGGCACACAGATTGCACCAGTCAATCAAGAGCGCATTGTCAAAATGGATAACTCCATCATCAGTCCTGGTGGTGCAGCAGCAGTGGCAGGAGTCAGTCTATTGTCGTTTGGTCTAGCTGGACCAATTTTTTACGAAATGATGACCCCCCAAGAAAACCGTAAGCGCAGCATGGGGACAGCAATTGGACGCGACGCCGGGCGTCACGAAATCGAAGCAGGAAGACTCAATCGCCGAGTCGTTTTGCCAAACGATCAAACATCCGGCTGGGTAGCATTTTTAGAGAGCGACTTTAAAGACGCCAAATCACTCTCTTTGCCCTTACTTTTGCCGCCCTTTCCCACAAGCGGTGGCTCTCTTACAATCCCGATTGTAAGCAACAACAATTCTTACTCACAAAAATCAGGCGTGCCTGTATTACAAAACACAGGCGCACCAAACATCCAAACCCAGAACATCAAATAGGAAAAGAAAAATGCTCAGAAGCAAGACCGTCAAATTATTTGCATCAGCACTACTGGTAGTGTCGACTGCTTTGCCAGCCTTTTCGGCCCCATCAAAAGCTGGAGCCAAGCGCGATGCAAGTGATCCTGTATACATCATCGACACTGCAAAGGGTCCTATCAAAGTAGAAATCTTCAAAAAGGATGCACCAATCACTGCTGCAAACTTTATCGATCTCGTAAAGCGTGGTTTTTATAACGGTCTAAACTTCCACCGCGTAGAGCCTGGCTTTGTCATCCAGGGCGGCGACCCCAATGGTAATGGTACCGGAGACTTTACCGATCCCAAAACCGGTCAAAAACGCACCATTCCTCTTGAGACCAAAAGCGATCTCTTGCACGACACAGGCGCTCTCTCCATGGCTCGCTCAAATGACCCCAATAGCGCTAGCTGCCAGTTTTACATCACACTAGCGCCAGCTCACTTTTTGGACGGCAAATATGCAGTGTTTGGCAAAGTGCTCGAAGGTCAAAATATAGTCGACTCAATCAGAATCGGCGACAAAATCAACAAAGTGACTGAAGTTGTTGCTAAATAAGCTGAACAACAAAGCCAACAACTGATTCCTGGAATCAAATAACTGGTATCACAGATGATGCCATAGCAAAGCTTAAAAGAGGGCGCCCCAGGTGCCCTCTTTTATTTACAGGCGACTTTTATCCAATTCCAGTCTTTAGGCTGATTTCGAGATGCTAAAATGACCCGGTCAAAGGTTAAAGGAGATTGTTGGCCTGCCAACAATATAAGTAAATGTCAGATCCAATCGTTTCAATCGAAACAAGCAAAGGCACCATCAAAGTCCAGGTCTTTACAACAGAGGCTCCCACCACAGCCAATAACTTCCTCGATTTGGTCAACAAAGGCTTTTATAACGGTTTGAATTTTCACCGCGTTGAGCCCGGCTTTGTCATTCAGGGCGGTTGCCCTAAAGGCACAGGTACTGGCAACTATGTCGATCCTGCTACCG
This sequence comes from Candidatus Obscuribacter sp., assembly GCA_016718315.1. Classification (GTDB taxonomy): domain Bacteria; phylum Cyanobacteriota; class Vampirovibrionia; order Obscuribacterales; family Obscuribacteraceae; genus Obscuribacter. The sequence goes on along the minus strand of JADKDV010000003.1, from coordinate 854,214 downwards.
GCAAAACACGCTATGTCCCTCTAGAAGTAAAACCAAACCTCAAGCACGACAGCAAAGGTGTGCTTGCTATGGCTCGTTCAAACGATCCTAACAGCGCTAGCTGCCAGTTTTACATCACTCTTGGACCCGCCAGCTTCCTCGATATGAACTATGCCGTATTTGGCAAAGTTGTCGAAGGACAAAATGTTGTAGACAGCATCAAAGTCGGCGACAAGATGACCACATTGTCTGTCATGGCTCCTGTCAAATAAGACAGTAGCTGCCAGTAATCAAAAGATAAAAGGTCCGCTCCCAGTTAGAGCGGACCTTTTATCTTGAATTTAAATCAGCACTAACAAACTGCTGAGCAATTAGATCTTGATATAGCGACCGCTTGTCCAGAGACTACCGCCAGCTCCCACGACTACACCCAGGGCAGCCATAAGTAATGCTGTTTGGGCGAGCCCATACTCCAGATTTTGAGTCAGCACTGGAGCCAGACTGAGCAATTGATCTTTGACATAAGGGTCAATATAGAGGTGTATGCCAAGCAACACAGTGGTGGCAAGGAGCGCTGCCATAGCGCCGTAAGCTGCACCCTGGAAGACAAAGGGACATTTGATATAAAAGTGTCCTACACCCATCAAACTCAAGATTTCGATTTCTTTGTGTCTGGCTTTTATCACCAGGTGAATAGTATTACCAATCACAGTCAGGGTAGCCGCTGAGAGTGCCGCAGTGACAAACAGTCCAGCCAACTCCAGGAAGTGTCTGACGTCGTTGATTTTTTTAGCGACCTTGAGTGGATAACGGATGTTTTCGATAGTGGACATCAGTCTCAGTTTTGGTGCCAGTGTCTCAACTTGATCAGGACTGGCCAGCTTGATGTGGAGAGTATTGGGCAGAGGATTATCAATTGAAGCGACCTTGAATGTATGCTGCATTTCATTCCAGGCTACATCTTTAGTGACTATCTCAACTTGTTTTACCTCAGGAAATCTACTGATCTCATGGGCAACAGCCTTGGGATTGGCACTATCAGGCAGATAGGCCGATATTTGAATCTGATTGCCCCAGGCATTGACTAGATTTTTGAGGGTCATAGTGAGCTGCAAAACGCAACCAAAAATAGTCAGAGCTACAGCCAGGATGCTTACCACAAGCCAGTTAGACCAGCCACTGGCACGGATGCCCAGGAGAGTCTCAATAATCACTCGACGAAAAATTCTCAATGAACGAAGCATAGGTTATGCCATCTCCAGTTCGTAAAATCCATTGTCTACATCAGCTACAAGCTCGCCGTTTTTGAGCGCTATAACACGTCTGCGCATAGCATTAACGATGGGCTGGTCGTGGGTCGAAATCAAAACTGTGGTGCCACGCTGGCTGATGCGCTCAAGTAATTGAACAATCTCCAGGCTGGTAGCAGGGTCCAGGTTACCAGTGGGCTCGTCAGCGAGCAGTACCGGCGGTCCATTGACGATAGCGCGGGCAATACCGACTCGTTGCTGCTCACCGCCAGATAACTCGGTAGGATAAGCATCACGTTTATGCTCAAGGTTTACTACAGCCAGAGCCGACGAGACTCGCTTACCGACTTCGCGCTCATCAACACCGAGAGCACGCAGTACATAAGCGACGTTGTTAAAAACAGTCTGACTATTGAGCAATTTAAAATCTTGAAAAATAATGCCGAGGCGACGACGCAATAGCGGTATCTGACCGGCAGAGAGCCGATTGAGATTGACGCCAGAGATAAGTACATTACCGCTGGTGGGAGTCTCCTCACGATAGAGCAAGCGCATCAAAGTGGACTTACCAGCACCGCTGGGTCCCACTAAAAAGGCAAACTCACCCAGAGCAATGTGCAGATTGACGTTGGACAGCGCTGGGCGTCCACCGTAGTTTTTGCAGACATTTTGCAGTCGAATCATAGACAAGCTATACCTGAGAAACCATATGCCTTACCGAAGCACCTCATGATAACACAGTAGTCACGAGGTAAATTGGCACCGTTAAGAACCCTAGTATAGATTAAGGAAAGGCAGAGCCATTGCCAAGCTCCGCCTGTGAGCCATGGTGCAAGCAGGCTCCGATATACACCAGACAGCAAGTACAAAGCTTAGAGGCCCTTCATGGACATATGAGAGGCGAAACAATTGGCACATATTAGATCTGTGCCATGTAAGCGCGTAGTGACACTACCGCAATAAGTGCAGTGTGGATAACCATTAGCTTCTCGCCAGTGCTTCAGTCTTAGCTCCTTTTCATAAAGCAACTTCATGCGCATACCCAGTCGCTCCACATCTACAGGATCATTTGAGTCGGAGCGGTTCTTCAGCTCCGCATATAAGTCTTCAGCTTGTTGTATTTCTTCGGCGCTGAGCACCACAGCAGCTATCTGTTGATCAGTCGGCATAGGCAACTTGCTAAAAGTCTCTTCAACAGAGGTCTCCTGCAGCCGACCTTCATAAAAGCGCTTCATATCAAAACGCAATCCGTTTATTTCCAACCCCAGACTATGTCCAGCCCGTTTGACTAGTTTGAGCACATCTTGCCTGGCAAAGCCAAACTCCTGCCCCACCACAGCATCCTGCACAGCAACGACGACATTGCGATCGGCATCTATAAAGAGTGGACGTGAGCGCGAGGCAAAGGGCTCAGGCACAATATGGGGCCACAGATTGATAAAAGTGTGCTCTTTGAGCCGTTTATCAATACCCAGCGCTCTTACGACTTTTGGCAAGACCGCAGAAAGATCAGAAAAGTTTTTGTTTTTACGCTTAGGCAGTGCATTTGGCACACTTACCTTTTGATGCGAATTTTTGTCATTTGTACTATCCATCAGGTCAAGTCTAACCAAGTCGGGCTATAATTTACAGTCGTCAATTTTGAGGAAAGAGATAGTGCCAGCCCAAGAAGCCATTAATGAGCTAAAAAAAAGGTTTAAACCAGAGGCTGCACGCAACCTCACCGCCACTTATTTGATCAATATCAAAGGTCAAGATGGCGGCGCATTTTTGACTTGCATCGATGATGGCAAGCTCGAGTTTATTCCCCATCAAGACAACTCATCAGTGCCTTGTGACTGCACTATTTCAGTCGATGCTGATGACCTTAAGATGATCATGGAAGGTCGCATGTCAGCCATGACAGCAGCTCTCTCTGGAGCCCTGGCTGTAGACGGAGAGCTTGGTCTAGCAATGAAGCTTGTACCAATCTTTTTTGAAGGCTAATTCAAAAAACAACTAGTCTATTGTTTGTGCTTTTTCGAGTGCATCAAAGCCGACACTGTATGCGGCTGTAAGACCAGTCCAGATTTTAAACGCCTGACGCGCTTGCTCCACTAGCATCTGACGTCCGTCTTCTACACGTCTAAATCCCGTGCCTTTAGCCAGCTGACAAAGAGCAGTGCGTCCGCCCCTGGCATAGACCAGATCCAGGATGAGCGCATCGCGCCCAAAACTATTCAAAAGAGGTGTCAACCAAAAGGGCAATTCGATCAGACCCTGCCCAATAGGACTGGCATTGATAAAACAGCCAGCTCGCGCGATTAGATCTAGCTTGTGCGGCAATTGCTCTATAGACAATATCGAGCAATTAGCAAGAAATGCCGGAGAAAGACCCGCTACAAGCAATGATTGCAGCATCGACTGAGCCCGGGGATATTGTCTTGCCACCACAATTGCTCCGGGACAACCGTGCGCCTCGAGAGCCACAAGTGCTGCTCTAGCTGCACCACCAGCCCCCAATATAACTACTTGCCCCTGCACATCATGAGCCCGGAGCACACGAGCAAGACCGACCACATCGGTATTATGTCCACTTACCTGATGCCAATTAGACTGACCGCGCCGCAAGGCATCACCACCAGCGGTATCAACAAAATTATAATCGCCTTGGCTATCGACAAAGCTAATAGTATTGACGGCACCGACAAGCTTGGCTTGCACTGTCAGTTTATTGAGAGCGGCAGCCACCGTTACTTTATGAGGGATAGTGACATTTAAGCCCTTAAAACCCTGCTCGTGAGCCAGGGCAATTTGATCTAAAGCCTTCTGGCAAGGTAGGACTTCGTAGCTACCGGGCATGCCAAATTGCTTGAGAAAAGCTTGATGAATAAAAGGAGAAAGCGTATGGGTAAGTGGATAACCAATAATACCCAGACGCAAAGACACTAGTAGTTAGTTTGTTGTTGAGTAGCGATGCGCATCTTAGTGATACCAGCAGCAGCTGCTGCACTCATGACCTCGACTACATCCTTTTGCTTAGCGTCACCATCAGCGTTGAGGGTGACGTGCAACTCAGTACCGGGTGCTGCCTTGCTTTTTAGCTCGACAATCATAGCTTTGATAGATTCGATATTGTGATCGCGGACAAAGGTGCCGTTAATAGCCAGCTGTCCGTCTTTATCAATATCGATACTGATCCCTTTGGTGGCTTCGTCCTTCTTAGCGTTTTTGGTCTCTGGTGGCTTGATTTTCAAATCGGATTTGTCGATCAAGGGCGCAATCAAGATCATGATTACGAGCAAAACCAAAAACACGTCAGTCAAAGGGGTAACGTTGATATCGGTGAATGAATCACCGACCGCTCCCATTGCCATCTCACTACCTCCCAGTAACTAAAAAACGCTAAGACCTTTAGTGAGCGGACTCACCACCGGCAAAGCTCAAGAAAAGCAGCTTGAGAAGCAGGAAGTCATCGTTGAAACGCTTAACTGTGTTGGTGTAAGCGTTGTTGAAGATAACTGCCAGGATAGCCACGATAAGACCATAACCTGTAGCGATAAGAGCCTTAGCAACACCGGTTACAACTACCGGTGTACCACCACCCTGGGCGCCCAATTGGTCCAGTGTGAATACAACCCCAACTACTGTCCCGAATAGACCAAGGAAGGGGCAGGTAGCACCGATGGTGCCCAACACAGCCAGGTGTTTTTCGAGTTTGCGGGTGACAAGACTGACTGTAATGTCATAAGCCTTGGAGAAATCTTCTTTTTGATCAGCCATCAAGCGCACGCCTTCTTCAGCCACTTCGCCGACGACTCCGCCAAGACGACTGCAGATGCCTTGAGCCTTTTGCAAATTATTACTTTCGAGTTCGCGTTGCAGCTGGTGGATAAACTGAGTAACGTCGCAGCGATTTTGTTGATAGTACAAATAGCGCTCGACCATTACGGCCACTGTCAAAATCGAACAGATGGTGATGGGGATTGATGCAAACCAGTCATGCACCATAAATTCCAGGAAGTAATTTAGAAATTTGCTTTCCATAACTCTTTGTCGACTTCTCCTATTAACTCACTACTACTCGAGTATTAGTACGAACGGAATGTACCTTTGCCACCACCGTTGAAGACGTTGTAATCGAAGGTAAATTCGATATCAACGGCATCATCAGCACCGTCTGGCAATGGTCTAAATGGTGCGGCGTTTTCGATGGCTTTGAGAGCAGCCTGGTCAGCTATGGCCAGACCGGATGAGACGAGCATCCTCAGGTTTGTCACCTGTCCATCTTTGTGCACTTTAAACATAACCTTGACCCGCTTGGACTCGTTGCCCTTTGGTGGGTACCAGGCGCGTTTGATACGTCTTTGTAGATCGGCCATATAAGGACCCCAATCTACGTCCTTACGAGCAGCAACTGATGGCTCGCGACCAGGACCATCGTCCGGATTGCCTCTCTCGCCACCACCATTTTTGCCACCACTGGATGAAGCGGGACCGCCTCTACTGCCAGAGCCGACATTGGGTGTGGCCATGCCACTGGCACCAGGACCACCGCCAGCTGGACTACCACTGCCGCTACCACGAGATGGAGCAGGTGCTGGACCAGTACCGCCGCCAGCGTTTCTAGCACCACCACCACCGATAGCGGCAAGTGTCGGCTGTCCACTGCTACCCGAGGCAGGTCCACCGCCGCCGGCAGCAATATTGATAGGAGCAGGTGCACCAGTGGGCTGGGCTGTACCGGGACCGGCAACGCCGGCGCGAGGAGCGGGAGCAATTGGTCCGCCCACTTTGGGCATGGCAATAGGACTAAAACTAGGTGATGGACGGAGCGATGGTGCCGCCGAAGGAGCGATAAACGGATTGTTTATCTTGGGCATAAGCGAAGGCATCGGTGTGGGAGTCGGGCGCGGTGATGGTGTCGGCGCAGGACTGGGTGTAGGACTAGGCGTTGGAGTAGGACGCGGAGACGGAGTTGGACGCGGCGAAGGTGTCGGCGTCGGAGTCGGACTTGGCGTTGGAGACGGCTTAGCAGGAGCTGGCTTAGCAGGAGTAGGCGTAGGAGCGGCTTTTTCCTGTGCTTTGCTGGGCGCCTTGGGAGCAGCAGAGGGCTGCACACTGGGCTTAGTCGGGTCGTGCTTGCCAGATGCTTTAGAGTTATGGGCAGCACGCTTCTGAGTCTTAGGCGGCTCTTTGGTATTTTCTTCGTTTTGGACAAACTCAATATCAGTGATTTGAGACTTGGGTGGTGGCGGAATTAAGAAGAAAAACGCCAGCACAAAGCTTGTCAAAAGAATCGTTATATGGAAGATATAGGAGCCAGAAGTGGCTTCGGTCATTTCAAGAGCCGAATCACTGTATAGACCTTTGCGCTGGATGCGAGCAGCATGGTCAAAAGCATCTCTGGCGCTAAAGGAAGAATAAGCAAGGAAGAGAATAATCAAAAATAGCGATGCCGCTGAACCAAAATGCAAAGTGGACAGCGACTGATACAACTCGGCATTGAGCTTCATGCTATTGGCTTGACCAAAGGCCACCAGCCCATCCAGTAGCGGTCCGCTAAAGATGAGGAAGCCAAGGACAATATAGTTGAGTACCCCAACCACCATAAAGAAGAGCCCTTTACGCTGCTCTCCGTTATAAATCTGACCAAGTCCTGGCAAGAAAAATGATAAGCCACCCGCCATATTGGGGTCGCGTTGCGGTCTTTGAGAGCCGGTATGTCTATTATTGGCAGTCATGAACTGTTTTTTCCTGACTCTTGCTTATTGATTCAGTTGGCTTTTGGACTGGTAATAACCAAGGAGTTTAGCATAATTTGTAAACTCGCCATCAATCTACAAGGGGCCTGTAGGGATCCGTAATTACAAGTTAGCAGTTAAGTCCCCATGTGGCTCGGTGTCTAGGGCTAGAGAAAAGACCGGGTTTACCCCAGTTGTGTTGCCAATTTTTAGTGCCACAAGAGCGGCACTTACAAGTTAGCAATGGGTTACTGCTTGTCAGCCAGGCTGTCAGGGTGACGCCCGGCATATCCAACCGATAGCAACGCTTCAAGGAGTTGTAATGGTTAGCAAACCAGTAAGGATTTTGGGCACTCACCACAGGCAGTGGCATTGATAAGAGTAGAGCAGTACTTTATATAGTGGCAAAAAAAGACCGGTCTTGTTAAAACCGGTCTCCAGTATAAGTATTTGGCTCTAACTTTTAGAGAGTTGGCATACGCAGTTCTTCAGCGAGCTCAATTTTGAGTTCGTCGCCGGGTCTGACTTCGACTTTTTTACCTTTTTTGGCAAGCAAGACAGCCACACCGACAGCAAGTCCGATACCAGCACCAATCATGGCGCCACCAGCGCGTCCGACACCGGAGCTACTGGAGGAGGATGAGGAGTCGTTATTTTTGTTACCACCGGCAGCAACACCGATTACAAGACCAGCTAACACTGGCAGCGAAACAGTACCGCAATCCAGAGCGACGTCTTTCATGCCACGTCTGGCGTGCACAACGCCTCCGCGAGCGACGATATTAGCCACTAGAGGTATTTGACGGTTGTCTGGAGTAGTGATTGTGTCGAATTTAAGACCGACAGAGCCAGAGCGGTTGAGGGCTCTTGGTCCATTGAGCTGGGCGATACGGCCTTTGATGATGGAACCAGCTGGTACCACAGTGGAGCCATCAATAGTGAGGTCTTCTGATGTACGGGCTGAGAATTCATCGCCTTCCTGACTGGTATCAGAATCAACGGCAGTATCCATAATGATTGGAATTTTGGTACCGAGCGGCACTACTCTGATATAACCCTGCAAGGTTTTGCCTTCAGTCTTTGACGCAGTAGCGCTGGCAGCTTCACTGGTCAGCTCGCTAGTGGAAGTAGTCTCAGTAGTGGTGGTGGTGACAGGCTTTTCTTCGCTTGTCTTGCTTTCAGTAACTGCTGGAGCTGGAGTTTCATCCATTTTGGGAGCTTCTTGCTCAAATATAGATGATTCTTCTGTGCTGGTTTTAGGCGCTGGACTGGTAACAGGAGCAGCCTTAGGAGCTGGGGTAGGTGTGGTGTCAGCAGGATCGGTAATAGTATCAGCGTCGCTAGAGGCTTCCATTGGTGTGTCAGAAGCGCTGGTAGCGCTGGTTTCGTCACTGGCCGGCTTGGCTTGTGGCGGTTCTTGAGGGCTATAGATTTTAAAATTAAGTTGGGGTTCAACCGCAAGACAGGTCGTCGCGGGCAATACAGACAACATCAAGCTGGCAGCAAGCGCCACCACTCTGGTCCCTGTCAGGCCACACATCAAATTTTTACCGCCGCTCGCCATTAAAGTTCCCCTTGCCGAGATTCTATGCTTTACCACCGACAATATAGTCAAGCGGTAGAGTGGAAGTCTAACATTAAGACCCCTGTCGATTAATTAGCTCATTCCAAGAAATCAACAGGATAATGAACGGGCACAATAAATTACCCTTTAACTTGCTATATATAGTTGAATTAGACTATTAGTTTAAAAAAGGGAGCTAAAGGAGACCGCAGTGATTAATTGCGACATATGCCAGGTAGCCAATGATGACGCCCTTCTCTTTTGTAAGGACTGCGGCGGCAGGCTCAAGCGGCCAACCCCAGCACCAGCAGTCGATATTAGCCCGGCTCCGGTGGTGCAAGCCCCACAGGCGCCCAAACCAAAGCTGCGTTCACCGATTTTAGGGGGCGGCTCTGACGAAGATTTTGAAGATGAGCCAGTGCGTCCAGCTGGCAAAGGCAAAACAAAAAGTAGCAAAGGTTTACGCTCACCCATGCTCGGCGGGGGTGGCGACGATGATTTTGATGAGCCCGAAGAACATCCGGTAAAACGTGGCAAAGGCGGACTGCGCTCACCCATGCTGGGCGGAGCCAGCGGCGACGATGATTTTGACGAGCCCGAGGAGCCTAGCCCCAAACGTGGCAAAGGCGGTCTACGCTCTCCAATACTGGGCTCTAGCGGCGACGAGCCTCAGGCCAAACCCAAAGGCCGCTCCAAAGGCGGTCTGCGCTCACCAATATTGGGTGGAGCAGCCGATCTCGACGACGACGATGATGACGATGATTATCAGCCAGCCCCCAAAGGACGTGGTCTGCGCAGTCCTATATTAGGTGGCGGCGATAAACACGCTAAGCATGATATTGAGTTTCCCCACAGACATAATGACCTGCCCGCTCCCGAGGAACACGAAAATACGGGCAGACCAGGTAAGTCTCGCGGTCTGCGCTCACCGCTACTAGGTGGTGACGATGGCGACTTTGAAGAAATGCCATCTATAGAGGCCGCTCGTCCCCATGGCACCAGTCAATCCGGTCGACTGCGCTCCCCCATACTCGGTGGCGGCAGCGACTATATTGATGACGAATATGAAGAAGAGGATGAAGTAAAGCCAGACGACCCGACGGCACTGCGCTCGCCCCTATTGGCAGTGAGAGCTCCCCGGGCCGAAAAGCCCAAAGCTGAAGCCAAAGCACCAGCACAGCCGCAGCAGCCACCGGCAGTGCCGCAGATGCAACAGCCCGCCCCCGTGCCTCAACCAGCTCCAGCCCCCCAGGCACCTCTACCCTCGCCTACGGCCACTGGCAATAGCTTTACTTCTTTTGATCCAAGCGCCAGCCAGACTCAGATGGCGGCAATGCCAGCCCCCAATCAAGCGCCGCGTTATCAGCCACAACCAGCGCCAAAGCCCACCAATACCAATTACAACCTTGGTACACCAGGTCAGACTCTGGTCAATTTAGATCCCGCTCCGGCTCATAATTTTAATGCACCTCCTGCGGTGCCACCAAATCCGCCGGCCGCGCCGCCAGCTCCGGCTGCACCAGCTAAGCCAACAGCACCACAGGCGGACAATCAGGACACTGGTCGCAAACTCGGTCGCTCCCGACTACTGGGTGATAGCTCGGCAGCTGGCGATGATGATGAAGATGATTTCAGCACACCTAAAGACCGTAGAGGCAGACCTGATCGCCGTATTGGTCAACGCAGCGGTAGACGCAGCCTTGATATAGATAGTACGGATAACGATGACGATCTGGCCACCCCGGACTTTCCAGCCAGACCACAAGCAGCCAACCCTATGGCACCACTTGTAATGGCACTGGTGGGCGTGGCGTTACTGGGTAAGATTTGGTACGTCATGACTTTTGGTATGACATTCTTGCAAAGTCCTCTGCCAGTGCTAGCAGACCAGTTAGCCACGGTCGTTTTAATTATCGGCGCCATGATGATGGCCCTCAAAAAATAAGTTTGCCTTTTGCAAACCTTATAAAAATTTCCTTTTAGTCCGTCGCCAAACCTATAGAAGCCGACTGATATTGACAAAAGGTAACTTTCAAAGAGATCGAGTCATGGTATATTGACTACGGCTTGAATGGCTGTACGCTATCTTTTTTGCCCGTTTACAGCAGTTTTAGCAAATATCAAATTTTTCCTTCGGAACAAATTTTCCGCCTATATATTCTGATCTAGCTAGTAGTTAAAAGAACCGGATAAGTAAGGATTTCTCGATGTTCCATCTAAAGCCCACCAAACATAGAGCACTGAGCCTCTTGCTTGGAGCACTGGCCCTATCATCCCAGCTGTCATTGACTGACGCAGCCATGGCTATTTCGCTGCCAACAAGTGGCAAAAAGCCCAACTTCCACTTGCCGGCCGCTGACAAACTCGATGACAGTGTCACCGAGAGTGATACCACTGCCGATAGCACTACTGGCAGTACCGAGGCTGACAAACCACTTGATCTATCATCGATTAAGTTGGGCGATGACAAAGCCAAATCAGACACCCCCAGTGAAGAAGGCACTCTAAAAACTGGAGCAACAATCAACCAATTTGAGCCCAAAGGTCCCATGGGCGAAGGCACAACCGGACTGCCATCCACCAGTATCAAGCTGGGCGACGACAAAGCCGATAAAAAAGACAAAAAAGATAAGAAGGACAGCAAAACAGCGGCTTTAGGCAAAGGCGATGTCAAAGACACTGCCAAAGCTGTTAATGCTCAGCCACTTGCTTTGATCAATTCAAACGAAGAATTAAACGAAAAATCAGAGTTACTCGATAACTCAGAAAAGAAACAAATTGCCGACCTCTGGGATGCCACTCTGGAGCGCAGCCCTGATATCCAATTTGTCGTACAAAAATTAGTGCCGACCTCAGATAAAGGTCATGCCACTCACATCATGATGAAGATGCTCAGCTCAGTAATGTACGGAGCAGTGGGATCAATGGCCATGGTGTCACCGACCCAGGGTACTTATGTAGCGCAAAACTTTGCCGCCAGTTTGCTGGGACAGCTCAACGGCACCCTCGACAAAAAGCAACTGGCCAAGATGTCACTCACTCAAGGCGAGATCATCTCTCTCTATAACATGGTGCGCACCACAGCCGATAGACTGGTGGACCAGTACCGCTGCTACAAAAAATTTACTGTCTCTATGGACCGTGCCGCTACTGACCTCGAAGACTTGCGCAATATGGCCAAAGACGCCCGTGTCGGTCAAGACGCCGCCAAGCAGCTTGAGATGGAATACACACTGCGTAAAGCGCAACGTGATATCGACGAAAAAGTAGAAGACGTCCATAGATATCGTCAAAACTTGATGGACATAGCCGGAGGCGATGCCATCCAAAAGCTCGATATTCAGATCAAAAACGAGATGCAACAGCTTGACGACACAAAACTGCAAAGTGACAACGTCTTAAAAATAGCTGAGCCAAATGACAAAAAGACTATGTAGGGCACACCTACATACACTTTGCATATAAAAGGCGCTAAGATTACTGGCTGTATATACAAGCTGAGGTCTTTTGGTGCGCATCAATCAACGCTCATTTGTCTGGATTATCCTGACACTCTGTGTCCTGGCAGTACCCGTAGCTGTTTTGACTCAAAATACGCCAGCTAAAGACACTAGCGGCAAAGAGTCAGGCGGCCTGATGAATAGATTTAAAGATCATATCCAGGTCATCCGTCTCACTGGCATGATCATGGACAAAGCTGACAGTGGACTCTTTAGCTCACAGACTGGCTCAGCCACTACTTGTATCAAAGACCTGCGCAAGGCTCTCAAAAACAAAAAAGTCAAAGCAGTGCTCTTACGTATCAACTCTCCCGGTGGCACAGTGCCCACCTCGCAGGAAGTGTACGAAGCCGTACTGGATCTCAAAGAAGCAGGCAAGCCTGTGGTCGTATCAATGGGCGATATGGCAGCTAGTGGTGGCTATTATGTCGCTTGCGCCGCCGACAAAATCGTAGCCAATCCCGGCACGATGACTGGCTCTATCGGCGTCATCATGAATCTGATGTGCTACAAAGGTCTGGCTGACAAACTCGGCGTTGAGCCAGAAACAATCAAATCAGGACTGTTTAAAGATATCGCCAGCCCCAGCCACAAAATGACAAAAGAAGAAAAAGACATTTTGCAGGCACTAGTAATGGACTGCTACGACCAGTTTACCCAGGTAGTGGCCAAAGGTCGCAATCTCCCTATAGAAGAAGTCAAACGTCTGGCCGATGGTCGTATCTACACCGGTCGTCAGGCTCAACAAAACAAACTAGTTGATGAGATTGGTACCTATACAGATGCAATGGCACTCTTGCAAAAAATTTGCAAAGAAAAATACAAACTGACAGAAGACCTGCAAGTGGACGAAGACAAGTCAGATGGATTTCTCGCCAGCTTGCTTGAGTCAACCTCCCTGGCCAGTCCTCAGGCCAGTCTCGAAAACTTTGTCCCCACCGAACTCAGCCCTAACTTGACCAAGCAACCACTCTGGCTTTACAGATAATGGCAATGACTGACGAAACAAGCGAAGCTGAAAGACAAATCGAAGATGCCAATTTGAGAGAAAAACGTCTCTCAGAAAGTCAGCCCTTTGAACTGGAAATGGCCTTTAAACAGGTCCTCAAAGACCCCCAGTCAAAGCCTGAAGAGCCTCTCTCCGAAGCTGCCGAGCAAACTAAGGCGGAAGCTAAATCGAGCGCTGAATACACCAGAAGTGCCAATTTATTTGCTGATATTTTTTATGGTGTGCTGGTAGCACCCCGCCAGACCATGCAGATTTTGAGCGATGGAAAAAAATATCCAGCGACATTTCATCATCTCACCCAGTCAATATTTTTTATGACTCTGGTCTTGAGCCTTGTCGGTTGGCTCCGCTTCAAGCTGGACAGGATGTCTGATACGGCAGTAAGCAGCCTGGTCTTTACACTGAGCGGCATCGAACTTTGGTTTGTGCTTGCAGTCACACTCTATTATCTCGGTAGCTTTGCCCGGGTCAAAGTGCGTTTTGGCAATGCTCTGGTCTCAATTGCCTGGGCATTTTTGCCTGTACTCTTTTTTACACCAATTATGTGCTTCAAAAAGCTCTTGGGTCTGGGCATTATGCTGCCGGGCATGGTGGTGGCAATGTGGTTTTTGTATCTGCTTTTTGCTGCATTTCAATCAGCCCTTAAAACATCAGCTCTCAAAATGTCATTGATAGTGATTGTGGTGCCGCCCCTCTTTGCCGCTGTCTATCTCTTTTGGATGGGACTGGCACTGTTTTCGCTCGGCATGCAACTTTTACCCAGACTCGTAAATTGACAAAAAAACCTCTTGTTATTGCTTTAGTCGGTCCGACCTGTACAGGCAAAACAGCCTTATCTATTGAGCTAGCCAAAAATCTCAATGGCGAAATAATCGCCTGCGATAGCCGCACTGTATATCAATATATGGATATCGGCACAGCCAAGCCGACCATGCAAGAAAGATGTGGCATACCGCATCATTTGCTTGATGTGGTCACTCCAGACGAGGTCTATACTGCCGCTAACTACAAAGAGCAAGCCACCAGTGCCCTGGAGCAAATCATAGCTCAAGGCAAAATACCAATAGTCTGCGGTGGCACAGGACTCTATGCCAGAGCCTTACTGGAGGGCTTTAGCATGCCCGCTGTGGAGCCCAATGTGGCCCTGCGCGAGGAGCTAAACCAACTGGCCCAAAAAGATGGTATAGAAGCATTGCACAAAATTTTGGAGGTCCTTGATCCGGTCTCAAAAGGTCGCATTCAAGCGAATGACCGCTTCCGTATTATCCGTGCCATCGAAGTCTCAAAGGCGCTGGGGCGCCCATTTAGCGAGGTAGCCACCAGGGTGGAAGTACCTTACGATGTGCTCTGGCTCGGGCTCAATTTTAGTGACCGCAATTTGCTAAAAGAACGCATCATCTTAAGACTCGATGAGCAGCTCAAGCAAGGAGTGCTCGATGAAATCGAAGTGATTTTAAAAATGTTTGGCAAAACGCAAGCGCTCGTAAATGCTGTGCCTTACAAAGAATATTTGCAATTTATTGATGGTCAAATCACTCTCGAAGAAGCGACACAAGAAGCAATCAAACACAACTTTGAACTGGCCAGGCGCCAGGTTATGTGGTTTAGAGCAAACAAACAAATGCACTGGATGGACGCAAATACGCTATCAAAAAACGATATTTACGATCTAAGTATGAAAGAAATATCGTCGAAATTGGCTCTGCAAAAGTAGTCTAGCAACATTTCAAATCTAGACGAAAAAAGAATAAGAGTTATACTAGACAAGAGAAGGTTCGCTGACTAAATCTCTTTCTCCATAGCAAAAGAGAATTCGAGATCCAAAAGAGCTTCGGATATTTGATGAAATCAAAAAAAATTAGTTCAATGAGAGAAGTGCCCTTGCCTTTTAGCGACGGTCTGCTTTCAGCAAAATTGTGGCAAACAGCCGATGCCAGAGGCAACGTGAGATTTGTCGTTGGTGTACCTGAGCTTGGTTTGAGTTGTTTTGGTAACTCTGATACTGAGGCATCATTCAGACTATTTTCGGCACTGACAAAATATTATCGTCAGCTTTTGTTGCACCAGGACAAGCTCGGCACCAAAGGCCAAGCTCATCTAGTGATATTGACCAGATGGATCAGTGGCATCGAAGAGCGCATGGTTTCACGCCACGCCAGTCATCCTCTAGAAGGCAGACTGGTAGGTTTGAGTGTCAGGAAAGGCCGTTAAAGCCCCGTTCTTTCATGATCAAATCTACTTTTGTCTTACTCAAGCCGGCCTCAATGCCGACTGGATATTGGTGCGGATTGAGTAAACGCAAAATGCCTTTATGAAAGCCAGCGAGCCGCTCCGCTCTATAGCGTCTTGATTGTTCCAGCGTGGGCATCTCATAGACAAGCTTACCTTTGACAAAAATAGGTCGTAAAAGATCCTCATAGAGACTGTCTTTTTTGATTGGTTTGCGTCTCGTAAAATCGAGCGGGTCCACAATAAAATCTTGCAGAGCAGTGGTTTGCTCCGAATCAAAAATCATATCTGCCAAAAATAAAGTCTCCACCGGAGCCTGTGGTGAAGCCTGACTCTGCCTATAGAAGCGTCTTACTTGTTGGACACCTGGGGTGCTGATTTTAACAGCTTGCTCGGAGAGCTTGAGCTTATATTGCCATTCTTGCCCTTTTTGACGGACACAGGCAAGCTTGTAGACACCGCCCAGAGCGGGCTGATCAGCAGCCGTAACCAATTTGGTACCAACCCCCCAAATATCCACTGCCGCACCTTGATCGATCAAGCTATCAATCACTTGTTCATCAAGATCATTGGAGGCAATTATTTGAGTTGAGGCAAATCCATTTTCATCGAGCATAACTCTTGCTTCCTGGCTCAAATAGGCAAGGTCGCCACTGTCGAGTCTGATACCAGCGAGAGCGTGTCCAGTTTGCTGCAAACTTTGCCCCTGCTCAATAGCATGGGCGACACCACCGAGAGTGTCATAGGTATCGACTAAAAAGACGCAATTGTTGGGCATTGCTCTGGCATAAGCATCAAAAGCTGACTTTTCGTCATCAAAGGACATGACCCAGCTATGGGCATGGGTGCCTTTTACAGGTATACCAAACAGTCTGGCAGCGAGCACATTTGATGTGGCATGACAGCCCCCCAGATAGGCCGACCGACTGGCAGTGAGGGCACCGTCTACGCCCTGAGCGCGGCGCAGACCAAATTCCAGGACTTCTCGTCCCTGACTGGCAAAGACCACGCGCGATGCTTTGGTAGCAATTAAAGTCTGGAAGTTAAAGAGGTTAAGAAGAGCAGTCTCCAGTAGCTGGCATTGCAAGAGCGAACCTTTGACACGCACAAGGGGCTCATGGGCAAAGACTATTTCGCCCTCTGCCACAGCATCAATATCGAGATCCAGTTTGAGTGAGCTGAGGTAGTTTATAAAAGGCTGGTCAAACAGCGGCGTGCCATCATTGCCTGTAAGAGTAGCTAAAAATGTCAGATCTTCGGGGGCAAAGCAAAAATTTTGCACCAGATCAATCATGCTAGCTAACCCGCAAGCTACACCATAGCCGCCATGAAAAGGGTTATTGCGGAAATAAAGATGAAAAACAGACTCTTTATCAAGCCCGCCGCTTTTGAAATAGCCATAAGCCATGGTCAGCTGATAAAGATCGGTAAGAGAAGCCAGTTGTGGCTTATAAATCTGGCTCAGCATTACTGCTCCTGCTTGCTGGGTCTTAAATCTTAGCCCATTGAACTCTTTAAGACCCAAAACCGTCTCAAAGATAAAACGGAGGATAGATGCAAGGACAAAGTCCAACCCTCAATCAGCAAAAGTTTGTCATATATTGCGTCATTGTTTTCAGTTTCTGGCAAATGTCCATAAATCCTGCACTGGCGATGGATTCAGCCTATATCGGCAACCTTGTCTCGCTCAAATTTCATATCAGTTGTTGCCCCTATGCTCAGATGATGTCATTGAGCAAAAGACGATATTTTGACAATTACAAACTGGGCAAAGCTCTCGGAATGAGGCCCTGTCAATTTTGCCAGCCAAAGGTGACGCGTACAGTAAGTGCCAAAATTGTGGACTTGAAAAGTAAGTCTGATATATCGGGCCACTAGTTGGCCAGCCACTATCTGAGTGCATGTTTTTAAGGTGTGGTATAACCGATGGAGAGCTTTTACCCTAAGGATTATTGATGACTTTTCAACTTCTGGAACAGGACATGGCCAATGCTATTGGTTTCGTCTTCGACCGTAGCGTGGAACCCCCGGTCCTTCTTGGTCAGGGATTTTTAGTATCCAAGAGCCGCTTTGTATGCTGTGCTGGCGAAGTCTTTCACTACACTGAAGCGCCCTGGGCACTTGAGCTTTACTTTCCCCATCCCGACATCCGCATGGGCGTCAAAACAGTGACATTGCATGCGGACTTTGACAAACCGCTAGCAAGGACTGACTATCTTAATCAAACAGGCAAGCCAGGCGAGATTTTGCCAACTTTGCCCAATGATATGGCCCTTTTGATTGTCGACCCGCAGCCTGCTGAGCTTATGCCCGACCGCGTCGGGGAGCTTATCCGAGCCATGTCGCTCCCCTTTAACAATCAAGGCGTGGAGATGTCAGGACCGGTCAAGGGTGCTGAATATCTGCAAGTCTTAAACAACGTCATTTCGCAAAACAAGCAAGGTCTTTTGACTTTGTTTGATATTCACAATATTCCAATAGCCAGACTTTTGATTGGTCAAAACACAATCCCGCTGGTCTATTACCACAAGCACGACATGCCGCCAGCTTATGCCTTTTTTGAGCTGGCAATTAAACAACCAGCCGCTGGCTTCTCCTTCCAGCCAGCGGGAGAATTTCCCTGGCCAGACATGACGCCAATACAGGCACCAGCCGACCGCCTGATCTGGGAAGCAATGCGCCGCTCCAACGAAATGGCTCAGATTTATAGCCAAATTGGTGGCAAAGATGCGCGCTACCAAAAGGTTGTGCAGGAATACGATCCCAGCTCATCATCCGACGAAATCAAATGGATGGTGCCCAAACTCTGGGAAACTCTCGATGGCTATATCACTGTCGAAAATCTATCCGAAAGATCGGGAGCTGATGCTTACACCTGCTTAGTTGCTATACGCGAATTAGTCAATCGTGGTGTGATTTCACAAATCAACCGTTATTCACCATTTCACTGCAATGGCACAGTGGGACCACCCCTGATTTCGCACACTGACTTTGAAGTGCACAACTGGGATCCACTGCAAGCTTTTTATCTAGATCCCCTGAGCGGCAAACCAACCTGGGTTCAAGGTAATTATTTTGGTTCAGCCAGTGCGGTGCAGCCTAAAAACATGCTGCATACCATCCCAGTGCCAGGCTATATCAACGGTGCTTTGATTTGCAAAGACTACAAACTTATTGGTCTGCATAACGGTCCCCAAGCCCTGCGAGGTGGTGTCACTGCGCCTCCCATGAAGTGCTCTCAGTTTATGTGGATGGGAGCATTGCTCGATGTCAGCTCTAAAAAACTCAAAGCTGGCGGTATTGATGGCGGAGAAGAATCAGCCATCACTAACCTCAAAACAAAACTGGAAGTAGAACCCTCTACTGCATCGTCTGAAGAAGACCGTATTATTTGTCCTGTGTGCTTTTCGCCTAATCATAACTATGGACCTTGCTCCAATTGCAGTCATGTAATTGAGGCACCACCAGAAGAGCCAGAAGCAAAAACAGTAAAAGACAAAGCTGGCAAAGCAGTCAAAAAAATCCAGAAAAAGACTGGATTGACCAACAAACAAGCAGCCATTGCTGCTGCCATACTTTTGCCGCTTACAGCGATGACTTTGATGAGCGTATTAAAGCCACCACCGCCGCCTCCGCCGCCAGATCCCAGCATCAAAATACCGGGGCACTACACCACACACACAAACAGCGATGTTGCTCGCAAACTGGCTGTGGAAGTGGCTGGCTTTAAGGTGCAGCCAATTAGTGATTACTGGTACGAAGACACAAGTGAATTGACTAAACCCAATCCATCTTTTGGTGTCTATTCAGAGCGTACAAATCAAAAGCTGATTTTCACCATCTTTAACGATTTATCTGCCTACAACAACCTCGCTTCATTCGAAAAGAGACCACCAAACATCGAAGACTTTGTCTATGCTGATGGTATCAAGAGCGAGACTGGCAAACAGGTGCTTGGTGAAGACACACTCAACTGGATGATCATCAATGGTCAAACAGTTAAGGGAGCCCCAGCTAAAGCGCTTATTTGTTCTTTTCCCGGACTCAAAGAAAACACCAGTATCCTGGTCTCTGGTCAACCACTCAACAAAGAGAGTGGCACCACCTATGACCCCACCATGGCCATATCAGCAATTGACCAGATGGCCGAAGAGCGCACGCTCAAAGCCAATCAAAATAAATTGGCTGGTACCACAGGCAAAGAAGATACTGAAGACGAAGTCGAAGATGAAACCCAAGATATCGCCACTGACGAAGAGATTGGTAAGTTTTTGGCATCAACAAAAGATCTCATCACCAAAAACCTGACTCTGCCTGAATGGGCAGCAGAAGAGATGAAGAAAGACAAGAGCGAGCGTCGCAAATGGAAGGTCAGACTAAAAGTCGGTATCGACCAGGAAGGCGCCATCAAAAGTCTGGAAAAACTCAATCCGGATGATGATGAAGACATGGAAAAACTCTCTGGCGCTCTGCAATCCGCTGTAACCAAGTCAGCACCATTTAAGTTTGTGCCAAAGGTCAAAGAGCCTCAACTCAAATTTACAGTCAAACTGACTGGTGACAAAATCAAAATCGAAAAAGCCACAGCGGCTACGACTCTCTAAGTCAGACTGACTATCTGTGTATCTTTAAAATAGTGGGCAATGATGCGGCGGTAATCCATACCTTGCCGTGCCAGACCCTGTGCGCCTGTCTGTTGAAAGCCGACACCATGACCAAAGCCCAGACCACCGACCTGGACCTGGGTTAAGAGGCCAAGTTTGTCATAGCTATGATCAAAAAATATGCGCGCCGAACTGAGTCGACTAAGACCCGGACGAGTACCGGCAAAAGCTTTGCGAATAATCAGCTCTTTGCGCAATAACCAGTCTCCATGCGATGTCTCAATGACTAGCTCAATGGCCTGCCCGGATACACCGCGCTTTTGTACGACAAATTTTTTGATGTGACCAAATACACCTTTTGCTGGTGCGGTAATAAAGCTGTGAGTCTCTTTATCTGCCTGCATCAGCTGCACTGTATGGTGCATATGACTCTCGAGATCACTGGCTTTAAGCGTGTGACTAAAATGAAACTTGGGCGTCCAGTTATCGGCACAGAGACTTACACCCATATTGGCGTGACTGTGCAAATAACGCAAAAATTGTTCGCTGCCGACTCTGCCAGTAAATCCAGGATAACTACCCTCGGCTACGCCTTTGAGATAGGGCAGCTGAGGCGGCGGAAAGGCACCAGTGACTGGATCCGAAAAACTATTTTGATAGTCTTCGGTATGCCCGCCGGCATTGCTACTAAATAAAGCAAGAATGGGAGCACCCTGATAGTAAATGACCTGATTAGCAGTGCTATCAATGGCGTTTTTTATACGTGCATCCAGAGCATTGCCATGACCGGCAAAATACTGGCAGCACAAAAAACTATCACAGACATTGACGTTGTCTTTATCGTGCGAGATACGTGGACGCAAGGCATACGTACGAGCACACAGAGCCTGGCCCTTGAGTGCTTCGGCGTGATAACTGGCAGGCATCTCGGCAGTAAGCACGCCCTCAAGATAACCATCGAGAGTCAGTCTAATGGACGCTCTCAAGCTGTCACCGATTGGCTCCACCCGTAGTGCACCGTTGTATATCGGTGCACCCTTGGCTCCCGCTCGGCTAAGACTACTCAACGTAACCGTACCTGTGCTGGAGGTAAATATTAGAGGTATATCAAATTTATGACCGTCAGGAGCAACAGTAAAAATTTTGCCGTTGTTAAGGACGCACTTAACAGTACTGGCACTATCAAAGAGGTGGCGACCATCTAGAGCGGACGCAACAAGCCGCCCACCAGGGGCAGCCACCTCGATTGCTCGATGAGATAGCGTGGACAGGTCTTTAGTGGTTATGCCGACCCATATCTGCATCTATTTAAAAAATACGGAGTAGGAGGGACTCGAACCCCCAACCCCTTTCAGGGCAGCCGCTTTCAAGGCGGTGTCTTCATCCAGCCAGGTCTACTCCATAAGCTCCTGGTTCTATTTTGCTATTCTACAATATACAAAGGCTCTAGCAGTTACCAAGATGTCACAAAGCAACAAGAATAGACTTGACCAGATCCTTTTGGACCGGGGATTGTTTCCCTCCAGGGAAACCGCCCGCACTGCCATTATAGATGGTGGCGTCATCGTGAACGGCGAAAAAATCACCAAAGCCGGTTATGCCGTGCGTATTGACGCTCAAATAGAAGTACTGGAGCGCTTTAAAAAAGCCCCTTATGTCAGCCGCGGTGGTCTTAAACTGGCGCGGGCACTGGAATACTTTAAAGTTCCTGTGCAAGACAAAGTGGCAATTGATGTGGGGGCTTCCACTGGCGGCTTTACAGATTGTCTTTTGCAAAACGGGGCAGCTTTTGTCTATGCCGTTGACGTGGGCTATGGTCAAATCGATTGGAGTTTGCGCACAAACGATAAAGTACGAGTAATTGAGCGCACCAATATTCGCAATTTAACTAGCGCTGCTCTTTTGTCAGAGCCTCAAGACCAGCCTCCCTCACTGGCTGTGATGGACTGCTCCTTTATTTCAGTAATAAAAACTGTACCGCCAACAATTGCTCTTATGACCCCAGATCTAGAAATGATCATATTGATCAAGCCTCAATTTGAGGCAGGTCGCGGTAAAGTCGGCAAAGGCGGAGTAGTAAGAGAACCAGCCCTGCATCTTGAGCTTTTGCAAGAAACAATCGCAGCACTGCTGCAAATTGAGCCCTTAAAACTCAAAGGACTTACTTATTCACCAATAAAAGGTCCTTCTGGCAATATTGAATATCTACTCTATCTAACCAGCAAGAGCACTGAGGCTATTGACCTGGAAGAAACAATAAAAGCCTCTGTAGCAGAGGCTTTTAGCGAGTTAAACAAAGCAAAAGAAGAAGTTTGATTATTCTTTTGTGCTGCTTTTCGATTCGGACTTTTTAGTAGCTTTAGCAGCTTTCTTCTCGGCTTTTTCGGCTTTCTTATCGACCTTCTTTTCTGCTTTTTTGTCAGCTTTGGCATTAGCCTTTTTGACATAGGCAGTGGCAGAGACTTTTACAAACACTGTATCAGCTAACTTTTGGAAGACAATCTCTGGTCTTTTGATGTCGTGATCCTTGAGGGCAACGGGCAAAGTCGCTTTAATTTGCAACATAGCGCAATCGGGAAACTTTACACCATCCAGATTGCATGGCTCCAGATAAGTGACATCAACAGGTACAGTCTTGTTGACTGTTTTGCCATGGATTGTAAACTCACCACTGGCTTGCACTGTGATTTTTTTGCCAGGTTTTAGTTGTGTTTGAGCAGCGCTTACGCTTTTGACTTTAAAAACAGCATCCGGATATTTTTTAGTCTCAAGGAAGTTATCGCGCATATGCTCATTGCGCAGCGCAATACCTGTATCGATAGAGCCTAGATCAACTGTAAAATCCGCACTAAAGGGCTGTTTGGCAAAATCAAGAGACTCATCAATGGTCACTTTGCCTTTGATTTTGTTGGTGGTACCAACTATCAGCTCTACTGGAGCATCTGAGTTAAAGCTAACAACGTCGCGCTTTTTAGCATCATCAACAATAAAGTCTATGGTTGCGGCCTGGGCAAAAGTATTGGCACTCAAAACAATTGAAGCCAGCATAACAAGCGATTTCTTTACTAACATTTTTTCTCCACTATCTATCAAATACAATCAGGGCGCTTTCTTTGAGGGACTCTACCAGTTCTAAAAACGCATCAACTGTTTCTTGAGGACCGGCATCCGAGACAGATACGGCATATTTGATCAAATCACCATAGTTCATATCAGGATGGTCATGCATCTGTTCGATTATTGCCATAGCCAGCTCTTCTACTTCTAAAAAGCGACAGCTAAAGTCCTCTTTATCTCTATAAATAACTGAGTATGTGGCATCGGCTTTGACTCGGCGCGGTAACTTTTGACCATCAAGCAATTGCCTGGAGATTTGTGGCACCGGATATTTATAGCGTCTCAGTCTATAAACATCGGTCAAAACTGGACGCAGTGCAGCAAAAGCGAGGGCATCACCAGGCTCCTTAGCGGCTTGCGATGCAGTTTTTTGAGCTCCATCTAGAGCTTCCAGCACTTCCAGTTCAATCCATTCATAGTCGGCCAGCTCACAAATAAATGGATGACGTGCTACAAGTGCGGGCTCGTACTGGGCAAGATACTGAGCAAAACGGCGGGCAGACTGATTGAGATTGTAATTGTCCGGTGGCATACACTCATAGTAGCTGTGCACTAGATCTTTAAACTTTTTGCCGAGCAGAGCTTTGAATGTGGGATAAATCGAGCCCATCAAATCAAGTCGACCAATCTCAATCAAATTGGCGTAGAGCTTTACACCACGTCTGTCTTGCGGCTCACCGGTCTGCTCGAGATAAGCTTCCCTAGCGGCTCTTGTGGTCCAGAGTCGAGCATAAGTATCTTGGACTTCTTTGAGTGACTGCATCAGGCGATGGCCTCTGCTTGAGCAGTTTTAGCAAGCACTGGTTGCTTCTCACAGATTTTGCGGATTTGATCTAGCTCCGCCAGTATTTCTTTAAACTCAGGATAATTTTGATCCCGCTCGAGCATCACGGCGTGCACAGTAGTATGTGTCAAAAGATAATCGAGCAGCTCAAAGACCGGCTCAATTACTGGCGCTCCGTGAGTATCGATGATCATTTCCTCGCCATGAGAGTGTCCGGCGATGTGCACCTGGACAACACGCTCAAGCGGCAGACGATCAAGGTATTTGTAGGGATCAAAATTGTGATTGATAGAGTTGACGTAGATATTGTTGACGTCGAGCAAGAGTCCTATGTCTGCACGCTCCAGGACTTCGCCGATAAAGTCTGCCTCGTCCATGCTTTTACCTGGCATGTCCATGTAGTACGAGATATTCTCGAGTAAAAGCGGTCTACCGACAATACTCTGCGCTTCTTTGGCGCGCCTCGCCATGTGTTTGGCAGCTGTGAGATTGAGCGGCACAGGTAGTAAGTCGTGCATATAAGCACCACCGGCGGAAGTAAAACAAAAATGGTCGCTCCACCAGGGTGCATCGATGTAATTTAAAAGATTGGCTAATTTTTGCAGGTAGTCAAAACACAAGTCATCGGTGCTACCGATAGAAAGATTGACACCATGCGTGACCAGAGGATATTTCGCTCTTGCGGCGTCTAATCTGGCTTTGATGCGACCACCAAGTGCCATGTAGTTTTCGGGTACAAGTTCCAGCCAGTCAATGCCAGCAGGACAGGAAATGGTCTGATCAGCAAGCTCCCGCCTCAAACCCAGGCCTACGCCCAGAAAAGGAAAGTTTTTTTTGTTTGACAAAAAACTGCTCGTCATCGCAACCACTCCGGTCCGCCGGCATTAGCCAGTGGCTAGACTGTCAGGTCTTACTTGGACTCTTCTTTGGTCTTGCAGGAGCCTTCTTTGCCTTTTTCGTCGGCTTTAGCTTTGCAGGAGCCTTCTTTGCCTTTTTCATCGGCTTTGGCTTTGCAAGATCCTTCTTTGCCTTTTTCATCGGCTTTGGCTTTGCAAGATCCTTCTTTGCCTTTTTCATCGGCTTTGGCTTTGCAAGATCCTTCTTTGCCTTTTTTATCTTTCTTGCACTCTTTCTTGCACTCTTTTTTGTCCATTTTGACCTTTTTCTCGGTCTTTACTTCAGTCTTTTCAGTAGTCTCAGTGTTATCGGCTGCGCGTGCCATGCCGTTGAGTGAAAGACCTAGAACAGCTACGAGCGCTGCTGCCAATTGAGTCTTCTGCATTTTGACCTCCAGAATCTGTGAATTACGAATTTGCCTTTGGGGCAATGTGGAACTCATGCTAGGGCAGATGGATTAAAACTACCTGCTGAGCTTGTTATCCCCATGTAAAATTTGCTAGATCCTAGCCTACTACCGCCTTACATACGCAAAACTTCTTAATAGTTATTTCGTTTTAGGCTTAGATTCGCCAGACTCTTTTTTATCAGCCGACTTGTCATGGGCTTTCTTGGCAGCTTTAGCTCCTTTTTCATCGGTGCCGCAACTTCCTTCGCCGCAGGCTGAATCTTTGCCCTGTTTTACTGCTTTTTTGGTTTCTTTGGCGTCAGTTTTTGCTTTGGCAGCATCTTCTTTGGCTTCCACCATAAGAGGTGAAGACGTCAGACCCAAAACTAAAAGCAGTGAAGCAGCTTCGATTTTGGTAATTCTCTTCATAGAAATATCTCCATATAACTAAGGTTGTTATTATGGCTCACATAATATCCTGTAAGCTTTAAAGGATTACTTCAGGCAGCGATTCCAAGGGTTACAAGTTAGATGTCTCAGACAACAGTGGGCACATATTTCCAGCAGCTCCTCAGAGACTGGGTGGTAAATAATCGTTTTCCCGAGACCACAATAGAAGCCTGTACTCCGTCACTGGCTAATAAGCTGGGCACAACCTCGGAGAGCTTTACTTTTGACAACTATATACATTCAAGCCAGACTCCAGATTGGAGTTTGCGTCCGCTAGATTTTACTCGCGACGTTGGTGGCACTCTTTATCTCTATCTGCCGACTGTCTGGGCTGATATGACCAAACTTGCCAATGCCACCCAGATACTCAGCGGTGGTCTACCGAGACAGACTTTATATTTGATGGACAAACCAGAGTGGACAGATTCACTCGACAAGTTTTTTAAGCAAGGCGAAATTGGTGCCTTTGCCTATTACCTGATTCAACCACCAGATTTTCATCAGTGGATCTGTTGCCTGGAAGACAAGGGTAGAGTCTGGGTTTTTGCCTTTTATTCAGCACCCGGCAAACTGCTTATTACCAAAGCCGATGCTGGCGATAAAGAATCTCTTGAATTGCAATTGACTAGTTTGATCAATAGCAATCCCTGGTATGGCTTTGTCGGATCGACCACTTCTGTAAATAGCGTGCCGTGACAAAAGTCCTTTATCTGCATGGATTTGCCTCTGGTCCCCAAAGCAAAAAGGCTGTCTATTTTGCATCTCAGTTGAGCCAAGCTGGTATCGACTGCGCAGTACCAGATCTCAATCAACCAGACTTTTTTAGCATGACGCTATCTCATCAGATAAGCACTGCTCTTAGTTGTGCGCAAAAACTCAATGCCAAAAAATTGGTGCTGATTGGTTCCAGCATGGGTGGTTTGTTGGCCACTATTCTGGCAGAGCAATATCTAGATGTGAGCGCACTTATTTTGCTTGCACCAGGATTTGGTATCACCAGTCGCTGGCCACTATTTCTTGGTAGTGCCGATGCATTAGCTACCTGGCAAAAAAATGGCAGCCGAAATTTTATGCACTATGCACTTGGTCGAGAAGCACCACTTTCGTATGAATTTGTACGTGACCTGGAAAAACATCCACTGGCGATGAGTAGACCAGAAGAGATCAAATTGAAAAATCGAGCATTGATCTTTCACGGCATAGACGATCAGACAGTACCGTATGACAACAGTGCGGCTGTGCAGTCAAACAACCCGGGTGTTGAACTAATAAAACTTGAGGACAACCATGAGCTGGTCACAAGTTTGCCTCAAATCTGGCAGAAGTCACGCCAGACCATAGCACCAGAGACAGTGCTAAAAGAAAATCTCCCGCTATAGGCGGGAGATTTCTTATT
Organism: Candidatus Obscuribacter sp.; assembly: GCA_016718315.1. Lineage (GTDB taxonomy): Bacteria > Cyanobacteriota > Vampirovibrionia > Obscuribacterales > Obscuribacteraceae > Obscuribacter. The sequence continues at coordinate 827,324 of JADKDV010000003.1, read as the reverse complement.
TATCGATTGATAAAGAACCCGAAATTAACCTTCGCTTGATTCTGAACCAGTATTTGTTGCAGCTGCAACCGGTTTAGTACGCTTGGTAGCGCGCTTAGCGGCTGGCTTCTTTTTGGCGCCTACAGCTTTTTTGGCAGCAGCTTTTTTAGGAGCAGCCTTTTTGGCTACTGTCTTTTTGGCGACTGATTTTTTAGCTACGGTCTTTTTAGCTACGGTCTTTTTGGCAAGCAGCTTTTTTAGGAGCAGCCTTTTTGGCTACAGTCTTTTTGACAGCGGCTTTTTTAGGAGCAGCCTTTTTGGCTACTGTCTTTTTGGCGGTTGTCTTTTTAGCTACAGTCTTTTTAGCAACGGCTTTTTTAGGAGCAGCCTTTTTAGCTACGGTCTTTTTGGCAGCAGCTTTTTTAGGAGCAGCCTTTTTGGCTACTGTCTTTTTGGCAGCGGCTTTTTTAGGAGCAGCTTTTTTAGCTACAGTCTTTTTGGCAGCAGCTTTTTTAGGAGCAGCTTTTTTAGCAGCAGTTTTGCGAACAGTTTTCTTAGCGGCTTTCTTTGGTTTAGCCGCTGCTGTTGTTTCTTCTGCAGCAACAGCCGGATTTGTTCTCTTGGATGTTGCTTTCTTCTTCTTTGCAGGCTTAGTTGCCATTAATTATCCTCCCTTAGTATTCAACACGGCAGCAGTCACAAACAGACAGACAATGCCCATTTGTTTTTAATTGAAGTAGAGGACTCTCTATAGTTATTCGAAAAACCGATTTTGTGGAATCGCATCCTATATATAGGATTGTCTTTTAAATAAGCGACCGATTTGTCGCTGTCCTTTTCTACTAACCACCACCGTTTTTTTTAAAGAGCAGTCACTGTTTTTGGTGCCGCCCTTTTTCTGTCACACCACACGAGCCATAGAGTACATTCGAATTCAATAAATTGCAATAGAAAATACAGAAGCAACTTTTAGAAATCTTACCAACCGGGCACACTGAATTCTTATCACCACACGCAATACCATTTTGAAATTGGCTTATCATCAGCATTTCGAGAGAGTACAAAGACACCACTCTATCGATTTTAAGGACAAGATCCTGGCAAAAGTTTTTTTTCAAAATGCTACGAATTTTTTTGAGCCGGGGGCCTATGACCCCAATTGAATATCCAAAAAAGAAGAGAGCGACCGTTGAGCCGCTCTCTTGAAACTGAATACAAACTGGATGAAGACAGGCTTTCACGCGCTTAGAACTAGTTTCGCGCGCCACCGACAAAGCCAAAGGCAGATCTAAATCCTTCGTTTTGAATTTCTTTGAGTTCCCCAAAGTCGATTACGTCATGATCGATCAATCGTTCATATTCGCCGGGCAAAGTACAAGGCGCAGGATTACGACCGGGGTTATCGGTGCAAACAGCCACAGCCACTCCGGCATCGCGACAGCGCGCAAAGACTGTTCGCAAATCTCCAAAATCTTTGAGCACTCCAGTCTGCCTGTAACTGGTCGGACATACTTCAAGAGTGATTTGCCTTTTTGCCAGGTCTTTTAAATATTCAGGTTTAGCAAGCGGTATGTGTATGCCGTGACCAATGCGATCAAGCACTGTAAAGAAGCGGGGATCAACGTTATCGACACTTGTCTCACCAAGGTGACAAGTTGTCTTGAGACCACTCGCTCTGGCCTTACTCATGAGCTTGATCCACTCTTCCGTCTTCTCAGTATTTATTTCAGGACCAGCCAGGTCAACTCCAACTACCGGTCCGATATTGTCCTGGGCCACTTTTAGAATGGCTTCATTTATGGACTTGGGCAGTCTTCTATCGAAGCAGAGAATCTGTTTTACAGTGATTGGCCACTCCGCTGGACGCAAGTTGGCGGTGATAACTTCAACAATCAAATTCATCTGACCCAATCTTTTAGCGGGAGCAAGATCATGATCAGTACGAAAATAGGGATTGTAACGAAGCTCTAAATACTGCAGGTTTTCGAAGGTATAGGCACCGCGACAGAGTCGCAGACAAAAATAAGGAAGATGCTCGAGGCTCTGCAGTTCCTCAACAAGCGAGTGAATTTTGACGAATTCTTCGAGGGTACGACACGGCCGGGTAAACCAGCTATAAAAACCGTCATAGTCAGGAAAGTAACTGAGCACTTTGTGATCCTGGCGCTGCAAAAATTTGTAGATGATTCGCGGATGCAGCGCTCCACCCAAATGCCTGTGAAGATCCGCATAAAGAGCCATTGTTGCCACCTTTCAATCTGAGTACGACCTTTACCTAACACTAAATGTTAAAGGCCTTTGGCAGACATGTTCCCTTTAGGACAGGATTAAAACCTCCGAGTATATACACAGGGCTATCCACGTTTAATAAATGAAAAATTGGGCTAGATCTAAAAACTGGAGGGCTGATGAAAAGAACGCTCAATTTAGTACTGACTGGAATTGCTGCCTCAGTCCTGGCAATTGCTCCGGCAAATTCGCAGGGCGCTGATCCTGTTGTGCTTATGGAAACAACAAAAGGTCCAATTGCCATTCGTGTTTTCAGGCGCTTCACCCCCAATACAGCCAACAATTTTTTAGACCTCGTCTCTCGTGGTTATTACAACGGCAAGACCTTTCACCGCGTCGAAGGCTGGCTCATTCAAGGCGGCTGTCCTTACGGTAACGGTAGAGGCAATTTCGTCGACCCAGCGACCGGTCAGGTGCGTTACGTGCCTCTCGAGGTAAGTCCACGACTGGGCCATGGACAGCCCGGCATGGTGGCGATGGCCCGCAGCGCCAATCCTGATTCGGCAAGCTGCCAGTTTTACATTCTCAAACAGGCCAAACCATCTCTCAATGGACAGTACGCTGTCTTTGGCATGGTGGTGGGCGGACTCAATACTGTCTATAGCATTGGCATTGGCGATCGCATCATCTCAGCTCATGTCGACGAACCAGTTCAGCGCAATGCAAATAGCTCATCCGAATCAAGACCGCAAGATAACAATGGCGATAGATCGAGCGGCTCAAGTAGCGGCGGCAATGCCTCAACCTCTGATACATCGAGTGGATTTTAAAGCAAAGACTGACCGGCACGCGCAGTTAAATGACCGTCATGGTAGAGCCCTCTTTCACTCAACCAGGCTTCAAATTCAGGCGCAGGTCTAAGACCAAATACTTCTCTTAAACTGGCAATGTCATGAAAGCTAGTGGACTGATAAGAGAGCATGACATCATCACCCATGGGCAAGCCCATAAAATAATTAACGCCAGAAGCAGTGAGTAAGATGGTGAGATTTTCTAGATCGTTTTGATCTGAGTTCATGTGATTGGTGTAGCAAGCATCAATACCCATTGGCAGACCGAGCAACTTGCCCATAAAGTGATCTTCAAGTCCAGCTCGAATCATCTGCTTACCGTCAAATAAATATTCTGGTCCGATAAAACCAACAACATCATTTACAAGAAATGGTTCGTACAATCTGGCAAAAGCATAACAGCGAGCCTCCAGAGTTACTTGATCAGCACCGTTATGGGTAGCGCTACTCAGTTCTGAACCCTGACCTGTCTCAAAATACATGAAGCGCTCACCATCGCTATTTTGTTTTTTGCCCAGCTCTACAGCGGACTCAATTAGTGCGCTGTCGATACCAAAGGAGCGATTACCAGCTTCGGTGCCAGCAATACTCTGAAATAAAAGTCCGGCTCTTGCTCCGTTTTGTACTGCCTTTATTTGAGTGGTGATGTGTGAGAGCACACAGTTTTGTGTCGGTATCTCATATTTTTGAATAATCTTGTCAGTCTCATCCAGAAGGCGAGCGACAGTTTCGGCACTATCAAAAACAGGATTGATGCCAATCACAGCATCGCCGACTCCATAAGAGAGTCCTTCCATAATCGAAGCAGTAATGCCAGCCAGGCCATCTGCTGGATGATTGGGTTGTAACCGAGAAGCAATACGCCCAGGCAAACCCAGTGTTGATGCTCGTTTTACGACAACGGGACATCTTTTAGCGGCAAGCACAAGATCCATATTCGACATGAGCTTACAAACAGCAGCGGCCATTTCACCAGTCAAAGCAGGTCTAATTTCGTTGATATCAGCTGAAGTATTTTTGTCATCCAGCAAAAATTCTCTCAGCTCAGCACAAGTCCAATTTTTGATGCGCGCATAAACTTGCTCATCAATCGCGGCATCAACGAGACGGCTTACCTCATCGCTCTCAATAGGTACAACTGGCTCCTCGCGCAGATTAGCAAGAGTGAGCTGGGCAAGCACTGACTTGGCTGCGATACGTTCTAACGCTGAATTAGCAGCAAGACCAGCGAGCCTATCTCCTGACTTCTCTTCATTGGCCTTAGCCAGAACTTCTTTGATTGAAGAGAAATGAAAATTTTGACCTTTGAGTTTTTGCGAAAGATTCATTAGCAATATCAGAGATATATCGATGGGGTTGGATAGTGTAACCTATTTAGCTTATGTCAAACAATCAAAGTAATTTAGCTATGCTCACCCCAGCCCGTCTCGGTGTAGGTCGTTGCGGTGTAAGACCGCTTACTGATAGCTGGCTTTCATTTAGAGCCGATCACGCAGTTGCTGTGGATGCTGTACTGAGCGAAGTATCACAGTCCTTTATCGATGGTTTTATTACTCACTATGACTTGCCAGTTGTCACCACGATGGCAGGCGATAGACAAAATTTTGTGGTCAATCCTCCACTCGGTAAAAAACTAAGCGACGAAGTTTTAGCAAAGCTGAAAAGTAAAATGTCCACCGATATGATTGATGTACAAATCGTAATTAGCGACGGCTTATCATCTTTTGCCCTGGAAGAAAATTTACCGGACCTCTACCCAATGCTACTCGACGGTCTCAATCAAGCAAAAATTACGACCGGCCAAACAGTTGTAGTCAAACAGGGGCGAGTTGCAGTTGCTGATCAAATTGCTTATACCGCTAAAGCACGCCTGGCAGTCAATTTAATCGGCGAGAGACCGGGGCTCAGTAGTGCTTCAAGTCTATCGGCATATCTCACATACAATCCCGGACCAACTACGATTAGCTCCGACCGCACAGTGATCTCCAACATACACAAAAGCGGCACACCACCGTTGGAAGCCGGCGCTTTTATTGTCAAATGCATCTTGCGTATATTGGACAAAAAAATGTCCGGTGTGCAATTACAGGCACTTGGCTAAAAATTGAAAACAGCTCTGCTCAGTGTTGGCATTGATATCGGCACCACCACAACACATATGGTGGTATCGCGCCTAACCCTAGAAAACCAGGCATGCGCTACACGCATACCAGAACTGACAATCAAAGAACGGCAAATCGTATACCAGAGCGAAGTTTATTTGACCCCACTCAAAGATCAAGCAATTGATGGTGATGGTGTGGCTCAATTGCTGGAGAAGTTTTACAAACAAAATAGTCTTGATGCCAGGCAAATAGATACTGGCGCCGTACTGATCACAGGTGAATCAGCCAGAGCGCGCAATGCAAGAGCTGTTACTGATGCCATTGCCAGACTGGCTGGAGAGTTTGTTGTTGAAAGTGCTGGACCAGATCTGGAGAGCGCACTGGCAGCGAGAGGCTCTGGTGCAGTCGAATACAGCGCAAAAACAGCAAAGACGATTGTAAATATTGATATCGGCGGCGGCACAACAAACATCGCCTTGATAGCCTGCGGCAAAATCATCAAAACACTCGGCATCAAAATTGGTGGCAGAGAAGTAAAACTAGCCTGGCAGGACAAAATGCTGGCAGTGACTGAAGCCACTGAAGCAGGTGTGAATTTATTGCAAGAGTGCAATATCACTGAGCAAACAATCACGCTAAACCAAGCTCAGAGACTGGGAGAAGAACAAGCACAAAGACTTTGTTTTGCCCTTGGTCTGGCAAAAACAAAAGCACTACACTCAAACCATGACAAAAGATATCTAGAGCAACTCACACTTGCTTCACAAGCGCTTACCCCAGACGCGCTACTATCAGCGCAAGATGTTGATGAATACTGGTTTTCGGGAGGCGTAGCAGCGCTCATGGAGCAGCTTCACAGTATTGACTACATACCATTCAATGACCTGGGATATTTTTTTGCTGCGGCAATCAAACAACAAGCAGACAACTGGCCCATACCAATTAAAGTTGTGGATAGTGCCATACGCGCCACAGTGATTGGAGCAGGCATGCACAGCCTGCAAATTTCGGGCTGCACCATCGACGCTAGCGCTGCACTCCTACCACTCAAAAATATTCGACTTTTAAAAGTATCGGTCAAAGGCAATTTACAATCATATATAAGGAGTGCGCTCTCCACTCTAGCAATTGACCTTGAGCAACAGACAAAACCAGTAGCATTGGTACTGACCGATCTCAGTCTGACCACTCTAAATTACAGCTCACTGCAGAGCTTGGCGCGCTCACTGGCAGAAGTAATAGATGGTCTACCGGAGCCAATTATTATCATTACAAAAATCGACATAGCGATGAGCCTGAGCCAAATTTTAAAAGGACTTATACCAAATAAAAGAATAATTACTGTTGATGGTATCGACGTAGAAGACGGTGACTATCTCGATATCGGTCTACCATTGCGCAATGGTGATGATATAAGCAGTGCTGCTATTCCCATTGTTGTGAAAACTCTACTATTTTACAAATAAACAGTTTGGTGCAAAAATGAGCCCACATCAATTGAGGAATCAAGTAAAAATGAAAGCTAAAATCGCACTTTGTCTGGCTTCCGCCATAGTATTTGCAGTAGTCACCGGTCAAGGTGCATATGCTGACAACAAACTAGCTGATGGAGCTAAAGCAGTAGGCCGCGGCATCATGTGGGCACCCAAAAAGCTTTGGCAGGGCTGCAAAGCGATGGGCAATGGCATGAAGAAAATGGTTGGCAAATAAGCCATCCCTCGACTTTAGCTGCTAATCAAACTTACAGTTCAACATCAGAGCATCATTCAACCTGGCCAGGTACTCAATGCGAGGTATTTCTACCGCATTAAACGTGGCCAGGTGATTGTTGTTATATTGAGTATCAAGCAATATATAACCGCGCTCTTTTAGGCGCTCGACCAGATATATCAAGGCGTATTTACTGGCATCGGTGCGACGGGCAAACATTGATTCACCCATAAAAGCACCGCCGACAGTAACGCCATAAAGACCACCGACCAGCTGGCCGTCACAAAAGCTCTCCACCGAATGAGCAAAGCCGTATTGATGCAGCTGGCAATAGACCTCAAGAATGGGCTCAGTGATCCAGGTTTCTTGGCGATCGCTGCATGCGATCATTACTTCTCTAAAGCATGTATCAACCCGCATCTCATATAGATTTTTGCGATAAGTACGAGCCATGCGAGATGGTACATGGAAGTCATCGAGATCAAAAATACAGCGGGGATCGGGCGAATACCAGCGAATCACGCCATCATCGCTACCCATCGGAAAAATACCCTGACAGTAGGCTCTCAGAAGTAAATCAACAGTCAGCTTATCTTTCATCTAGCACCGGATTTGATACCACTATTTAGCAGGCGTAAGACTGCGAATAAAAACAATTATCGAGTCGAGATCGCTGTCAGAGAGTCGCTCTTTGCTAAATGCCGGCATACCGCGCCGGGGCGATCCCTGACGCACAAATGCTCGTATTTTTTGGTCACTGGGATAGCGCCTTAAAAAGGCCGCGCCTTTGAGTGGTCTATCTTGATTGAGAGTATTATCACCATGGGCATGACAGCCCCAACAGCTGGCTCTGACAAAAGCCATTTTGCCTTTTTTGACAGGGTCATTTTTGCTTGATTCGACTTCACCACTATGACCAGCTTGCAAACTGCTCATAGCAAAAAACAACAGTGCCAAAACTGCAACAACAGGCCAACACTTAAAGCAGGCTTTCTTCGCCATCTAAAGCTGCCTCTTTATAGATAATGTGATCAGCCAGACTGAATTCATATACTTTGAAGCAAAAGTCGATGTTGTTTTCGGTCACTACTTCTGAGCATGACATAAGCTGAAAAAACGGCTTAAAATCGGGCAAAAATGTATCGCATTCAAACACTGCTCTTACTTCTGTGACATAGAGCAATCCGCAGCGATCATGTATCAGTGCTTCTTTATAGACTTCAGCACCGCCAATTACAAAGACTCTATCAACCGGACCTTTGCTCAGCAAATTGAGAGCATCATCCAGTGATGGCGCTTTAAACACACCCTGAGGCAGCTGGTAATTTAAATTGCGCGTCAAAACAACATTAAAGCGACCAGCTAGAGGACGATATTGAGCTGGAATCGATTCCCAGGTCTTACGTCCCATAATGACCGCATTGGAGCGCTTCGGCACTTCGTCTTCCACTGGTGGTCGACTCAAGGTCAATTCTTTGAAGTATTTGAGGTCTTGAGACAAACGCCAGGGCAAACTATTGTTTTTGCCTATGCCAAACTTCTGATCGCAAGCTACGACTATGTCGAATTTTTCGCGCACTGATTGCCTCAGACCGCCACTGGAAATTTGATAAAGCCCTGGTGGCTGTAGTTGTGCAACTCAAAATCATCAAAGCCCAGCTGCAATACCGGCTTGTCAGCAATAGTGACAGTGGGGAGAGTACCGGGCTCACGCTTGAGCTGTTCATCGAGACCCTTGAGATGATCTAGATAGATGTGAGCATCACCAAACGTATGAGTAAAAATACCTGGGCTGAGTTTGCACTCGTTTGCCACCATCATCAAAAGCAGAGCATAGCTGGCAATATTAAAAGGCACGCCAACAGCCAAATCGGCTGAGCGCTGATAGAGCTGCAAATCAAGACGCCCGTTGACTACATAAAACTGAAACATCATATGGCAAGGCGGCAGCGCCATCTTGTCGATATCCGACACATTCCAGGCAGTAACAAGCAATCTGCGACTATCCGGATTGGTCTTGATTTGCTGGATCACATTGCTTATCTGATCGATATGCCCCTGGCGATAAAGCACTCCTTGACCGTCTTCTGTGACCTTGGTGTAAACAGGCCAGTTGCGCCACTGATAGCCATAAATAGGTCCTAGCTCGCCATTTTTGTCAGCCCAGGCATCCCATATAGGTGTGTGCTGGGTGAGATCATCGTTGATATTGGTGGAGCCGCGCAAAAACCAGAGTAGCTCTCTGACCACAGCTGCAAAGTTGACTTTTTTGGTGGTCAATAGAGGAAAGCCCTGGCGCAAATCGTATTTGGTTTGCATGCCAAACATCGAGATAGTGCCAGTACCGGTTCTATCTTCTTTGCGCTCACCGTTTTCGAGTACGTGGCGCACCATATCTAGATACTGCTTCATAAAACCTCGAATGCTACCTTAGCTTATTTAACAACAAGACTAAATCTATTTCTACTTATAAAAAAAGAGGTAGCTAAGAATATATCCTTAGCATGGGTTCCTTAGCGAGAATACTAAACATGATTCATGAGTTTCAAAACGAAGCATTTACAGACTTTAGCCAGAGCGCCAATTGTGACGCCCTCAAAGCAGCCATCACAAAAGTGCGTGGCGAACTGGGTAAGAAATACCCCCTTGTCATCGACGGCGAAAAAATCGAAACTCAGGACATCCTGACGTCCACCAACCCCGCTAAACCCAAAGAAGTAATTGGCACTTTTAGCAAAGCTGACAAAGACCTGGCCGAAAAGGCAATGCAAGCGGCACTCAAGGCTTTTGAAAGCTGGAAGACTGTTTGTCCCAAAGAGCGTGCTCGCTATCTACTCAAAGCCGCTGCCATCATGCGTCGCAAAAAAGCTGAGCTGACGGCCTGGCTCATCCTTGAGATTGGCAAAAGCTATGCCGAAGCTGACGGTGATGTAGCCGAAGCAATTGATTTTCTCGATTTTTATGGCCGCGAAATGATCAGACTGGGCGGACCACAACCGCTCACACCATACGCTGGCGAAGAAAACGAACTTTATTACGTCGCTCTTGGTGTTGGACTTGTCGTCCCACCATGGAACTTCCCTCTCGCTATCCTGGTGGGCATGACCTCAGCAGCGATTGTGGCAGGCAACACTGTACTGCTCAAGCCGTCATCGGAAACACCGGCTATTGCCTACCAGTTTGTCAAAATCATGGAAGAAGCCGGTCTACCAAAAGGCGTACTCAACTTTGTACCAGGACCGGGAGCGAGTGTCGGCGACATGCTCGTCGCTCACCCCAAGACCAGATTTATCGCCTTTACCGGCTCCAAAGAAGTCGGTCTGCGCATCAACGAAATGGCCGCCAAACCACAAAAAGGACAACTCTGGATCAAGCGAGTGGTGGCCGAAATGGGCGGCAAAGACAGCATCATTGTTGATAAAGAAGCAGACCTAGATCTGGCAGCCGATGGCATCACAGCCGCTGCTTTTGGCTTCCAGGGTCAAAAGTGCTCAGCTTGCAGTCGCGCTATAGTCGATGCCTCTGTCTATGATGAAATAGTCAAAAAAGTTGTAGAGCGCACTAAAAAGCTCAAGATAGGCACACCGGAAGAAGCGGCTAACAATTATGGTCCAGTCAGCTCCAAATCAGCCTACGAAAGCATTTTAGAATACATAGAGATTGGCAAAAAAGAAGGCAAAGTGGAACACGGCGGCAACAAACACGACACTGCCGATGGTGGCTTCTATATCGAACCCACTATTTTTAGCGGTATCGATCCGATGGCTCGTATTTCACAGGAAGAAATCTTTGGACCAGTGCTGGCCTTTATCAAAGCCAATGACTTTGATCATGCTTTAGAAATCGCCAATAACACCGAGTTTGGCTTAACTGGAGCGGTATACAGCCGCAACCGCCAAAAACTAGAAAAGGCTCGTCGTGAATTTCATTGCGGCAATCTTTACATCAATCGCAAATGTACCGGAGCACTCGTCGGAGTCCATCCCTTTGGTGGCTTCAACATGAGCGGTACTGACTCAAAAGCGGGCGGACGGGACTATCTCTTACTGTTTACTCAGGCCAAATCTGTGTCAGAGAAATTTTAAAAGATGTCATGCTGCTAAACTTTTTGAAGGTATTTTGGTTAGGAGGTTAGATGGCTGAGTCAATTAGCCTGATCCGTCAGATCGCTGTCAGAGCAATAGTCACTGAAAATTTCAAAAATCAGGTGGCTAGCGAAATTTCGCGCAACATACAACAGATAGATGCTGAGCTTCAGCAACTGGAGTTTAAAGGTAAACGCGCCATATCAGACATCGAAAAACGTGCTGGCGGTGTCGTCTCTAACGACGCCCGGGTGCAGATAGAGACCATCCGCAATCAAGTAGAAGCCGAAAAAATGCGTCTTTTGCAACTCAAAGAAGAGATGCAAGGACAAAATCAGGCTCTCACGGAGCTACCAGTGGGCAGTGTAGTTACACAATTCACAGTAGAAAACCCAGTGGAAGTGAGAATCGGCGAAAACATCTTCCAGAGACTGGAAGGTGGAGAAATACTGGTCAAAGACGGCGTAATTCAAGAAATTCGCATTTAGGTAACCTTTCTATTTGTAAAACGCTCCTGCCAGAATTAAGGCGGGGGCGTTTTTGCTTGTAAGCCACGCTGGGGGCTCACTCTGAGTATGCCTGAGGCTCAGCTTTACTTGCTTAACCCAATCCTAATCTAGGGTTTACCCGGTTTCCAAGAGCCGTCGTGGAACATTTAATAAGGAGGGTCGTCACCCCAAAGGGTGAGTCGATGAAAGAGTTTTGCTTAACAGTCTCTTTACCTGAGAGGCTCGCTTTAGCATCCCAAAATTTTGTTCTTAATACGGAAACCCCAACCAGCGGTGCAAACCGCCAAACACAATGGCAAGAAAAGCGGCGCAAAAAAAATTCGAATTTGTCGAGGAAGTGTCTTTTGAAGATCCCTTTGAAGAAGAGGTGGTCTCTATCAGTCAAATCGACCTCGATAATCCAGAAGCAATAGATGACGGACTAGGTGAGGCTCCCGATGAGGGCATATCTCCACGTGGCAAGCTTATTAGCACACCCGGCGAAGACCCGGTGCAGTTTTATCTGCGCTCAATTGGTCGGATCAAATTGCTTGCTGCCAAAGAAGAAATAGAACTGGCAAGACGTATCCAGATAGGAGACGCCCTGGCCAAACACAAACTGGTGCAGGCTAACCTGAGACTAGTTGTGAGTATCGCAAAAAAATATCAAAACCGCGGATTGCCGCTCCTGGACTTGATTCAGGAAGGCAACCTGGGACTGATTAGAGCTGCCGAAAAATTTGACGCTGAGCGTGGCTATAAGTTTAGTACTTACGCCACCTGGTGGATAAGGCAGGGTATTACTCGCGCTATTGCTGATAAATCAAGGACTATCCGTGTGCCTGTGCACATGGTTGAGACCATCAACAATCTGCGCAAAGTGACGCGCAAACTATCCCAAGAGCTGGACAGACGTCCTACTCTTGAGGAGCTGGCCAAAGAAATGACCACCAGCATCGAAAAAGTGCGCGATATCCTGGCGGCCAACCGCTCGCCTCTATCTCTCGATACACCCTATGGAGAGGAAGAAGACAACAGTCTGGCTGAAATAGTGCAGGATGAAAATCACGAAGGACCAGAAGGCACAGCCTCTCAAACACTGATGTCGCAAGATATCAGAGGAGTACTCTCGATGCTCACACCAAGAGAGCGCGAGATCATCATCCTGCGTTTTGGTCTCAATGATGGTAAGCCCCGCACTCTTGAGCAAGTCGGTAAACTCGTTGGTATCACCCGCGAGCGCACCAGACAGATAGAGATAAAAGCACTACGCTTTTTGCGTCAATCTGACGCCGGTAGCCAACTCAAAGACTACCTCGAAAATTAAAGGCAGTGCCAAACAATCAAAAAAGCCTCGCTGTAAAGCGGGGCTTTTTTGTCAGGACTATTTAGTTATTTAGCTTGAGTTTGAGCCGGTGCAGTCTCTTTAAACTTGCCGTAAGAGTGCAAACCACCAAAACCAAGTGAGTTAAAGCCCAGATAAGTAAGTAGTGTGAGCAGTAAACCAATCACTGCTACCACAGACATCTTGGGAGCGCTCAGCTCACGCTGGATGCGCAAATGTATGTAGGCGGCATAAGAAAGCCAGGTAACCAGAGCCATAGACTCTTTGGGGTCCCAGGACCAATAACTACCCCAGGCATGATTGGCCCACAAGCCACCGGTGATGATACCAAAGGTCAAAAGGGGCAGACCGACACTGACGCATCTAAAGCCTACATCATCGCTTATCTCGGCAGTGCGAGCACGGCCCGGAGCATCAGCTACTTTATTGTTGATTTGACCAAGCACCATAAATGCCAATGCTGGACCAATCAGACTGGCGCCCATAAAGAGTGCTTGCAATAAGTGCACATCATATTGGTCGCTAAAAGTACCCATACCAATCGCCGAGCCTGCAACAACAATGGCAATGATACAGATCCACAGACTCTTGAGTCGTCCTGATTGCCAGAGATTGATAAGACCACTAAGTCCTGCCAAAAAAAACATGGCATACGAGACTATAAGTGGTGGCACATGCACCCATCTCCAGTAACTGACTAGAGCTGGCACCAGAGGGGCAATATCATGCTGACTCTGGGGCAGACAATTACCATAAAAGAAAAACACAGCAGCAGTAAGACAGGCCAACCAGCCAAGCTGATAGACACCATATGCACGCGAGACAAATAAAAATCCGCCCATAATAGCCCAGGCAAACCAAAGCAGCGACTCGTACAAATTGGCCAGAGGAAATCTCTCCGCCTCTATACCGCGAGCAACAATGGCCACCGATAGAGCAACAAAGCCTATAGCCAGTACGATATTTGCTACTTTAATGGCACGCTCTTTAAACTTGCTGCTCATATTGGAGACAACAAATACCCAGAGGGACATCACCGACGATAGTCCAGCGGTATTAGTCAGTGTCATCTGCAAATCAGTCATGGGGTATCCTCAATTTTCGTTTGCGTTACCAGATTAAACTGCTTACTGAGACTTTCTTTGATTTTATCCAGCCCGCGCTCAAAGCCGACTTTAGCCTTTCTCGATGTGCCGCCCAAATAAATCAGAGCACCGTTATCTGATTTTTCGACAGCGCACCAGAAGTGTCTGTGCGGTACAGCGGCAAGAAAAATGCCAACCATAATGATGAAAAAAGCGACATAAGTGACTGGCAATCCCGGATCGCATTTATATTGCAAACCTGTGATGGGCAACACTTTGACAAACTTCATCTGGACATCACCAAGACTGATGGACTGTCCCACGGGTACTACTTGCAAAAGCTTGGGTGCTTCCCACTCACGCCTCTTACCAAATACTCTCAGCTCCTTGCCTTCGCTATTGAGAGAGAGTACTAGCATTGTATCGGCATCGAGAGGCAAAAAGGCAGCGTACTTTTGGCCCATACTCTGCAAACCAAGAGTGCGCTCTTTATCGTTAAAGCTGATGACGACTTGATCTAGCCCCCAGCTTGATTGATAGATATCGACATTGTCATAGCTGAGCGGATTATTGACCGAGATCTCTTGAGTCTTTACGGCCTTGCCATTTTTAATAACACTCAAATTGCTATACCACTGTTTGGCTTCGCCAGTGGGATAGTTTTCGCGTCTGCTGCTCTCTACTTTGGCAGTCCAGTCTGGCTTTTTGCCAATCCAGAGTGAGGCATGTTTGGCATCATCAAAGTTGAGTGCTTGTCCCAGTAGGACTGGCTGAAACCCCGTAAACCCAGTCCAGCTGGTAATTGAAATACCAGCCATCAATGAAAGCAAGCCCACATGGGTAATGGATGCAGACAGTCGACCATAACGACCGGACTCGGCCATGAGCCTATCGCCATCCATTTTTACTTTGTAACCAAGTCTGGTCAAAGTAGCAGAAAGCGTGGCCAAAATGGCCGCAGTCTGAGTACTATCGGCACTGACAAGCGTGGCATGGGCAGGCAATTTAGAAATTTCGCGACCGGCAAAAAAGGGCATATCGCGCTTGAGGTAGCCACTGAGCTTGGGAAATACTCTTTGAAAGCTAACAACAACGATATTGAGACTCATAAGTGCTGTGAGAGCCAAAAACCAGGTGGAGTGAAAAATATCACTAACACCGGCGCGCACAAGCAGCTCAGCTGTTTGGCGGTCAAAGGCTTCAAAGACTTTGGCTTGACCCACTTGTGATTCTTGTGGGCACCAGGCACCAAGCAAAATGGTGGCAGCCATCAGCACCATCAAAGTTATTGATAGCGGCACCGAAGCAAAAATACTGATTTTACGATGAGCGGGCTTTTTAGGACCTTTCGCCTCTGTCACTGCCGGGTCAGAGACTGTCTCATCGTTATCGGCAGGCGAGTCTTTTTGCGATAGTTGAAAGGTACCCATAAAAGTTCTTTTTAGCTCACCCTGGTAAGCACATATTGGATCACATCAATCAGAGACTTTTTGGCATCACTATCAGCAAAGACACTGAGTGCAGCTTGCGCTTTGTCACCATACTCTTTTGCCAGAGCTTCGGTTTTTGTGATACCACCGCCAGCTTTGATTATCTCTACGGCTCTTGCCAGCCCTTCATCGTTTTCGACCTGACGGGTGCGGATAAGCTCACTTAGCTCTTTGGCCATGTCATCCTCGCGTTCCAGGATATAGAGAGCCGGAGCGGTTATGACACCACCTCTGAGATCACTACCGACTGGTTTACCGGTCTTAGCTGTGGAGCTTGTGATATCCAGCAAGTCATCAACGATCTGAAAACAAATACCGACATTGATACCGTAATCTTTGAGGGCTTTGATCTCGCTATCGGGCCTGGCGTTTAAAATGGCGCCGCAATGTGCACCGGCAGCTATAAGTGAGGCGGTCTTACCAATTGATTTTTGGATATAAGCGTCAAAATCAACTTTAAGACTAAAGTGCTGACGCATCTGGCTTATTTCGCCAGAACAAAGATCTCCCAGCACCTGACCATAAACGCCGACTACGACAGGATTCATGATGCGAGATAGACAGATTGAGGCTTGGGCAAAGAGCAAATCGCCTAAAAGCACAGCCATTTTGTCGCTAAAGCGGCGATTGACAGTCTCTTTGCCACGTCTAGTGGAGGCAGCGTCGATAACATCATCGTGCACGAGGCTGGCAGAGTGGATAAGCTCGGTCAATACAGCAAGGATGATGTGTACTCTGGCAAGCTTGCTATGAGCCTTATCAACAGCAGGGTCACTGAGACTGGCAGCGCTGCCCAGAAGTGTTATCAGTGGACGAATGCGTTTGCCACCAGAGGCAAATAGCTGGGAGAGCAGCTCTCCGACAAAGGGGCTCTCGTCAATTAAGTTTGTGGTCAACCATTCTTCCACGAGCTTGAGTTCGTGCGCCACAGGACGTGAGATCTGAGTCAGGTCCAGGACAGGCTGATGGGTTGCATCTGCAGTGGTCATGCTTCCTCTGAATTGGCACAGTGATTGCCAAGCATTCAAAGCCAAATTATGGCAGCTTATAGCCCTTTCTTCCCGGTGCATTCTCTCATGGTAGAAAAACTTTGCACTAATCAGCCTTCAAGCGCATAAAATGGCGTTCACGTGGAACAAATATGGAGAGGCATTTACTAGTTCGCGTTATCAGCCTTACCTTGCCTCTTTCAATCTGATAAGCGTAATATGTCCTGTGCCGGGATCACAGGGTCGAGAGGGTTTACAGTGTTTCAGAATCTAAAGTCTCAGCTCTTATCTGGGCAGATCAGTTTCAATCAGGCTCTGCCACAGGCTCTTCCAGAGTTGAGAGGCAAAGTGCCAGACGCCAAACTGCTCTGGCTTGCCAGTGAGCTGCAAGGCTACGAAAACGCCGTTTCCTACTATCAAGCAGGCGATCATGAGCTGCCCAAGTACCGCATCGTGCCTGGTACATTGCGATTTGTCACTCCCGATGGACAATTGACCGAGCTTAAACATCCCTATGCCAAGCGGGACATGATCTTTCTCAGTTCGCCGATTTCGTGGCTCGAAGAGTTTGCCACTTATGACGGCGACATATCAATCGTCGATGTACCAGAGTTGACCGCTTTTATGAATGGCGGCAATGGTGGAGGCGTTGTTTGCGAGACGCAAAAGTCCGAGCTACGCCGCATTATCGCCACTTTTCGTAATGAATTTATCGCTCTATTGGACCAGGTATCGCAAGCCCAGGCTACCAGCCAGTAGCACTTGTTGATAAACACTCAAATCGCAGTAATTAGGTCTAAACGCCTACCAGTACTGGTGTGCGTGCCTTTTGCAAGTCTTCTGCAATCATTTCGTGCAAAAGCATCTCCATGTCGCGCACGATGATGTGGCGCTGCTCCACAGAAACACTACTGTAAACAGTGAGATCTTGTGCCAGATCGCTCCATTCTTCGCTCATAGCCGACGATACAGCCAGTCGCATAGACAGGTCTTTCATCAGTTGGCTAAAAGTAAAATTGCGAGCGCGGCAATTGGCATAATTCTGGTCTTTTTCGATGGCCAGTCCCAGTCTCATCGCTGAGATATAGGCATCTCGGTCAGGTCTGATCTTGAGCAGCTCATCTTCTAGCAAAATCAAGTCAGAGTCGATAAAGGTAAGCGTCTCTTCCAGGCTTAAATTGGGCAAACGCTCCATGGGAGTGGTGATTATTGTGTCCTCGATGCCGCCATCGACTTGCTTAAAAGCAATCGACTCAGGACGCCTGTCAAGACGGGCGAGGGCCTGGTGATAGGGCGAAGGACCGGATAGCTCAGCCAGAGACTGACGACGCTCAAGCAGAGCGACCGCACTGGTGCGCTCATAGAGATAGCAGGCA
Source organism: Candidatus Obscuribacter sp. (assembly GCA_016718315.1). Taxonomy (GTDB): domain Bacteria; phylum Cyanobacteriota; class Vampirovibrionia; order Obscuribacterales; family Obscuribacteraceae; genus Obscuribacter. Next base: position 809,592 of record JADKDV010000003.1, on the reverse strand, counting down.
ACAGCGCCAGTGGCTAACAGTCCACCATAATAGATAACTGACAAAAGCATGGTCTGGCCGCCAATGACCTCGCCAAAGCTATAGACCACAAGCAGGGCTGACAACTGCAAAGCACCAACAGTTAAAGCCAATAGAGCAGCCATAAAAGTGCGATTTTTTTCGCGTAGTCGCGGTGAGAGATTGACACCGACAAGCACCGAGCAAAGACAAGCAGACCAGTTGCTCAGAGCAACAAACAAATCGATGATGTACGTCATCCGCGTAAAATGCAGGCTATAGGCTTGCGGCATCAGTATCGGCAATTGATACAAAACCGCTATCAAGCCCTGAAAGGCTCCATATACAGTGAGAGCGGCAGCTACAGCAATGAAATACGGGAGCATTGATAAATCCTATAAGTGAAGGCAATATAGCACGTTAGCGCCACGATTCAAAGAGCTTAAACCAGGCAAACAAAGCCTTTCCAAGTGCACACCGCTAAATCTAATTAATGATGCCCTTGTCTCAGTTAATTTTCACCTAAGAGAGCAACCAGCAAAATTATCGATACAAGCAATGAGATACAGGCAAATTTTGTGTCCTTTAGCCTGACAAACATCAAAAACGTCAAAAGCACCCGCACAAGCGGCGTCACAATCAAAATGATCAGCCCGGTCTGCACAATAGCAATCGCCTTAAAATCTTTGAGAGCAGCAAAGAGCAGGGGCAAGTTGCTGAGATAAAGCGGTTCTCCTTTAAAAACATGAAATTGCATTTGATCTTGACCGTGATGCATTAAAAACAGCACTGCCCCAAAAGCCACAACGAGACAAGAGACGACCACACCAAAAGCCAGCACAAGAGCGATTTTGATCTCGATGGCACGCTCGATATCAGCGACAGTGCTGCCTGGCTCAATATTAGCTTTGTGGCTGTTGTCGTCGGTCATCAAATCGCCCCTGTAAGCCCTTTGTAGATAAGCTCAACGGCTACTACAAGCATCACAAAAGCAAAGACAAGACGCAGCTCCCGAGCCCGGATATGAGGCAAGAGCCGCGCTCCAGCCAGGCTACCTATGACTACGCCAAGGACCACAGGCATGGACAGCACCGGGTCGATATAGCCACGGCGCAGATAAACACCAGCGCTAGCACAGGCTGTCACACCAATCATAAAATTACTGGTGGTAGTGGAGACTTTGATAGGCAGACCCATGATGCGATCCATGGCCAGCACCTTGAGCGCCCCAGAGCCCACGCCCAGTAAACCGGACAATGCGCCTGCCACAGACATCATGGCAAAGCCCCAACCAGCATGATTGGCAGCATAAGGCTTTTGCTCAAAAGCCTCTGGATATGTACCTTTGAGTCCGAGATATCTGGCAATGGGAGTGGTTGTATCGGCGTGCACATGCTCAGCATGTTTGCCCAGTCCAGCCAGAGCACTGTATATCAAGATCAAGCCAAAAATAACAGCAATGACTGAGCCATCTACCCGACCGGCCAGATAAGCGCCAAACATTGCACCAAGGGTAGTGGCAATCTCAAGAAACATGGCGATTTTGACATTAGAAAAGCCATCACGCAAATAAGCTGAGGCAGAGGCAGTAGAAGTTGCTATAACTGAGACCAGAGAGGCTCCGGCGGCGTAGTGGATATCTACACCAAAAGCGAGCACTAATACTGGCACCAGTACCACGCCGCCACCAAGCCCAGAGAGAGCACCAAGCAACCCCGCCAATAAAGACACTAAAAAAATATAGCCGTCAAAACCAAAAATTGTCATCGCGCCTAAAAGCTTATAAGATCTGAAGACCAATTTGGGAAATTTGTTTTGTCAGTAGTAAATCTCTACGATATCGAAGCCATTGCGGCAAAAGCCATACAGGCTGAGCATTTTGACTACTACCGCTCAGGGGCGCAAGACGAGATAACGCTCCAACTCAATAACAGCCACTTTAATGAGATTCGCCTGAGACCAAAGATGCTCAGAGATGTAAGTGTGGTTGACACAAAAACCACACTCCTGGGCAGCAACATTGCTATGCCTTTGGTAATCGCGCCCACGGCCTTTCAGTGCCTGGCCCATGCAGACGGTGAGCGCGCTACAGCCGTGGCAGCCAGCCGGGCAGGCACGATTATGACCTTGAGCACGTTATCTACCAGCAGCATCGAAGAAGTGGCACAGGCAGCCGTCCCTCACCGCCTGTGGTTTCAGCTGTATGTCTACCGAGATCGCAAAATCACCGAGGACTTAATTAAGCGGGCCGAAGCCTCTGGCTATAAGGCTCTCGTTTTGACAGTGGATAGCCCCAAGTTGGGCAAAAGAGAACGCGACATTCGCAATAACTTCCATTTGCCGCCCGGTCTCAGTGTCAAAAATCTCGAAAAATTTTTGCTCCAGACTCTCGATGCCTCGCCAGATACAGTCCAGAACAACCTGGCTCACTACATCGCCACTCTCTATGACCAATCACTGACCTGGCAAGATCTGGAGTGGATTGTCTCAATGACAAAACTACCAGTTTTGGTCAAAGGCATACTGCGGGGCGATGATGCCATCCTGGCTCTTAAATCTGGCGCCAACGGCATTATCGTCTCCAATCACGGAGCAAGACAATTAGACACAGCGCTATCAGGTATAGAAGCACTGCCAGAGATAGTCCAGGCTGTGCGCACATTTGAAGGTGTCGACGTCAGTGATAGTCGTGCATTTGTAGCCGCTAACCAGGACGACAGCAAAGCACTTGTGATGATGGACGGCGGTGTGAGGAGAGGGGCAGATATCTACAAAGCTCTGTGTCTTGGAGCCAGAGCTGTTTTACTGGGTCGACCTGTGCTGTGGGGACTGGCCATGGATGGAGCAAACGGTGTAGAGGCCGTGCTCAAGATCTTGTATGACGAGCTAGTCCTGACCATGCAACTCAGTGGCGCCGCCAGTCTTAGCGACCTGACTAGAGACTGTGTCAAATCTCCATTTTAAATTTGCCAGTTAAATTGACAACAAACCGGAGCAATCATGCCGCAAAAAGACCTGAATATATTACTCGCATCGATGCAACCAGAGCTACACGGCAATCAATTTGTCTTTTGTACTGTGAGCGAAGCACACTTAGAAAAGCTTGCGCTAAAGCCTCTTGGATTGTTTAGAGAAAAGGAAGGCGTCACTCTTATTATCACTAAAGAAGAAGCAGTTGATTCTCAGCTTGAATATGCCGACCTGTGGGCACTAATCACTTGCAACATCCACTCCGACCTCAATGCTGTAGGATTTTTGGCGGCAATGTCGACAGCCCTGGCAGATTGCGGTATCGCAGTCAATGCTATTTCAGCTTACTACCATGATCATTTATTTGTACCAGCCACTAAGGCTCAACAAGCAATGACTTTGCTAAAACAACTGACTAACTAACTGACTCAAAACCTAGCCAGTAGATCTGTAGTAACCTATCTATACAACTCAAAGGTAGTACCGATGCGCATCGTATCACTCATTGCCAGCTCTACAGAGATAGTCCACGCCCTCGGTCTGGGTCAATTTATGGTAGGTAGATCGCACGAGTGCGACTATCCCGAGTCTGTAAAAGCTCTGCCAGTCTGCACCAGTCCAAAATTTAAAGTGGAAGGTACAAGCCTGGAGATTGACCAGCGCGTCAAAGAAATCCTCGAAAAGTCTCTTAGCGTCTACATGGTCGACGCATCAATGCTCGACAATCTTGAGCCCAGCCACGTCATTACCCAGGCTCAGTGCGAAGTCTGTGCAGTCAGCCTCAAAGACGTCGAAGAAGCAGCCTGTCAAATGATCAAAAGCAGACCCGAGATAATATCTCTAGAGCCAAATTGTCTGGAGGACTACTTTAGCGACCTCAGCAAAGTAGGCAAGGCACTTGGTGTAATAGAAGCAGCCACTAAGCTTGAAAATCAATCACGCAGCAAAATAGCTGAAATCAATAGACGCACAAAAGCGCTAACAGACAAGACTGGCAAGCCAACAGTAGCCATAGTCGAATGGATTGAACCACTGATGGCTGCTGGCAACTGGATGCCAGAGCTTGTTGAGCTGGCCAACGGTATTAATCTATTTGGCACAGCGGGCAAGCACTCACCCTGGATGACATTTGCCGAGCTCGTCGACAAAGACCCGGACATAATCATTGTCACGCCCTGCGGCTTTGATAATAAGCGCACCCTTGAAGAGATGCCGTTATTTGCCGCATCAGCAGGCTATCAAAACCTAAAAGCCGTAAAGACTGGACGTGTTTATGTCGCTGACGGCAATCAATACTTTAACCGTCCTGGTCCGCGTCTGCTAGACTCGCTAGAGATACTGGCTGAGATCTTTTACCAGGAGGCATTTGCCCTCAATCATAAAGACAAAGCCTGGCTCCAATATCAGGGACAAAATTGACTGATAAAAAATTCGACAAACGTAAGCAATACCTTATAGCAGCAGGACTAGTCCCCCTGGTGGCAGCTCTATCTGAGCCACCAAATTTGACACCACTTATCTTTACTGTATTTGTCTTCATCGACGTTTTTGCGGATAAATTCCCCCACAAAACAGATCATCAAAACAAACTCAAAGTGGCACTACACTTTACTTTGCTCTACATACTCTGCCAATTTACTGTACTTTTATTGGGGCTGGTCACATCCAAATTAGGTGGCCAAATGTTGGAATTTAAACCGCAATACACCATGTTTTACCCGCTATCAGCGGCATTTTTGTTGGCCCTTTTAAGTCGCTTTAAAATCAATCTTTTACAGATCTTTTTGCTGCAAACTATCTTTGACCCGTTTTTATTAGTGCATAGCTCTTATCTACACAACTGGCTGGATATGGCCTCTCGCGATTGGCCAGAAGCCATTGCCTTTTTTATCTGCCACGTGGCCCAGGCTGGCAGCGCGGCTGCTATCTGCATGGTGATTTTAAAAGAAGATCTAAAAAGCTGGTATCGCGGCAAAATCAGCTAATGGATAGAGCTGCCCTGACTCATTTTTGATAGTGGGTTGAATGAGAAATTGGCCTGTTTTTTCTCACTCAACCTCTACTTTTAAAAGAGATACAGGACAAAAGCTACTTAATTACAAGTCGCTTGATTGGCTTATTAGCCTTGAGAGATGGCACAAGACGCTCGACTGGTGTAGCAAACATACTCATACGCGCATGACAGACAGCAATAGCCAGAGCGTCAGAGGCATCGTCAGGTTTGACAATCTCAGCCAGTCCCAAAAGCTTAGCTACCGCCCACTGCACATCTTGTTTTTCGGCTTTGCCATAGCCTGAGATTTGCAACTTGACTTGCATTGGGGTGTATTCGCCAGGTTTGTGATCGCGACAGCTCAGTGCTTCGAGTATGACACCGCGGGCCTGCGCTACAGGCATAACTGTTTTGGCATTTTTAAAGAAAAAGAGTGCTTCTACAGCAGTTTGATCCGGAGCATACTCATCAAAGATAGAGAGCATATCCTCACGGATCATCTTGAGGCGAGCACCGGCATCCAGAGTCTTGGGGGTGGATATGACACCAGACCCTACATATACAAATACATTTGGTGGCGTGTAATCAACAATGCCAAATCCAACGGTAGCCGTACCGGGGTCGATACCGAGAATGCGCATGGTGGAGTCTGAATTAGAAATTTTAATAGCTCCATAGCAACTGTATATACATCTAAGAATGTACAAACAAGACCTTATTAAGTGTAACATTGACATGATGTTCATGAGAGAAATGCTTATTGCACCAGAAAGCCTGACCCCCAGTCAGGTTATCTTGAGCATGCCAGGCAGCGCATCAAGTTGCCGATTGCCTTCGCTCTCGGTGCTATTCTCGGGCTTTGCACACCAGGCTTTGACCAGGATTATTTAGCCTGGGTTGGACTTGCACCACTTCTGGTATTAATCAGAGGCTGCCGCAGCACAATGCAAGCAGCCTGGACCGGTCTTGTCTTTGGCATGGGCTATTACGCTATCGCCCTGAGCTTTTTTAACGGCTTGATACCACTTGGCTGGCTTAAAATTCCAGACATCCTGGGCTATCAGCTTGTCTTTGTTTCCTGGCTTATTGAGTGTTTGCACTATTCACTGCTCTTTGCTCTCTTTGCCGTTATGGTGCATCTGGTCCCAGCCAGACCTGGATTTTTAGCCCACTTCCGCCGTCCCTTTTACCCTTATTTATTGGTAGTGCCGATTTTGTGGGTAGCTATCAACTGGATTCTGGCGCCATCCCCACTGTTCATGGGCATTCCGCTATGCCAACTGGCTTACAGTCAGAGTCGCAACTTGCCTCTAATACAGTTAGCATCAATTGGTGGCGCGGCAGCCGTTGACTTTGTCCTTATCCTGGTCAACTGTGTTGTCGCCAATCTCTTTATGGAATTTACCAAACTGGTAAAGCGCCTCGGTCAACGCACCGACCAGCTCAATACTAAAATCGGCGCGACTTTTGACCTGACTGCCTGTATGTTGCTATTGACTCTAATAACCTCCTGGGGGCAGTATCGCATTGCCCACATCACCGAGGCAGTGAGACCCGAGAAGGCACTCAAAGTCTCGCCCCAGTGTCCGCCTGTGCCAGTAGCAATTGTCCAGGGTAATGTCTCTATCGAAGAAGAGCGCTACAAAACCATCTCTCAGCAAGAATACATGCAGCGCTACAGTGAGCTAACAAGCAATCTGGGAGCCAGTCTCATAGTACTGCCAGAAGGTGTGGTTACTGTCGATCAAATTGGTGGACTGGAAAACCGTCTCAAAGAGATAGAGACAAAAGAGAAAAAAGAAATCATATATGGTTCCGTGGTACCCAATCAAGAAGGCTATATCAACGCCGCTAAGCTGCTTACGCCCAATAATCTCAAAGGCACAATCTACGGCAAACAAAAGCTCATTCCCTTTGGTGAGTCCATACCAATCAATTTGATCTATCAAAAAATACCGGAAGAACTGAGAGAAAAAATCCCCGCCACTAAAGAGCGCTTTTTGGAAGCACCAGAGGCAAAGCTATTGACCAGCGGCTTTGGCAAAGTTGGAGTGACTATAAGTAATGAGATAGTCTATCCCAAACTAGTCGCCAGCGAAGTACGTAAAGGTGCATCACTACTCGTTTGTCTCGCTAATCTGGGATGGTTTCATAACTCCAGCCTGGGCAAACAATTTTTAGCTTGCGCCACACTACGTGCTGTCGAAAACAAAAGATTTTTGGTCCTCTCCACAAGCACAGGCACTTCCTCGGTGATAGACCCTGTAGGCATGGTGGTCTCGCGCTCTTATGCCCACAAACGTGGAATCTTACTGGACACGGTACAATTTATCTACACAAAAACCCCTTACAACAGAATGCACTGGCTATGAGTAATAAAAACAAACTGGCGCTCTCTACCCTCGTTGCCCTTGTAATCGCTCCGTTGAGCGGTCTGGCAGCTCTAGCCAAGATGCCCGAAGTCAAATTGGGCAACGAAGTAGTCAAACTAGAAGTGGCATCCACCGACAAAGAAGTGCAGCGCGGTTTGATGTACCGCACCAATTTGCCCGAGACTCAGGGGATGGTTTTTTTGTTTAATCCGCCAAGACCAGTGGCGTTTTGGATGTATCACTGCTTTATCACTCTTGATATGCTTTTTATCAAAGATGGCAAAATAGCCAAAATCAGCCACAATGTGCCGCCTTGCAAGTCAAAAATATCCAGCGAGTGCCCCACTTATCCTGCTGACGGTCAAATAGAAGTCGATCAAGTAATCGAAGTGGCTGGCGGCTACTGCGAGAGACACGGCGTCAAAGAAGGCGACTCCGTCTCTGTAGATTTTGCTAAATAATGCCAGACCTTAAAGTGGCAGGACTGACGCTGAGCCCACTTACCGCCGCGGTAACTTTGCTCACCATAGATAGATTGGAGCAGCGCAATGCACTGTCGCTCGTTATGTGGCAGGCTATCCCCAGCATCCTAACTAGTCAATTGGAGCAAGGCACAAAAGTGCTGGTCATTACTGGCAGTCACAATTTGTTTTGTGCGGGAGCAGACTTTAACGACCTGCGTCAAATCTGTGGCGCTGAGTCTAAAGCCCGAGAGCTCTGGACAGCCATTGCCACTGCTTTAAATGCCCTGGCTGACAGCAAGCTCGTCACCATAGCTGCAATTGATGGACCCTGCCTGGGTGGCGGCTGTTTGCTTGCTGTTGCCTGTGACCTGAGATATGCCAGTGCCAGATCAAAATTTAGCGTACCTGTAGCCAAGCTCGGTATCCAGCTCGATGACGCCAATATAGATCGTCTACAGAGCCTGATTGGCACAGCCCGGACAAAAGAAATGCTCTTTACGGCAGGCACCATAGATAGTGCCGAGGCCAGTCGCATCGGACTAATCAATGCTGTAGTCTCTGCTGCTAGCTCCGAAAAAATGAGTGGACAAAGCACCGTGGTGGATCACTGCAAAGAGATAGCGCTAGCTATCGTGCACAACAGTCTAGCAGCGGTAACATCTACCAAAGAGAGCATAAAACGGCTAAATTATGGCATGCCCTACGGCGAGGCAGAGCTAAAAGAAGTAATAGCAAGTTATACCAGTGAGGATTTTGCCAGCCGCCTGCAAAAATATGCCATATGAAATACTCATTTAATATCACAGCCAATGACGGCAAAAATGACTACACCGAAAAGCTCGTCATAGGCGCATTTAGCAACGAATCAGGCGACGGTATCGCCCTTAAACTTGTGGCTTTTTTGATGTTTATCAAACAGCATCCCAACATAGGCGAAGACCCGGGCTGGCAGGTAGTGCCGGATTTACTGGCGCGCAATGACTCTGGTGATATCACACTCTGGATTGATTGCGGCAGTGTCTCGGCTAAGAAGGCCGATACCATTGCCACAAAAGTGCGCGACAGCATTGATTTTTACGTCTTTCGTAAGACAGAGCGCGACATGGAGCAGTTTTACAATCAAATAAAAGACAAAGTCAAACATCTCCAAAACGTCAAATGTGTCAGCTTTGATGATGGCTTTATCGATGGTCTGGGAGCGGCTCTCGACCGCACCAATAATCTCTCGGCTTATATCACTGATGAGATGGTAACCATCACTGTCGACAATACTTTTGGCAAGCACGAGGGCTACTCAGCGATTTACAAGATTGCTGGGGGATAAAACCTTCTGGCGCAATCCAACCCATGCCAAAAAGGTCGGAGAAATCATCCTCCGACCTTGATGCTAACTTAGCCTGCGCTCAGCTCTTATACAGAGATAACGCGTTTGATTTCAGGCAATTCTTCTTTGAGTGATCTCTCAACGCCCATCTTGAGGGTCATTGTCGAGCTGGGGCACATGCCGCAAGCACCCATCAGACGCACAAATACTTCGCCGTCTTTGACTTCGACTAGCTCGATATTGCCACCGTCCATCATGAGCATGGGACGAATCTTTTCGAGTACGGCTTCAACTTTCTGGTTAAGCCCGGTTTCAACTTTCTCAGTCATTTCACTGTCCTTTAGATAAAGCTTTTAGATAGTGCAGTCGGCTATTACTAACCACTGATTATGATAACCGGTCAACAAGAGGAACACACAGTTTTTTCCCAAGATGTTAAGGATGTGAGGCGTTTTGGGGGTCAAAGGCTTAAGGTCTAATAAAAAACAGGGGCATACGAGCAGATCGGCAGTATCCTCATAGCCATGCCGGATAGAGCGCAGTAGCCATAAATGACTCGCCTATCTCTACTTCCCTGTGAGAGGACTATATTCAGATGGCAAGAGTAGCAATTAATGGTTTTGGTCGTATCGGCCGCAATGTGTTTCGCGCTTATATCGAAGCAGCCCCTAAAGAATGGGAAATCGTAGCAATCAACGATCCCTTCCAAAATTTAGAGCAATCAGCTCACCTTCTTCAATTCGACTCAGTACTGGGCGAATTCAAGCACAATATCTCTGTTGATGGCGAGTTTCTCGTAGTCGACGGCAAAAAAGTCAAATTTACCGCTGAAAAAGATCCAGCAAACTGCCCTTGGGCTAAGCTCGAAATCGACATGGTGCTTGAGTGCTCCGGTGCTTTTACCGATGCCGAAAAAGCCAAAGCTCACATCACAGCTGGCGCCAAGAAAGTACTTATCTCAGCTCCTGCTAAAAACGAAGACATCACCATCGTGCTCGGTGTCAACGACAAAAACTATGATGCTGAAAAGCACAACATCATCTCCAATGCTAGCTGCACCACCAACTGCCTCGCTCCAGTAGCCAAAGCGCTTGACGATGCATTCGGTATCGAGCATGGTTTGATGACCACCATCCACAGCTACACCCTCGATCAAAAACTGCTCGACGGCGCTCACTCAGACTTGAGAAGAGCAAGAGCTGCTGCTCTTTCCATGATTCCTTCAACCACCGGCGCTGCTAAAGCAATCGGTCTGGTTATGCCCCACCTCAAAGGCAAACTCAATGGCTTCGCCATGCGCGTGCCCACCCCTAACGTGAGCGTAGTCGACCTGGTCGTCACCCTCAAAAAGGATGTCACCGCTGAGTCTGTCAACAAAGCAATCAAAGACGCTGCCGAATCCGGTCTCAAAGGTTACCTCCAGTACAGCGAGAAGCCACTTGTTTCCATCGACTTCTGCGGCAACAAAGTATCCTCCATCGTTGACGCTGACCTGACCATGATTGTCGGTGAGCGCATGGTCAAAGTATTGGCCTGGTACGACAACGAGTGGGGCTACAGCAACCGCCTGGTAGAGCTCGCTACTCTCGTAGCAAAAAAGCTCCCAGTAGCTGCTAAGTAAATCACTGCAAAAAGCCCTCGGATAGATTATCTAAAATCATCCGGGGGCTTTTTTTATCCAAAACGAGGTTTTGATCAATGGCTACAAGCAAACAAACAATTAGCGACCATGGTGCTAAAAACTTTGCCGGCAAGCGTGTGCTGGTGCGTGTCGACTTCAACGTCCCACAAGAAGAGGACGGCTCTGTTACTGACGATTCGCGCATCAGAGCAGCACTTCCCACCATTGATTTCCTCACCAAAGCTGGAGCCAAAGTCGTTTTGGTGTCCCACCTGGGCAGACCAAAAGGCAAGCCATCAGCCAAATACAGCCTGAGACCCATTGCTGAGCACCTCAAGGGTTTGCTTGCCAAAATGGGTCACAACGTTGTCCATTTTGCCGAGGACTGCATCGGACCAAAAGCTACCGAAGTAGTCGAAAAGATGCATGACGGCGAGGTAACGCTACTCGAAAACGTCAGATTTCACGAAGAAGAAGAAAAGAACGAAGCTAACTTTGCTAAAGAACTGAGCAAGCTCGGTGATATCTATGTCAATGATGCCTTTGGCACTGCCCACCGTGCCCATGCCTCCACCGAAGGCGTGACCAACCATATCAAGCCAGCTCTGGCAGGATTTTTGGTAGCAAAAGAAATCGAAATGCTCTCACAAGCTCTCGATGATGCCACTTGCGTCCATCCTTTTGCCACCATCATTGGTGGCGCTAAAGTTTCCAGCAAAATTGGCGTACTGGAAAACCTCCTGGCTAAAGTAGACGTACTGATTATCGGCGGAGCCATGGCATTTAGCTTTCTCAAGGCACAGGGCATGAATGTCGGCAAGTCGCTCGTTGAAGACGACAAACTCGATTACTGCCTGGAGCTTGTCAAAAAAGCCAAAGAAAAAGGTGTGCGTCTGGTATTACCTAAAGACGTTGTTGTCGCTGCCGAAATTAAAGAAGGCGTCAAAACAGAAGTAGTTACAGTAGATAAAATCCCTGCCGATATGATGGGACTGGATGTTGGTCCGGAAACAATTAAAGAAATAAATGAGTCACTTAAAAATGCTAAGACCATTCTCTGGAATGGACCGCTTGGTGTATTTGAAAAAACCGGCTTTGAAAAAGGTACTTACGCGCTAATAGACACCCTGGTCGAACTCACCGCCAAGGGAGCCAAGACCATAGTGGGTGGTGGTGACTCAGTATCTGCTCTCAAGCAAAAAGGCGTAGAAGATTCTAAACTTACACACGTCGGCACTGGCGGCGGAGCATCTCTGGAATTTTTGGAAGGACTGCCATTACCTGGCATAGCCTGCCTGGACGAAAAGAGCAAGGTAACCGTCTAACAAACAGCAAAGGGAAAAATGTCTAAATCACTCAGCAGAGCTTTAAGAGGCCTTTTGGCGTTGTCATTTTGCTCGGCAGTGCTGGCTCAGCCAGTTTTATTGCAGCCAGCATGCGCCCAGCAGCAGTCTTACACTATTGATGGCAAGCCAGCTACACAGCAAATGGTAGATGGCATAAAGCTTCTGAACGAGTCGATTCCCTTATTGCAGAGCGGACAAAACCAGGAGGCAGTAGCAAAACTGTCTCAAGCTGCCACTTTTGCTCCAGATGTCGCCGAGATACACAATACCTACGGGTTTGGCCTGGCCAAGCTCGGACGTACTGACGAAGCACAACTGGAGCTAGAGAAGGCAGTGGCCTTAAAGCCATCTCTTGGTCCCGCCTGGATGACCCTGGGTGGGCTCTATCAATCACAGGGTAAGGTACAAAAGTCGCTCGATACCTATACTCAATTTATCAATCGCTTCCCCACTCATCCTGACGTTAATAAGGTAAAGGCCATAGTGGCCGGGATGAAAAAAGAAATTGCCGAAGGCACTCTCAGCGTGGACGCTGCGGCAGTAACAGGCGACAGCTATATCAAAGAACTCAAAGGTGCGCTTTATCACTGGCCCGCTTCAAGTATGCCTATAAAGGTATACATTACCCCAGGAGCTGGCACCCCGGGGTATAAGCCATTTTTTGACTCAGTCTTGCAGGAGAGCTTTATCAATTGGGCTAATGCCAGCAATGGTCTTGTGGGCTTTACTTTTGTGCCCTCCGCTCAGGGCGCTGATATAGTCTGCAGCTGGACAGGCGACGCCACTCAGTTAGCCAACACCGCCGAAGCTGGCGAAACCCATGTCACGCTTAACTCAAAAGGTATCAACAGCGGCACGATCAAACTTTTGACCGTACCTCTGATGAAAGAGCTTCCTGTAACCGAAAACTTCCTCAGACAGACCTGCCTCCATGAAATAGGCCACGCCCTGGGCTTTGGCGGTCATACCAATAACCCTGCCGACATTATGTTTTTTGCAATCCGTATCTCGGACAAGCCACCAGTGCTGGGTCCTAGAGACGCAAAATCAATTCAGATGCTCTATACCAACCCTTAAACAGCGGCGATTTTACTCAGCTAAAAGCGCCCGCCTATCCGGTGGGCGCTTTTGTTAAGCCGACCCCGGGGCCAATCACATTGGCGCCGTGGGAAATATACGATGTCAGTGGGACAATCCCCAATTGTTGACAACCCTCCGGGTAGCTAGACTCACCTCAATGCAAAACACCCCTTGTGCCGAGGAAGTCTAGATAATGAGCATGTTTACTCACCCCACCGACGAAGAAAAACTTTGCCAGGTCCTTAAAGCTTACGTCGAAGAATGGGGACCAGAAAATGTCATAGTCTCCGTACCGGAGCACTGGTCCGAGTATTCTGCCAGCAACCTGGGCCGAGTGCGCCTGGAGTTTGCCACCGAAAACACAGTATCAATAAGAGTCGAATACGACTTTGTCAGAGTGAGCTACAACGTAGAGTTAGTGGCCGCCTGATTTTAAGGCAAAGCAACAGCCAAACATCTACAGTCAGTGCTGATAAAGGCATACTGTTGTCTGAGCTGTCTGCAATATCCAACAAATTTAAGAGCCACAGCGTCAGTTGTGGCTTTTTACTTGTCCGACAAAGCCATTACAGACAGAGCCATTGGTACAGCAAACTAATTCGATGCTAGCTAGTGATAGCGCGGTGCTAAAGTCTGACTTACTATGGCTGTTTGACTGTATCTTGCAAGACTTGTATGGCCATTTCACTGGTGCAAGTGCCACGCACTACCAGTGATTGCATTTTGAGTGCGGTGTTTAGCACCACAGGACTCAAGATAGCAAGTCTCTCAAATGTCTCAGCAAAGGTCTGATCGCGCTCGATAGAGACCTCGATAAGACCAAGCAATGACAGCTCATTGACACAGTGGGCTGCCACCAAAAGCTCCAGAGCACCAAGCAGCTCGGGACTATCGGCGTAAGATGTATAACCCACCAGACTATAAGGCAGAGGTGTGCGAGCCACTTGCAGATTGCGCAAACCAGCGTGGGTGACATTTTGACGCAATTGAATATCAGTGGTAACACCGGAATGGTGCAGAGCAAGTCCGTTTAAGAGTATTTTGTAAGCTTCCATGGTGATAAAACCGGAGCGCACAAGACTCTGACCAAGCGTCAGTCCATAAGCAAGAGCATACTTACGAGCGCGATCAAACTCCAGGGGAGTAATGAGATTGCTAGCCAGTGTAAGCTCGGTCAGTAAACTATCAGTAAAAGCTGAGTCAGGACCCAGGTCCATACTCTCCAGCATTGACTCAAAGGGCAAAAACTCAGTCAGACTCTTGCGCAAAGCAGCTTGCGCCCAAGGTTTGTGCAAGAGACCTTTTTTGACAAAATTATGGGCACTGATTAACGCTTTGAGATCAGCGCTTGCTATAAAGCCACTCTCAAATAAGACCTCAGCGACAGTCTTATTAAATGTAGTGGCAGATAATTGCACTTGCGCTAGAGTCTGCCCGTCGACAACTCCTGAGGAACGGACCAGTTCTTCCATTAGTTGCTCGTCCATGAGCACCACCGATGACACTTCGCGACTTGGCGCGGTGACATTGGCAAAAGCTACTGGTGGGGAGAAGACTGTGGTCATTTGTATATAGAAGGAGTGAAAATCACTGGGGCACGACCGGTGCGATCTAAAGGTACCAAATCCAGAGAATAGTGACCAATAGAATTGCTTCAGGTTGGAGGCAATTTGCTCCAAACGGGACACCTGCACTAAAAGACTTTGACTAGTAAGGGGAAAGCTTTAACACAATTATTAATAAGCAGAGGCCCATAGTCAATGGGCTTTCTACGTAGTGCAGAGCTGGATTTTTAATTGAGTTTCTGCCTGAAGCAAACTTTACGAGAGTTGCGGTCGATCCAGATTAGTTCGTGACCAAGCTTGGGATATTCGCTATTAAAGTAAAGACGAGTGGACTTTTCTTCGTAAGGTGCAAGAGTAAAGTTAAAGCCATAGTCATCTTCAGGTCCCATCGAGACAGAATATTTGTTGCCATTACTGTCGCGAGCAAATAGATCTATTGAGCTAAGTGTACGGTTGCTGTTATTGACGATATCTACATCCAGACGTAAGAAGCTCCCACCCAGTCCATCTCGTACGGTCTTAGACTTATTGACTTTGATAGTCAAACCTTCAAGGTTATTGGATGCAACTTTTTTAGTGGGCTCAGTAAGAGCAGGCATCAACAGGTCAGTATCAATAGAGAGATTGAGATCATCTCCAGGCTCAAGATAGGCACTGCGACCTTTCTTCATGATGGCGTGGCCGGCTGCCAGTAGCGCACCACCGGCGGCACCACCAGCGATATTGTAGCCATGGGTAGCAGCTGTACCGCGCATGCCAAACAACTGATAAGCAACAAGAGCACCGACGATAGCACCACCGGCGGCATTAGCAGCCACCATACCGACGCCACGCGCCTTACTTTTGATGGTTGATTGCTTGAAGTTATCAGCCTGAGCGTTAAAGGCAAAGCGGCGACCGTCAGGCAAATTAAGTTGATCAAAGGAGATTTCCAGCCAGCCAGGGCGCTGCACGCGTCTGGGTGGGCGCACACACGAGACTTTGCCCTTAAAAATCGTGCCCATCGGGATTACTTTATTATCCTCGACATATATATCCTCGGTGGTACGAGCAGATATAACGTCTCCCACATGAGCTGGCAAAAAATTACCATCCATGTCTTTATCAAGCAGTCGCATACCATTGCTTGGCACTGTCGCTAGCTTGAGCTTCATGCCAGTGCCCTTTGGCACACAGAGACTGACTTCACCTTTGAGCACTGTGCCAGTTGTGCCTGGTGTCCCGGCACTGCTAGTGGCTGCCGCCTCAGTAGCGTTGCCAGCAGTACCTGATTGAGTCTTTGGACTGGTATTTTGCTTGTTTACAGCCGGCTTATTGGCAGGTCTGGCATCAGCAGACTGAGCCCCTGGCTTTGCCACTTGAGAAGCGGTCTGATTAGATGCTGTTTGTCCGGCAGGTTCGCCAGGGTAATAGTTAACCCCTGGTTCATGTCCTTCTTCGATCCATTGCATCTGGTCAGCCTGGGCCAAAACTGCCAATGTTGCGTTTTGCATGGACATTGCAAGAGCTAGTGCCAGAGCCAGTTGTTTGTTTTTCATCAAAAGAATGAGCCATCCCAGCCGGTATTTTAGGACTCTGCTAGAGAGTTCTAAAGAAGTATAGCAGCCTGCCAGACGAGGGATTTAAAGAGAGAAATCTGTTAAGGTATTGGTTAAACTTGTTGATCTTCCCAATATTCCAAGAGCCAATGGCGGTCACACCTTCCGAACAAAAGCCAGATCGAAACGAGCAGACTAAAAGTCAGCAAAATATTATCGTTTTGAAATATGGTCCAGAACTCCTAAACGAGATGGCAGCCTTAGCAAAAACTAAGCGTCTCTATGATGCCATTATTGTGGATTCGACTTTGTGTGGTTATTTGTTCCCGGCAGAAGTATTGATTGAAGCCGGCAGGTTGGCTAAGGGTTTACTGGAGCTGGCCGGAGCACTTATTTTTCTTAAGTCCGAAAAAGCCACTGCCATCATAAGAGAGTCACTTACCGGCATGATGTCTTTTCATGTCTTTGACAATCACGCTGAGCTATTTGATTACTCACCGTCACTGACTAAATTTATCCAGACCGCTATTGGTCGCGATTCTACATTTGTTGATGAAGCGACAGATCTCTCACACCAGGTACTGATGAGTAGTGTGCCCGTGCTGACAGCGCAGGCAATGACTCTCAAGCTCAATATGGAGACGCACCACAGGCGCAATCTGCTTTTGGCCTGTATAGATAATTACACTCCAGTAGCCACTCTCAGCAATAGAGCGGTAGCAACCGGACGTGTCAGTGATCAAGAATTTGTCGAACGCCTAAAAGAACTGGAAAACGAGAAAAACATCTTCCCGATTTTCAATAAGATTCCGTTTTTGGTCAATTGTTTTAAGGCAAAAACTGCTTTTACTCTGCGCGAATATCTAATTGCTGGCGGACTAATAACACGAGCCCAAATGGACGATTTGCTCACTGAGCAAAATAATATGCCGGCCAAGCAAAGACTATCTATCGGAGTTTTGGCAGTCAAAAAAGGTTTGATTAACGCCAGACAACTAGAAATTGCTTTGCAGGATCAGGCGTTTTACGGTCAGACAGAAGAATCTGAGAAGTTTAATCTTGGCTCAGCTGGCGGTGAAGAAGACAAAGTGCAGTCACTAGTTGGACACCTTGGCTCAACCGATCCATCCAATTTGCTGCAAAACCTGGCCACTAACAGAGAGACCGGTGTGCTCTCAGTTGAATACCGCGACATGCAGTTTAGAGCACTATTTGAAAACGGCAAAATCACTCACGCTAAATTGGGCAAACTACTCGGCAATCCAGCCGTGATTGAATTTGCCTCAGTATGGAAACAGGGCATCTTTGTCTTTATCCAGCGCACACCTCCAGCAGATCTGGCTAAAGACAATTGCAAAGTCGGCAAAGCCCTGGACAAACTATTACTAGATGCCGCTCTGGCCGCCGATAATACCGAAGTCACCTGGAAGAAGCTACCGAAAGGACCAGAAAGCGTCCTGGAAAAAGTGAGCGATACTCAAGGTCATCTCGACAACGAAGAACTGAAAGATCCAAAAGAGAAACACAAACTCAATCAAAAAGAACGCGACATGATGCGCAAGCTCTGGAATGCGCTCGATGGCTTGCACACACTCTCCCTGGTGATACGCAATCTACAAGATGTAACGACAGCTGATGCATCAGCTGCTATTGATAGACTTTTGGCCTATGACTTAGTCAATGTGCCACAAGTTGATTTGTTTGGACCACTGAGCAAGTTTCAAGAGTTGGTCAAACGTATTACCGAGACTATTGGCGTCGAGCGCTCAGAGGCATTTTTGCGTCTCAGCTTGAGAGACACACTGGGATATTCTGGTCGCGCTCGGGTCTTTATCCTGTCGCGTCAGGGCGATGTCGGGGTGGATATGGCCGCAGCTCGCACCGCCGGCACATCACTATCTGTGGTGCTACAGGATTTAGAGGACTGGCAGGTCAAATACATCGAGTATGCCACTCAGGAGCTTGATCGCAAAGTCTTACTCGCCATCATCAAAGAAGTACATAACGCCTGATCAGGATGCCAAAAATGACCAAGTTCAATGCTCTTTTACTCACTCTCGCCTTAGCCGTATCCGCAGCCAGCGCGCAAGATGAAGCGCCGGAGCAACTGGCATCGCAAAAGGTGAGACAGAGACTGGAACTGGATAGCTATCCCATGGAAGCAATTAAAGTTGCTGTGGCAGCCAACCCCAAAACTCCAGCAGATATTTTGACGACTTTAGCCACTGACAAAAGCTGCTTTGTCCGCCGCGCCCTTGCCACCAATCCAGCTTTGAGTGAGCAAATCAAAGAAGTCCTGGCCCAAAGTACAGACTATATGGTGATTGAAGCACTATTGCGCAATACCAGTTTGCCCAACGAAGCCACCCTGCTAAAACTGATTGTGGATGCACCGCCGCGCACACGCGAGACACTGGCGGCCAACCCCAACACACCTAAGGCAGTTTTGACAAAACTAGCTCAGGGACCATATTACACCGAGTACTTGCTGCTCTCTCTAGCGCGCAATCCCAATACACCAGAGGCAGTCACCGTCCAGCTCTGCAAAATCGGCGATCGTCTGGTGCGCACTTTTTTAGCTAAAACTGCAAGACTCAGTCCAGCTGCCTTTGGCATCCTGGCAAATGACGGCGACCTTGGCGTCAAATCGATGCTGGCAGCCAACCCGCTTTGCCCTCAAGCAATTTTGGTAGAGCTGGCGCGCGATATCCATCCGACAGTAAAAGAATCTGTTGCTAATAATCCTAGCTGTCCAGCCTCAGTCCTACGCTCAGCAGCTGCCCTCAATCCAGCTTGTGATGCTGCCACTCTCGCTAATCTAGCCCAAGACAAAAATGAAACAGTGCGCGCGCTAACGGCCAGCAATCCCAGCGCCACAGCAGCAGTACTGGCTTTGCTAGCCAAAGATGGATCAGCAACAGTGCGCTCAGCCGTTGCTCTCAATCCATCCACAAGTAAGGATTTACTGAGCCAGCTAGCCCACGACAAGACCATTGCTGTTTGTCAAATTGTGGCCATGAGCAAAAAACTGGACGCTGCCGATTGCAATGCACTAGCATCTGATATCAGTCCGCTGGTGCGGATGAACCTCGCAGCCAACGGCAATTTGCCTCAAGCAACCGCCATGATACTGGCTAGCGACAAAGATGCCCGCGTCAGATCAGCACTGGCCAAAAACAGCGATGCCCCCATCGACAAGTCAGTATTTATCAAACTGGCTGCCGACAAAGACGCACTTGTTAGAGAGGCACTGGCTCTCAATCCAAAAGTACCTAAGGCGACTTTGACCGAACTCAGTCAGGACGACTCACTTACAGTGCAAACTGCACTAGCGCATAATCCCAGTATCGCCTCCGAAACCTTGCTCAAGCTGGCTGCCAGCGATTGCAACTCAGTGCGCAGCGCTCTTTTACAAAGAGGTGATCTGCCAAGCGACGCTCTCTCTAAGCTAACCGCTGCTGAAGAAGTCAAATTTGCGCTAGCCAGCCGTGCTAAAACAGATCCGCAGGTACTCGATGCTCTGGCTAAAGACCCCGACCCATCACTGCGTACGCAAGTAGCAACCCATCCATCCACCAGTGCGACCACACTAACTGACTTGTCCAAAGATAGCTCGCAGTATGTTAGAGCAGCCTGTGCCGCCAATACAGCAGCACCAGAGAGTCTTTTACAGACACTACTTAAAGACCCTGAAGCCTTAGTCAGAGCAAGAGTTGCAAGCAACCCTAAGTGCCCCCCAGCCCTGCTCAAGCAACTGGTCAAAGACGAAAGCCCCGAAGTCAGACGGGCCATTGCCGGTAACCGCAATACTCCGCTGGAGTCGTTATCGCTACTGGCTCTTGATGAAACAGCCTGGCTGACAAAATAAGTAACGCTATACAGTTATAGACAATAAAGAAAGCTAAGGGAAATGACAAGAGAAGTAGTAATAGTCGACGCTTTGAGAACACCAATAGGGCGCTATGGTGGGGTTTTTAAAGATGTCCGGGCTGATGACCTGGCCGCTCATGTAATCAAAGAACTTCTCAAACGCAACCCACAAGTCAATCCCGAAGAAATCGAAGATGTCTTGATGGGCTGCGCTAACCAGGCTGGTGAAGACAACCGCAATGTGGCGCGTATGGCTGTGCTTTTGGCGGGTCTGCCTGTCAAAGTGGCTGGCGGTACTGTCAATCGTCTCTGTGGCTCAGGAATGATGGCAGTAAACGACGCTGTCAACGCCATTAAAAACAATCTGGGTGATATCTACATAGCAGGCGGTGTGGAGTCTATGACGCGCTCGCCTTTTGTCATGGGCAAGCCTGAGGCTGCTTTTCCCAGAGGCGATATGAAGCTCATCGATACGACCCTGGGTTGGCGCTTTGTCAATAAAAGGTTGGCTGATATGCACCATCCTTACTCGATGGGCGAAACAGCTGAAAACGTTGCCGAAAAATATCAAATTAGCCGCGAAGAGCAAGATGCCTTTGCTTACTCCAGTCAGCAAAAATACAAAAAAGCGCTGGAAGCCAATGCCTTTGAAAATGAAATAGCCCCGGTGGTTGTGCCTAAAAAGAAAGGCGAGAGCGAAACAATCAAAGTCGACGAGCATCCGCGCCCGGACACAACTATTGCCGAATTGACCAAACTTAAGCCCGCATTTAGAGAGGGTGGCAGTGTAACAGCCGGTAATTCTAGTGGTATCAATGACGGTGCCGCAGCCCTGCTTATCATGGAACGTCAAAAAGCTTTAGACATGGGCTTTAAGCCCATGGCACGTTTTGTCACCAGTGCCGTTGCTGGAGTCGACCCGGCCGTTATGGGCATCGGTCCAGTGCCAGCGACACGTAAAGCACTGGCGAGGGCTGGTGTAAAGATGGCAGATATCAACTTGATTGAGCTCAACGAAGCCTTTGCCGCTCAAGTCCTGGCCTGTGCTCAAGATCTACAACCAGACCTGACAAGAGTCAATGTGCTCGGTGGCTCAATAGCACTGGGACATCCACTGGGAGCAAGTGGTGCTCGCATTTTGACCACTCTGGTACATGAAATGCAAAGGCGTGAAGCCAAAATGGGACTGGCCACGATGTGTATCGGGGTTGGTCAGGGTATCGCTACAATCATCGCGCGGGACTAAAAGATGGCTATTACTACCAGATTTAAATTTCTCCAGTTTAGCGATATCTTGCTTGATAGTAAGCTCCCTTTGAGTATGCCTGCCACATCAGGCCATGCCCCTCTCAACTGCGGATTTGCTCTGCCCAGAGCCGAAAGACAGGAAAGAGCAAGAGAGATTTTAGAGACCACAATCAATGCTTTTAGCCTGGCCTCAAGCGAAAACGTTGATGCCATATTGATGCCCGGTGGTTTATTTGATGCCAATACAGTGAGTGGTTATACGATCAATACACTAATTGAGAGCATTGCCACTATCAGTCATATCCCAATTTTTATCACGCCCGGCCTTGAAGACTTTTATACCAGAAGCAGTCTCTATGCCGCTGATATGTTGCAAGCGCGGGGACTAAAAAGTTGGCCAGCCAATGTTCATATCTTCACTCACGAACATTTTGAGTCTGTCCTGGTGCCTGGTCGCGGCGACGTTGCTATATCTGGACGGGCCATAACAAAGGGCTCAAGGCGCTCAGAGCGAATCCTCTCTGGCAAGGTGCCAAAAAACAATAATGCTGCTATCAACGTGGCCATGTTGGCAGCAACTCTAGAGAGTCATCCTCAAGTAGCACACTTAGCAGGCACAAAAGCAATTGTCTATCCTGTTTCGCAAGAAGAAATGGAAGCGCAAAAAATGTCCTACTTTGCCCTGGGACATCTACCCGAAGCACATAAAATAGAAGACCTGGCAGGAGAGGGCCGCACTGTTGGCGCCTATGCTGGTTGTCTGGCCAGTGGCAGTTTTGACAAACTGGGACCGCGCGTGGCTTTGCTTGGCGAAATCGGCGTCGACAGCCTCGGCAATACCGAAATCGAACTGACTCCGCAAGAAATTGATGAACGCCGCATGATGCTTGTGGTTGTCGACGTCTCCGGACTTGGTGATGGCGATATCAAAGAAGAAATCATGGTGCATATTGAGGACAGTGGTGTCAGACCAGACACCGATATAGTCGCCCTATCGCTTGAGGGCGGCTGCAAGCCTGGTGCCAACCCCAAACGGGTGGCAGACAGCCTGGCCAGTAGCTTTTATTGCATGCTCGTTGTGGATAACACAAGACCAGATTATCTGGCAGAGCGATTTGATGAGCGCACCACTGAATGGAAATATATCCAGTCAATGTTGCAAATGAAAACCCGCGCTGAGCGTAGTGGAGCAAAAGACCCGGAAACCGGCAATCTGTCTGACAGTTTGTCGGGTGTGCCAGGTCGTGACCTCTCCGGTAAAACCGTTGAGGACGCGCTTTATTATGGATTGGATGCCCTGAGACAAAAGAGAGTGACCATTAGAAATGTGGGTTGAGAAAGTCGAACTAACAAGCTATGGCGCCATTCAGGGTGAATCAATTGTCTTTAGCGAAGACAAAATCAACCTTGTGGTCGAGCCTAACGAATACGGCAAAACCACGATGGCAACTGCTATCTGGTCTATACTCTTTGACTTTGCCTTAGACCAAAAAGCTGAAGACGAGAGACTGACTGCTAAAGATGCCAGACAGCCCAAGTCTGGTCTGCCCTATATGGCAAAAATGGACATCAATCACAAGCACAAAAGATTGACCATAGTCCGTAATTTTGCCGAAGGTACATACCAGGTACTCGACCGCGATCACCGCGATGCTGATATCACAAGAGAGTACCAGGGAGCAAACGGCGAAGACGAAATCGGTCTCAAGCTCACGGGTATGACCCGAGAACTTTTTAAATCGACCTGTTTTGTCGGTCAGCGCGAACTCGATGAACACGCCTTTGGAGGTGAAAGCCACCTGGCCTCTCTGGTCCAGGGTATCGCCGACAGTGCCAGCCCGAGCGGCACTTGTGCTCAGGCAGTGCGTGTGCTCAATGAGAGCCTGGAAAAAACCAATATCAATGACCGTACTGTCAAAATGGACAATCTTGTGCGCGACTTAGAGATTGTGCGCCAGGATTTGCTCAATAAAATCAAAGCCTACGAAAGAGACAGACGCGACGTATCTGCATCTTTTGATCGCCTCATGATCATCAATCGCATTTTGTCTGGAGACAACAATCGCTACAAAGCAACTGAATTTCACAATCTTAAATTTCAGCTCTCTGATGCCGAAAACAGACTGACTCGCTTGAGAGAAATCCGCTCGCGCAAAGATCAGTTAGAGCAAGAAATCGACGACCTGCCACCAGTGCCAGAAGTACCGCAGGATATCAAAAAGCCCCTGCTTGACTTGTGGAGCCGTCACAATAACAAAGCCGTTGAGCTAAGCAAACTTAAAGCTGAGCTTTCGCCTCAAGAAAATATGTTCAAAGAGAAGCAAGACGAAATCAAAGTACGTCTCGGCAATCTCTCAGTTTTCACCCAAGAAGAAGCCCATATGGTCTCTTCTTTAGCAGGCAGTATGCAAACAGCAGAAGAAGAGTTGAATGGACTGCTTGAGCGCAGACAGAATGAGCGCGACAAGTTTTCGCAGGACAACGACAATAAAGACCTAGACGAAATCAAAAAATCCCTCACCTCACTGGAATCAGAAGGTGTAGATAACGCCCGCTCCTACAACTCGCTTATTGTCGCCTTCCAGGAGCAACTGGAAGACTCTGAGCGCAACTTGCATCAAAGCAGAGCCAAGCAAAAAGAACTAACAGTCAAACGCGAAGAAATCAGAAAGAAAAAGCAGTTGACCAGCATTATCGTCGGCTTTGTTGCTGTAATGCTTATCGTGCTTGGCATAGTAATGTTTGTCCTGGTCAAAACCATGGCTTATATGACCATGCCTCTAGTCATAATTGGCCTTATAGCGCTTGCTATTTCGGGTGTGATGATTACACCTGTATTTAAGCCACAGACCATCCTCAAGAGCGAATTTGCCGCCACCGATGCTGACGTCAATCGTATCGCCCAGGATATGCAAGACAAACAAAACAAGGTCGGCGCTCTCGAAATCAAACTGGATACACTGGCTCGCAAAGTCGGTTTGAGCAACCGCAAAGAGTTAGCCGCCAAGCTCGAAGAATACAGTCAACAAGCAAGCAAACTCAAAGAGCTGACTTTACTTGAACAACTGGTCGAACAAAAAGAGCAGGTGGTCAAACGCTATAAGACAGATCTGCAAAAGTATTTGGAAAAAGCCAGTAAAACTGACGTAGACTCCAGTGCTGCCACAGCTAGAGAGCTTAGCTCGGCCCTGTCGCAGTACATGGACGAGACCAGACAATTAGCCGAAGTGCACCATGAAGCAGCCAGCAATAGTCGCAAGTTTGCCTCAATAGAAGAAGAGATTATCGACAACGACAAAGCCATCCTCAATCTATTTAGAAAGAGTGGAGCTGATCTCGGCGAAAACGATGCCGCAGCCATGGAAGAAGTCAGCTATCGCCTCAACAACCTCTCTAGTTTGCTTAAATTGCAAGCCGAGCTAGAGAGCATGGAGCAAGAAATAGGTGTTGCCTATAGTGAATTACCAGGCCTGATTAAAAACGTAGAAGATTATCAATCCCGCGTGGTCCAACAGCTGGAGTCAATTAAACAGCTCTATCCTGGCATCGAAAACATCGCACCACTATCCGAAGAAGAACTGGCGCAGGAAGAAGACGCGCCTAAAGACATGCGCGAACTGGAAGGTCTCAAGGTAGAAAGAGAAGAAGCACTATTGCGCATCCGCACGCTATCTAATACTTGCGATGAGCAGTATCTCTTAGCCATGGAAGACCTGGATTTGACTGAGTTTAAACTGCAGGGAGCAAAGCGAGCCAGACTGGCTCTGGAGCTAGCCCGCGACACACTAAAACGTCTCTCTGGCGAAAACTATATGGACTGGTCGCAGCACTTAAACGGCATTGCAACAGAGATGTTAACAAGACTGGGTATGGATTATGACGAAGTCAAATTTGACAATGAGCTAAAACTCGTGGCCAGACGTAAGAGTGACGGAGACCACATCAGCGCTGCACAAATTATGAGTCAGCTATCCACCGGTACAAAAGAACAATTGCACTGGCTCGCTCGTATGGTCGTAGCCCGCTATCTATCTCGTTCTAACTCACTGCCTATCATTATGGATGAGCCATTTTCGGAGTCTGACGATGATCGCTTTGTCAAAATGATGCGCTTCCTCACATCTGTGATAGCCCAGGAGCATCAAGTCATACTCTTTAGCTGCCACCAGCAGCGCCATATCTGGCTCAAGCAACAACTAGATGAGCTCGAACGCGGCAAGCTGATTTTTTGTAGAAGACAAAAGGCATAAACAAAGAGCCCGGCTCAAAAAATCTAGCGTGGGAGCTATTGAAGTGCCAATTATCAACGCACAAGCGCTCTAACACCATAGCGAGCAAAGGTCCTGACACCACGCCTGGCTAGATAACTGGCAGTAGAGCTATTGGCTCCACCAGCCCGGCGACGTCTGCCTGCAGCTGGCATATTATTGCCCTGCATAGCTTTGGCATTGCCAATCTTAGGTGCGTTTTTAGCAGCGTCTTTATCGACGACCTGACCACTAGCATTGCGATAGTCCTCGTGCTTATCGTAAAAAGGTTTGCCGTAGTTGCTAAATGCCACCACATCAAACTGGCTATACGGCACAAAAGGTCTGCGCGCCATGCGCTCATGCATAATCACATCAGTGGTCTTAAAAGCGCCCTCTGGAGCTTGCACGCCCTTGGTGAGACAGGTAGCGGCTAGAGCTGGATTGAGAATGGTATCGGATGTATGGAGATTATGTTTAGCCTCGTACTTTTTATCAAAAGACTGCATCTCGCTGCGCATTATAGTCTCACTACTATGAGCGCTGACATGAGCCAATTGCAAACGATAAAACTCCTGCCTCTTTTGGTTGAGCGAATAATTGCTGATCCAAACTTGATTGAGTTTTTTTGCTAGCTCCATCTCGGGCAATATATCTGCCGGTGCCCAGTAACCAGGCAATACATGTAATACAGTGCCATCGGCTGCCAGCATAAACATCTGGATATTGTGTGGTCCTGCGCCGTTGGTCGTGACAATAGCCTTGCCATTGACCTCGTGGCGACCGCTAACGCCGGCATAAGACTCACCAGTGATATCGCGAGTACCACAGGCAAAATTTTGCTGGAGATAAGACATAACCTGGGGATTAGAGAGCGACACGGCTCTCAGACTGTTACCGGCTGATCAGGTGGAGCCGGATAAATTACCGAGCATGTGCATGTAAAAGACCATCTTGCCAGTTTGCCTGGCAGACTCCTTAGCCTGCTCAAGATTATCAAACCACTGTATTTGACTGACCAGGTTGTTTACGTTCTCCCTCTGGACTTGACCAGAAAGTAGACCAGGTACGGCATACGCTGGCACTAGGGCAGTGCTATTGAGGGCCAGTAATGGCATCAAAGCCAGACTGAGTGCAATGACACTCTTATTAAGCAACTTTTGCATCACGACCTCAAATAGAACGGTAACCTGTCGACATTACCTATAACGTCCATCATCTACTTAAAGTTCAATTTCAGAGCAACTTTTTTGATTAAATCTCAAAACGAAGCTGGCTGGAGGCTTTAAGCACTAGCAGCAACTCAGTCTTTTTCGTTAGCCAGTTTGCGCTCGGCAATTTCATAGCCCGTCAGTTCAGAGAGCGCGTCCATGATTTCCCAGGTGGTGGCAACGACATCATCTTTGGGCTGGATAAGCTTGCCTATGCGCACAATTACCGGTCCAAAACGCTGATCGGTATTGACAAAGCCAATCGGCAAAATCGGCGCTTTAGTCAAACGAGCAAAATAAGCCGGTCCAACATTTGGTCTGCCCAGTTTCTTCTTGAGGCGACAACGTGTGCCTTCGATAAACATGCCGAGAGACCAGCCTTGTTTCATCATGTGGATCAAAAACTTGATACGCGACTTTTCGGGTTTATCGCGGTTGATTGGCACTGCGCCCAGCCAGGTCAAAATGCGCCCCAATAGCCAGTTATGCCATAGTTCTTGTTTGGCAAAATAAACCATTTTGCGATTAGTCGAGGTCTGAAATAGCGGCGGGTCATAAAACGATTTATGGTTGCCAACGATGACCATAGCGGTGTCTTCGGGCGGTAAGTTTTCACGACCTTCGATCTTTAGTCTAGTAAATAGTCTGTGATAAGTACCAAATACCAATTGCCCGGCAAATTCTTGAGCCCAAATACGGCGCTCATCAAAATAAGCCGGATCAGGCGCCGGATAAACACGGGCTGGTTTAGCAGGCTCAGTTTTAACGACAGCTTTGTCGCCTTGCACCTGCACTGGCTCAGATTTTTCAGGTGTCACTTCAGTACTAATTTTTCGATACCACAGAGCGAGGCAGAGTTATACGCACAATTGAGTTGTCTTCTTGCTGAGTGACAAACAAATTGCCACCTTTGTCGACAGTAAGGTAGTAGGGCTGCTTGAAGTTGGTACCGATGATGGTGGAGATACCAGCGGGAGTGATGCGAGCCACAGTACCGCCATTGTAGTTGGCGACATAGATATTGCCAGACTCATCGCAAGCCAGACCAATGGGTCCTTTGAGATTGGCGCCAGAAGCAAACTGTGTGCGCGTGCCATCGGCGGAGATGCGATCTACTGTGTTGCTGTTGAAGTTGGCCACATAAAGATTGCCCATACGGTCAAAAGTGAGACCGGATGGAGCGCTAAAACCTGTAGCAATGACTCTTACTGAAGAATTAGCAAGCACAGCTGTAGGCAAATTGCCTTGACTCTTGGGTATAGCGGCACTGGCTATTTGCTTGGGCTGTCCCGCTGTGGCGTACTCAGGAGAGGCTTTGTAGGCTGTTTGATTGGAATAACTGGAGGGCTGCTGATAAGGCTGGACAGCCGGCTGGGACTGAGCGCCATAGCCTGCCTGATAGCCCGGGTTTGATCCAGGAGGGTTGTTAGACAAATCCACCGGCGGCAATGGGTTGTAACCAGCACGCACAGGCTGCTGAGGCGGTTGCTGTTGAGCCTGAGGCTGGACTGTGGGTGAATATGTGGGAATCGCTATAGTGGCGCCAGCAAGCTGGGCATCGCACATCTGGGTGCGCTTTTGAGCGTCGGCAAAGTGCTGCGAATTAGGGGCAATTGCAGCAAAATGGGTCTTAGCGTCAGCAGCCCTACCCATATCCATCAAGGCCAGACCAAGCTGATAATGAGCATCGGCATCGGTAGGTTTGACTCTCAGTACTTCTTCAAAGCGCGGAATTGCCTCTTTGGCGCGCTTCTGGCTCTGGTAAAGTACCCCTAAGTTATATTGAGCGTCTGATAGATTTGGATCAAGATCGGTGGCTCTTCTAAAGAAGATGATGGCCGACTCAAGGGCACCCTTCTGATAGGCTTCCAGAGCCAGGTTGTAGTAGCTAATGG
This sequence comes from Candidatus Obscuribacter sp., assembly GCA_016718315.1. GTDB lineage: Bacteria > Cyanobacteriota > Vampirovibrionia > Obscuribacterales > Obscuribacteraceae > Obscuribacter. The sequence continues at coordinate 780,851 of JADKDV010000003.1, read as the reverse complement.
CATGACCCGGTGATTGACCGACGAGCTGTCTTAAGGTGTTGTTAACACTGGCGCTCTGCGGCGTGCCTGGCTGGTTTTGAGCCATAACGGGCAGGCTGGAGCAAAGGCTCAAAATAGCCAGAGTCAACCTTAAATTCGCGCCGGATCTTTGCATTATTTCCCAAACCCCGATATTACTTAAATAGGGCTGTGCATAATATTTCGCCCGTTGGGTATATCACTGAACAGCTATAGCGTCCGATTTTATCAAGTTATGGCTGGAATTAGGGAATCATGAAACGATGCGAACAGTAGGTCATATCATTACCTCGGCAGGCGTAAGCGCCGCCAGCTATCTGGTTTACAAGTCTCCGGGCGCTGCTTTCGCCAGCTTTCTTGCAGGATTTCTTATCGACCTGGACCATATGTTTGACTATGTCAGAGCCCACGGCTGGCATTTTGATTGGCAGGCTATAGCCCGCGCAGACTCCGAAAAATACAGTGGCAAGCTCTATTTGCCCCTACATTCGTTCGAGCTTTTAGCTCTCTTCTTTTTATTTTTTAAGGGACCGACAAAGCAACCTTACCGGGTCGGCATAACTGTATCCATACTGACACATCTCTTGCTTGACCAAAAATGCAATCATTCCCGCAAACCAGGCACCTAGTTCCTGGCTTCCCGCATCTCCAAACGTTTTAATGCCCACGAAATCCTCCACAAAGACTTCCACCTGCGCTAATAAACAGCTTTAGTACCGAGCTTTGATAGCAAAAAACGGCCCCCGTAAAGGGAGCCGTTTTTTATTGCTTAGAATCGTGCCGCACCTAGGCTGGGACGTTGAAGCTACCTTCACCGATTGGTGGATAGATATCTTCTTCTTCAGTCTCTTCGTCTTGTGGCTGAGAATGACCCTGGAAGCCGGTACCGGCTGGGATCAAGCGACCAATGATGACGTTTTCTTTGAGACCACGCAACCAGTCTTTCTTACCTTCAACAGCAGCTTCTGTGAGGATTCTTGTGGTTTCCTGGAAGGAAGCAGCAGAGATGAAGGACTCGGTGTTGAGTGATGCCTTGGTGATACCAAGGAGCACATCGGTGTATGTAGCACCTTCCTGACCTTGCTCAGCCATTCTCTGGGCTTCGCCATCGAGGTAGTAGCGCTCCATCAGTTCGCCTGGCAGAAGGATAGAGTCCTTGGACTCATCAACTCTGACCTTGCGTGTCATCTGACGCACAATTACTTCGATGTGTTTGTCGGCGATGTCTACACCTTGCGAACGGTATACAGACTGTACTTCGTCCACGAGGAATTTCTGCGCTGCTTCGATACCACGCAAGCGCACGATATCGTGCGGATTGGGCGGTCCGTCAGTAAGAGCAGTACCGAGGAAGACCTGGTCGCCATCTTCTACGATGACGTTCAGTCCTTGAGGAATAACGATTTCTTCTTCGCTACCATCACCGAAGACTAGATAGAGTCTTGTTGTGTCGTCTTCAGTGACGATACGAGCACGACCTTCTTTCTCGGAGAGGATGGCGTTTTCTTTTGGCTTTCTGGCTTCGAGCAGTTCTTCTACTCTAGGTAGACCCTGCACGATGTCCCCGGTCTTTTGACGTTCAAAGATCAAGGTCGCCAGTAAGTCGCCCCGTTGTACCAGTGCTCCGTCGTCGCATTGCAACTGGGTGTTGACTGAGATCAAGTAAGGACGTCCCTTACGGATAATCACATCAGCACCATCGACGCTGACAATTTGACCGGACAAACCAGCTGTTGAAGATTTGGACAGTGGATCACCGAGTCTGATCAGGTCATTTTCCTTGAGTGGGCATGTGCCTTTGATCTTCTGATGAGACTGTTGTTCTTCAGTGATGAGCAGGATACGGCGTTCGTCTGTCTTGGAGAGTTGGACTCGAGCTGATGTCTTGGTCAATACCTGAGTGGTAGCAACGGCTGACTTAGCATCGATGATTTGACCATGCTCAACAGAGAGCAGAGTGACGTTGAGATCTTGCTCACGGCGCAAGAGGATGTTTTCTTGCACAACGATTTGCAGATCTTCGCCCATTTCGACAATTCCCTTGAGCGTTTGCAAGTGACCTTGCATCTGCAATACGAGGGATGTTCTGGTGAGCTGTGCACCCTGGATGTGGCGGACTTTTTCGCGGTCGCGGAAAAGCAATTGAGTGACCGAGCGCAAGCTGATTTTGTCATCAGTAGACTTGTGCTTGAATTTGGTCTCTCTAGGTTCGATCCAGTATTCTTCCACTGGTCTGACCATGGCGTAGCATGAGCCATCTTCTTTTTCGAAGATAGAGACCAGTTTGCGATCTTTGTAGGTATAACCTTCAACGATCTCGGTGCCGGGCTCAACGATTTGACCTTCGGGTACTTTCACTTCACTGGGATCACCGATTGGCACCAGGTCGCCTGGTCTGACGATGACTTCGTGGATGATGTCGTTATCAGCGATGATTTCGACAATACCTTCCATGTGGGCAAAGACGTCTTTGACGACTTCTTGTCCAGCTGTCACTGTTTCGCCTGTTTCAGACATCTTCAGTGAAATGTCCTTGGAGATAAAGTGCACTTCTTCGGGGACGAAGAGGACCTTACCGGCTTTGGTGACAACGCGACGATCGTCGATTTCAACACCGTCGTATATGATTTCGCCGCCGCAGCTAACTACGTTGGTGCCATCGTCTACGAGTTCAGCGATGATCTTGCCGTTTTCGACAACTTCTTCATTTACTACTTTGATAGTGAATGATTCTTTTTGCTTGTTGACCTTCCAGAGGTGACCCTTCTGACCAGGCTCAAGCTTGGCGTTGTTAGCCGAAACAGAAGCGATGATGACGTTGAGTTCTTTACCTTTGACCAGTCTGGTTTGGGTCTTGTTGCGACCAACCTTAACGACTTCGGTTTCCAGTTCTGGTCCAAAACGCACTTCACCACCGTGTTCGGAAGTGATTTGAATTTCGGCCAGTACATCAAGAGCGTTAACTTCTTGACCGTCTTTGACGACTACATGCGAGCCGGATGGCAGGTTGTATACGTCACCTTCCAGTACCCAGATGATACCAGCGCGGTTAGCGGTACGAGAGATGTTGCCTTGACGATCGCGTTTTTCGTCTGAGTGGAAGCCCTGGAACATGATACGTCCAGAGATATCAGCGGTGATATCTTTGCTGGCGCGTTCTGTCAGGTTCTTCTTGACGCCGGGCGGATCGTGCTCTGCCAGTACCTGACCTGCTACAACTTCTGAGTTGTTAGGCAAGTTGATCAAAGTACCGGTAGGGACATTGATGTTGTGTTCCTTTTCGCCAACAGTGACTTTGAGTACACCATCTCTGATGGTCTGCTCCATGACGTCACCGTAAGCTGTACGGATTGAACGGCTCTGAATCTTGAAGGTCAAGATACCTTTGCCTGGTGCTTTGACCTGGGTACGTGATGTACCACCGGATACGGCACCACCTGTGTGGAATGTACGCATTGTCAGCTGTGTACCAGGTTCACCGATTGATTGAGCGGCGATGATACCGATGGCTTCACCCTGGTCAACTGGTCTGTTATTAGTGAGAGACCAGCCATAGCACTTCTGGCAGACGCCATATTGGCTTTCGCAAGTAAGAGGACTTCTTACTTTGACTTTCTTTGGTTTCTTCAGGACTGAGTCAATGAGCAAGGACATCTTGCGGTTGATGATTTCGCCTTCGCGACCAATCACTTCACCGGTCTCAGGGTTGACTACGTCTTCGCCCATGGTGCGGCCAAAGAGACGTTCAGACAACTTGACGAGGTCCTTATCACCTTCGGAGATAGGTCTCATTTCGATACCACGCTTGGTGTTGCAATCAACTTCACGCACGATAACGTCTTGAGCAACGTCCACAAGACGTCTTGTCAAATAACCAGAGTCGGCTGTTTTGAGCGCTGTATCTACGAGACCCTTTCTCGCGCCATAGCTGGAGATGATGTACTCGGTTACGTTCAGACCTTCTCTAAAGTTGGCTTTAATGGGCAAGTCGATGATCTGACCTTGAGAGTCAGCCATCAGGCCCCGCATGCCGACTAGCTGACGGACCTGAGAGATGTTACCTCTAGCTCCAGAGAAAGCCATCATGTATACAGGGTTCAAACGGTCAAAGTTGTCGACGACTTCTTTAGTCAATTTGTCAGTGGTAGCTGACCATGTATCGATAACTTTGTTGTAGCGTTCTACTTCTGTGATATCGCCGCGCTCATAACGTTTTTGAGCAGCTTCGATTTCTTTTTCGGCTGCTGAGATCAAGCCACGCTTGGCCTCAGGCACGTCCAGGTCATCAATAGAAATTGTGACGCCGGCTTTGGTGGCATATCTAAAGCCAAGGTTCTTGAGAGAGTTGGCTAACTCGGCTGTCCGAGCTGTACCAAACTTTTCATAGACCTCTGACAGGAGAGAGCCAAGCTTCTTTTTGTCCACCGTTGTATTGATGAACTCCATCGTATTTTTCTTATCGCCTGTGACCATTTATTCCTCGTCCTATATGACATGAAGACCGACATAAAGCTTTCAAATAAGAAAGTTAGTTGACGGTAGCAATTGCTTCGCGCACGACCTGGTTGAAGATGATGCGACCTGGTGTGGTCTCAATCATCTGTCCGTCAAAGTCACGCACCTTGATTTTGGCGTGCAAGTCGAGAATGCCAGCTTCAAATGCAGAGCGGCAATCGGCCAGGCTGACAAAACGCATACCGGCACCACGACAAACTTTGGGATCATCGTTGCCTGGCTTTTCGATAGTCAGGTAATAGATACCGAGCACCATGTCCTGGGTAGGAGTGATGGTTGGTTTGCCGGTAGCAGGCAACAATGTGTTGTTGCTTGCCAGCATGAGCATGTGAGCTTCAGCTTGTGCTTCTACAGAGAGAGGCACGTGCACAGCCATTTGGTCACCGTCGAAGTCAGCGTTGAAGGCTGAGCATACAAGCGGGTGGAGTTGAATAGCGCGACCTTCTACAAGGACTGGCTCAAAAGCTTGAATACCTAGTCTGTGCAGTGTGGGAGCGCGGTTGAGGAGGACAGGGTGACCCTGGATTACTTCATCGAGGATTTCCCAGACAATGGCAGATCCTTTTTCAATTTGCTTCTTAGCAGACTTGATGTTTTGCACAATCTGTCTGTCAATCAGTTTATTGATTACAAAAGGCTTGAAGAGTTCAAGCGCCATTTCTCTAGGCAAACCGCACTGGTGCAGTTGCAGAGTCGGTCCAACTACGATAACGCTACGACCTGAGTAGTCGACACGTTTACCGAGCAAGTTTTGACGGAAACGACCTTGCTTACCTTCGATAATGTTAGAGAGTGATTTGAGCGGACGGTTGTTAGGACCGACAACTACTCTGCCTCTTCTGCCGTTATCGATGAGAGCATCGACAGCTTCCTGCAACATCCGTTTTTCGTTACGCACGATGATTTCGGGCGCACCCATCTCAAGGAGACGAGCGAGACGGTTGTTGCGGTTGATAACACGGCGATAGAGATCGTTGAGGTCGGATGTAGCAAAACGTCCACCATCGAGCTGTACCATGGGGCGCAAGTCTGGCGGGGTGACCGGCAGATTGTCGAGCACTACCCAGGTAGGATCGGTGTGGCTGGATAGAAGTGCTTCTACCAGGCGAAGACGCTTGATGATTTTGGCGCGCTTCTGTTGAGAGCCACCACTACCAGCTAGTTCTTCACGCAAAGCCAGTGAGATTTCTTTGAGACCAGGCAACTCAAGCAGACGACCGCGATCATCTTTGTTGTCTGGACGCTCATAGACTGGACGAGCGAGATCATGCAAGAGCTGTTTGACAGCCTCTGCACCGATTCCGACGTCAAACTGCATGTTGGGATCTTCGAGCAGTTTTTCGTATTCGTCTTCGGCGAGCAACTGGTTTTTGTGCAGGTCTTGAGAGTTACCGGCGTTGGTTACAACATAAGCATTGAAGTAAACAACTTGTTCGAGATCGCGCAGAGGCAAGTCGAGCAAGAGACCGATATAACTGGGAATACCCTTGAGAAACCAGATGTGAGTTACGGGTGAAGCCAGTTTGATGTGGCCCATGCGGTGACGACGTACTTTGGAGTCAGTCACTTCAACGCCGCAGCGCTCGCAGGTGATACCACGGTGACGTACACGTTTGTACTTACCGCAGTAGCATTCCCAGTCTTTTGATGGTCCAAAAATTCTTTCGCAAAAGAGACCATCTTTTTCGGGCTTGAGAGTACGGTAGTTGATTGTCTCTGGCTTTGTTACTTCGCCATGGGACCAACTGAGGATGCGCTCGGGTGATGCGATTCCTATTTTGATGTAGTCAAACCGGTCAATACTTGTAGGCATGTTACCTGGAAGTCCTCCGTCTTTGCCATTTAACTGGCACTTGTGAGATATGGCTTACGCCGAAAAAACAACTCGCGCTTGAGGCGCCAGCGAATGCTTTAGGCGTCCGCGTCGGGCTCATCACCCAGGTCTACGTCACCGAGAACATCATCAGCAGCGCCAACAATGGCACCACCAATAAGTTCGTCCGAAGAATCGGTGAGGCTTGCGCCGCCAATCAATTCTTCACCATCATCACCTTCACCGCGCTCACCGAGAGCAACAGCTCCCTGTGGCATTTGGGCTTGTCTGGAGAGTTCGGCAAGTTCCGATTCCAGTCCGATTTCACCAAAAGGACTGAGACGTCTTAGACCGCGAGGACGTACATCCTCAACTTCGGTCATCAGATCAACTTCCACTTCCTGACCTTCGCGGGTGCGCTTAGCGACTGAGACATCGAGACCGATGGACTGCAATTCGCGCACAAGCACCTTGAATGATTCAGGAATACCAGGACGTTTGAGGTTTTCACCCTTAACGATGGACTCGTAAGCCTTACTACGTCCATTGACGTCATCGGACTTGATAGTCAACATTTCTTGCAGGGAGTAGCCAGCACCGAACGCTTCGAGCGCCCAGCACTCCATTTCTCCCAGACGCTGTCCACCAAACTGCGCTTTACCACCGAGCGGTTGCTGGGTGACAAGACTGTAAGGTCCTGTGGAACGAGCGTGGATTTTGTCGTCGACCAAGTGGACGAGTTTCATCATGTAGATTTTGCCGACAGTGACTGGATTGTCAAAAGCTTCTCCAGAACGACCATCGTAAAGAATCGACTTACCATCATCGCCAACCCAATCAAAACCACTGACTTTTTTGCCTTTTTTGATTTCGTTGTGGACAGTAAATGATGAAGCTTCCTGTTGGAACATTTCATCGAAAGGAGGCACTTCGTAACGCTGATTGGTGAGCATTGCTGCCAGTCCAAGCAAGGTTTCGAAGGTCTGTCCAACGTTCATACGGCTAGGTACGCCCAGTGGATTGAGCACGATGTCGACTGGTGTGCCATCGGTCAAGAAAGGCATGTCTTCAGCGGGCAGAATCTTAGCGACGATACCCTTGTTACCGTGACGTCCGGCAACTTTGTCTCCGACTGATACCTTACGTTTTTGAGCGATATAAACACGCACCACTTTGTTAGCAACTGGTGGCAGTTCGTCGCCTTTTTCGCGGTCAAACACTTTCACATCAACTACGCGTCCGCCTTCACCGTGAGGCACTCTCAAAGAGTTGTCTCTGACGTCGCGGGCTTTTTCACCAAAGATGGCGCGGAGCAATTTCTCTTCTGGAGGATGCTCGGACTCGCCCTTAGGAGTGATTTTGCCGACGAGGATATCGTCAGGATAGACTCTGGAGCCTATTCTTACGATGCCGGTTTCGTCGAGGTGACGGAGGGATTCTTCCGATACGTTTGGCACTTCGCGGGTGATTTCTTCTGGACCCAGCTTGGTCGAGCGAGCATCGATTTCGAGCTTCTCGATGTGGATAGAAGTAAGCACATCGTCAAATACCAGACGCTGGTTGATCAAGATAGCGTCTTCAAAGTTGTAGCCTTCCCAGGGCATAAATGCCACGAGCAGGTTGCGACCAACTGATAGCTCACCGCTATTGGTAGCCGCACCGTCAGCGATAACATCGCCGGGCTTGACGTTGTCGCCAGGCTTTACGTTGGGCTTCTGGTTTAAGCAGGTGTCCTGGTTAGAGCGCTGGAATTTAGAGAGACGATATTTGACCAGACGTTTGTCTTTGGTGCGTACATGTATAGATGTAGCCGAAACATATTCGACCTTACCTTCGATGTCAGCCACAATCACCATGCCGGAGTCACGTGCAGCCTGACGCTCGATACCGGTTGTGACCATTGGTCTTTCGGTACGAATCAGGGGCACTGATTGACGTTGCATGTTGGATCCCATGAGCGCACGGTTAGCATCGTCGTGCTCAAGGAAGGGGATAAGAGCTGTTCCGACAGAGACAATCTGAATCGGGCTCACACCAACATAGTCGACGTGATCCGCTGTGGCTTCAATAAATTCAGCCTTGTAGCGCACAGGGATAAGCTCTTTGACAAAGGTACCGTCTTCTTCTACTGGCACATCACCAGGAGCAACACGATATTTGTCTTCTTCGTCGGCAGTGAGGTAGTGAATTGTTTCAGTCACTTTCTCGTTTTGCACGAGACGATAAGGTGTTTCGATAAAGCCATAGGCATTAACGCGAGCGTGAGTGGCTAGCGAACCGATAAGACCGGCGTTAGGACCTTCAGGAGTCTCTACCGGGCAGATACGACCGTAGTGGCTGGGGTGGATGTCGCGTACCGCAAATCCGGCTCTTTCTCTGGATAGACCACCAGGTCCAAGAGCTGACAATCTGCGTTTGTGAGTCAGTTCGGCCAGAGGATTGGTCTGGTCCATAAACTGAGACAACTGAGACGATCCAAAAAACTCACGGATAGCAGCTACCAGTGGTTTGGTGTTGAGCAAGTTAGCAGGAGTGAGAGTATCGGCATCTTGCAATGTCATACGCTCACGCACGATGCGCTCAAGACGGGTCAAACCAATACGGAATTGGTTTTGCAATAGCTCACCAACGGAACGAATACGACGGTTGCCGAGGTGGTCGATATCGTCCACGTGGCCTTCGTCATAGTGCAAGCCGATGAGGTAATCAACTGAAGCTACGATATCTTCTTTGGTTAGTGTGCGTTGAGTCTCGGGTACCGATAGAGCGAGCTTTTTGTTGAGCTTGTAGCGACCAACACGACCCAGGTCATAGCGTTTGTCATCAAAAAATCTGCTATCGAGGATGCTCTGTCCACCAGCAACAGAGGGCGGGTCGCCTGGTCTGAGCTTTCTGTAGACTTCGATTAGTGAATCTTCTCTGGTCTTGTTAGCGTCTTTGTCGAGAGTCTTTTTGAGAAACTCTTTGTGACGGAACAAGCTTTCCATTTCGGCATCGGTATAACCGAGAGCACGCAGCAAGGTGGTTGCTGGCAGTTTGCGGTTTTTATCGATTTTGACGTAAATGATGTCGTTGACGTCGGTCTCAAATTTGAGCCAGGCGCCACGGTTAGGGATCATGGTGGCGCTAAAAGTACGCTTACCGTTGGTGTCTACTTCTCTTTTGTAGTAGATACCGGGGCTGCGTACAATCTGCGAAACGATAACGCGCTCTGCACCGTTGATGATGAAGGTACCGCGGTCGGTCATCATGGGGATGTCGCCGACGTAGATTTCTTGCTCCTTGATCTCGCCCATCTCTCTATTGACGAGGCGCATCTGGATGCGGAGCTTTTTGGTGAAACTTGAATCGAGTGCTCTGGCTTCTTCCGGAGTCTTGGGCTTATTAGGCTCAGTGTGGTCCTCGAATGTGTAGCTGGTCAAAAAGTGCAGTTCGAGTCTACCGGTGTAATCCTTAATAGGACTAAAGGCCCGCAGTTCTTCTGCCAGCCCTTCTTCGATAAACCATTTAAACGAACTCTTTTGTATCTCAGCTAGATCGGGAAGTTCGGCAATGCGCGTGCTACCCGCCCCGAAGGTCTTAATGCGCTCAGACAACAACTCTATTGCCATCGGGTACCTCTAAATATGAATGTACAAACCAAATGAAAGTGCAGCAGTCGGCACAAGCCGAACCGGCCTATGCATACAGGGGAGCAACTATACGGATATATCTTATGCATTGTCAACGAAAAAGCGGGGAATCATGACAGTTCGTCAAGCCCCCAAATTTTTATTAACCTTTTCACAGAATCAACGAATGACCTCGCCTGCTTTTATCTTAGCCACTTTGATGGCAAAAATAAAAATCGCTTAACCAAATTTCGTAAAATAATACTTGGCTAAGCTCGTTGTCAGCCCGCGCCAGCGGGTAGGTTTAAAAGGCGATCGTTGCTACCAAACATTGAGCGAGAACATTTTTTGCTCTCACACAAAAAGTACCATACGATCGTAGGGCATCACCGGAGGTGACAGATCCAAAATCGATCGCACCATAGCTGATACCGTCGCGACAAAAAGATCTGTAAAGCCAAACGCATTGCCGCTCTCGAGATCGTGACAACATGGGGATGGAGCACCGCTGGTGTGGTGTGCGGTCTTCAAAACCGTTGTGGGCCAGGCCGATCCTGTCCCGGGTGGGTTCGATTCCCACGCATCCCCGTAAAAATTAAATTATTGGACAAATTTATCTGGTGAAAAGATCAAAAATCGTCACCGCGATCGTCCATTGCAAAAACAACCAATCGATCAAGATTAGTGCCACCACCGGTGTTACCACATCGAGCGATCATTTTTTGTGATCAAAATGGTGCACGATAAATTTCAATTATTAGCCCCATGGCAACCTTTAGCCCCACGCGGGGGGTCTTTACAAAGCTTGCAAACTTCTCATAATTAGGAGGTGTTGTCTCGGCTAGGAAATTTTTTACTAGAAGGTTGGTCAAAATTGAGTACGCAAAACGGAATAAGTGATGCCATCGAAGGTGGTTCCAATAGTTGCCACCAAATCTGGTTAGATCAGTTCGCTGGTTATTTGGAAGTAGAACGTAATTACTCCTCGCACACGATTCGGGCGTACATGAATGATTTACGCCAACTGATCGGTAGCGAAGTCCCTGATACCCTCGGTGTAGATACTGCAGCCAACCCACAAGGCAGCACCACTACCACCAATAGCACTACTGAAACCACACCCATGGGCACCAGTAGTGAGGCACCAGATCTCACACCCGGCAGCGGCTGGCTCGAAGCCGAAGGTTTGAGAGCTTACATCAGACAGATACAAGAACAGTACTCACGCCCCACAGTAGCGCGCAAAATAAGTGCTATTCGGAGCTTTTATCGTTACCTCAGACGCGAACAATTAATAGAAGAAGATCCTTCTAAACAAGTACGCGGACCCAAACTGACTCGTCGCCTGCCTAGCTGCCTCGACAAAGAAGAAATTGTCAGACTGCTTATGACTCCAGATACCAACACAGTATTAGGTGTCAGAGACAGAGCCCTGATGGAAGTACTCTATGCCACAGGCATGCGTGTCAGCGAGCTTTGTGGTCTGAGAGTGCAGGACTATAACCAGGAAGCCATGGAAATGCGTGTACTGGGTAAAGGCGGTAAGGAGCGAGTGGTACTACTCAACCAGAGCGCTCATAGCTGGCTCAAAAAGTACCTGACCGAATACTGGTCAAAACTTGCTGAAGGCAGAAGTCCTCAAGCCGAACACCCGCTCTTTGTCAGCCGTCAGGCCACTCGCCTGTCAAGCCGCTCAGTGCACCGTATCGTCATGAAGCATGCCCTCAAAGCAGGCATCAATAAAACAATTACCCCTCACACATTGAGACATACCTTTGCCACCCACCTATTAGAGGGCGGCGCGGACTTGCGTGTAGTGCAAGACCTCCTCGGTCACACCACTATCAACACCACTCAGATTTACACCCACGTAAGTCTTGATCGTTTGAGACGGGTCTATATGAACACCCACCCTCGCGCTTGATTTTGCACTTCGTCAAGATTAAGCAAGACTTAGGATGTAGCTTATCGTTCAAAAGGAGGGCCCAGAGCCCTCCTTTTCTTTGTCTTTGCATTGAGAGCATTTCTTTTAACCATCTGTTTATCCGGCTTTAACTGCCTGCCTGATTTTCGGGCTAAGATATAGCTTGGGTTATTCTAAAAACGTCCAGTATGCAGCACCAATAAAGGCACAGATAAAGCCAGTGGCAAGACGTCGCTCCCAAGCCCGCAAAAAAAACCAAGGACCTCTGGCCCGCTTGCTAGGTCCAGCAAAAGGCTTCGGTTGGGTTTTTCTCATAGTCGGTTGTTGCGGTGTCGGTTATCTCGGTGCATCAACGATCAAACACATCCAGGATTTGCCAGACGTCACCATGGTGGAGCGCTACGAGCCCATCGAAGCAATCCAGATTTATGACGGTCAAGACAAATTGATTTGCACAGTAGAAGGCGACGAAGACAGACGCGTTGTACCTCTTACTCAAATAAGCAATCAGATGCAGCAGGCCATTCTGGCAGCAGAAGATCACCACTTCTACGAACACTCTGGTATCAACTTCTTCAGTATTATCCGGGCTTCACTGGCTAACTTCCAGGCGGGTAAAGTTGTTGAAGGTGGATCAACCATCACCCAGCAGTTAGCCAAAAATCTCTTTTTTAGTGATGCCGGTCGTACTTATGATCGCAAATTGCGTGAGGCTTATGTGGCCTGGGATCTGGAGCGGCGCTATAACAAAGAGCGCATCCTCAACATGTATCTCAATCAAGTTTACTTTGGCAACAATGCTTATGGCATCGAGCGTGCTGCCAGTCGCTATTTTGATAAAACAGCAGCGGGTCTGACTATTGCCGAGTCGGCATTTTTAGCCGGACTGGTCAAAGCACCTTCCGAACTCGGCACAGTAAAAGGTCGCACACCGGCTATTGCCAGACAAAAAGAAATCATCGACAAGATGGTCGAATACGGCTATATCACAGAGACTCAAGCCAAAGCAGCAAAGGCTCAAAAGCTCTCCTTTAAAAAGGGGATTAATCCCCTGCAAAAATATCCTTACTATATAAGTTATGTTCTTGAGGCTCTAAGAGAGAGATTTAGCCAGGCTGAAATGCGTCGCCAGGGGCTGAGGGTCTACACCAATCTAGATCCAGGGGCACAGGAACTGGCCGAAAAAACACTAAATGACGGTATCAAAAAGGCACCCAAGGGAGTTACCCAGGGTGCACTGGTATCGATATCGGTGCGCGACGGGGCGGTAGTTGCTCTCGTTGGCGGAGTGGGAGATTTTTGGCGCAATCAATTTAACAGAGCCACCAACCCACACACTGTCGGTTCAAGCTTTAAACCCTTTGTCTATCTCACAGCTTTTCTCAAAGGCACCTTCCATCCGGATAGCATCATTGACGACAGTCCATTGACCATCCAACAGCCATGGGGATTGCCAGCTTATGCACCCAAAAACTTTGACCACAAATATTATGGTCGCATCACCATTGACCGTGCCCTAGCCCTGTCACGTAACGTACCGGCAGTCAAAGTCGGGCAAAAAGTTGGCATGGACAGTGTGATTGAGACTGCCCGCCTGGCTGGTCTGACTGCCAAACTAGATCCTAACCTCTCTCTGGCTCTGGGTAGCTCGGCGGCATCGCCTCTGGAGATGGCCGGGGCCTATAGCACTTTTGCTAGAGCAGGCGTGGCTATCAAGCCTCAAGTACTGCGCAAAATCGAAAACAATCGCGGTCAAATCATTGAAGTATTTGAACCAAAAGTAGATAGAGTATTTCCAGTTGACCCTGTAGCTCAACTAGTGTCTTGTATGCAAGACGTAGTCAAATGGGGTACAGGAGCCCAGGCCAAGCTCGCCGATAGACCTGTTGCCGGTAAGACTGGTACTGCCGACGAAGCCAAAGATATCTGGTTTATCGGCTTTACTCCCGATCTGGTCACAGCAGTCTGGGGTGGTAATGACGAAAACAAACCAATCCCCGGTCACAACGTTACCGGTGGTGTAGTCATGGCAAAAATCTGGCACGACTACAATGAAGCCTACTACAAGGCTCATCCCACACCGCCAGGCAACTTTATCGTGCCTTCACCAGTCAATCCCGATGATCTCAAAAACAATGGCGAGCTGGCCAAAAGCGACAGCCCCGCAGACACCAGCACTACCAGTGATACTGCCGCAAGCAGCACTGAGGGAGCACCAGTACCAGGGTCCAGCACAGCTCCAGAGCCAAGTCCAGTGCCGGCAGCTAGTGGCACAGGCGCTACCGCTCCAGTGCCCGGCGGCGAGCCGCCAGTAGCGCCAGAGAGACCGACTACTAGCACACCGACTACAGCACCAACTCCTGGTGAGACACCACCTGTAGCACCAGTGGCAAACCCTGAAGACAACGTACCAAAAGGCCCGCAAGTCATGGCTCCGGAGCTAAAGCCCAGACAAATAGCGGCAAAAGCAATAGATACTGGCAGTGCTAGCACTAACCAGATATCGGCAGATCAACCAGCCCGGGCAAGCGCAGCACAGACTCAAATGAGACTATATCCTGCTATACCGCAGAGCCACTTTGCGCCAGCCAGCACAGGTGATAAGTAGCGATGATTACTACAACTGGCCCCTGGCTCACGTCAAAAAAACGCGAGCGCCCATGATCTGGTTTGTTGTCACCTTAGTTGTGTTGGCCGCTCTTTTTATTGAGACGAGGGGCACAGGCCGGCGCAATACCAACTTTTTTGTGCACGGCGACTCCAACACAGTTGGTGCAGATGTTTTTTTGGACGGACAAAAGGCAGGCAAGATAGCTATCGCCAATAACTCCGGCTTATCCGGTGGAGTCTTTAGTTGCCACTTAAGTAGTGGCGCGCACTTACTTGAGATCAAAAAACCTGGCTTTTATGTTTTTACTCACCCACTCATGTTTAAGCGCCAGGACTATCTCGGGGTCGAGCTAAGGCGCAAAGGCACCGAACTCTAAAATCTTTTTGCTTTTAGGCAATGACAGGGCAATAGCAACCAAATTTTTACTTGGGCTCAGCAAAAATATTAGCGCCTTATTAGACATACTTGATAACTTAACAGGCAACTCGTAGTAGTCTAAATACGACAAGCGAGGTGCAGTGTGGTCGAGACAACATTATCAAAACAGGCTGAGAGCCCAGTAAACCAGACAGAATCCAAATTGAGCCAAGATAAAACTGGGCACGATGCGGTAACCGGACTGGTCGATAGTGTTGTGCAAGAAAACAAAGAGCTGAACTCTCAGCCTTACGGACAGTCATTTACCAAACACATGTGGTATTTCGCCTTCCCTTCCGAAAAAATCAAGAAGGGTCAAATCAAAACAAAGGAAATACTCAACGAACCAGTTTTAGTTGGTCGTGATAATGACGGCAAGCTTTTTGCCATGCGCGATATCTGCCCCCACCAGGCTGTAGCTCTCAGTGCTGGTCAATTTGACGGCAAATCAGTAGAGTGCCCCTTCCACGGCTGGCGCTTTGACACGGATGGCATCTGTATCGAAGTACCCTCACTTTGCTCCGATCAAAAACTCAATCTCTGCGGTATCCGCAGCCGCACTTATCCAGTCAAAGAAGTACTCGATAGTATCTGGGTCTACTTTGGTGACCGCCCGCAAGAACTGCCAGAAGTGCCTTACGCACCCGGTCTTAGTGGAGTCAAATATAATAAGTTAACGACAACATTGCAGCTGCCCACCCATATTGATTTTGCTGTGGCTGCTCTAATAGACACTGCCCATGTGCCTTATGTACACAAGTCATGGTGGTGGCGCTCACGCAAAACAATGAGCGAAAAAACAAAAACCTATGTGCCTGATGGCACAGGTTGGACCATGGTCAAACACAAGCCATCAAAACATTCAATAGTATTTAGGGCCATTGGCCAGTATATCGAGACTGAGATTAGCTTCCGTCTGCCAGGTTGCCGCCGCGAGTATCTGTCTTTTAACGGTCGGACTTTTTTGGCTGGTATCACAACACTAACTCCTGTTGATGATACTCACACCGAGCTAAATCACACGACTTACTGGACACTGCCTCTGCCCGGTCTTTTAGCTCGTCCGATCATCGACTACTTTGTCACCACATTTTTAAAACAGGATCAGACACTGGCTTTGATGCAAGAAAGAATCATCAACAAGTACAAGCCAAAACTGATTATGACCATCAAAGACGCAGGCACGCCGGGTCACTGGTACTTTTTGCTCAAAAAAGAATGGAACGATGCCTACGAAAGCAGACGTGCCTTTATCAATCCAATCAAAGAAACAATCTTGCGCTGGACAACATAGCAGATTAAGCGGAGTTTATCTCCCCCTGTGACTGTGGTGGTGTAACCACCATGGTCCCACACGCCTGGCACCGGGATACTACTGACAACCATCCAGTCATCCCACCCGGTCGTTTAAATTAGGAGCTACGATGTTTGACAATGCAAACAGTGAACGCAGTCAACTTAAAGGCACAGCCCAATCAGTAGCAGATAGACCGGACAGCCTGTCGCCGCATCTTATTATGGCTGCCGATGCAATTGAAATTAAAGACAAGCCACAAAAGGCGCAAGCCGCTCCTGAAGCAGCAGACAAGGCAGCTAAGCCAAAAGACGAATGGCAGATGGTGATGGAGCTACCTAAGGACAAAGTCGGTCCTGGTATGCAACAGTCACAAGAAGCGGTCAAAGAGTTTGTGCAAGCAAAACGTGCTGGTAATGCCACTGATGCCTTAAGTCAGACAGCACCTAAATTTGAAGCAGCGATAAATCAATCAGACAAAGATTTTGGCAAAACCATGGGCGAAAAATGGGCTGCTCTCAACAGCGCCAGGCGCGAAGTCAGCATGGCTCAATCAGTAGGCATGCTGGAACAGCAAAAAGCCCAAGCGATAATTGGCAAAATTGACCCAGAAAAACGCAACTCCGCCATGGCCATGACCGGTCTTATGATGGATAAAGCTGTGCCCAAAGAAACAAAAGACCATTTGCGCGGCGTACTCAAAAACTATCCAGGCTTGATTGAGAGCGTGGACAAAATGATCGCTATCGACAAACAGGGCGAACAAGCCACCAAAGCCATGCAGCAAGCCCAAGAACCGCTGCTAAAAGCAGCCCAGGAGCAAGCAGCCACCCGTATAATTTATGCCAAAGCAATGGAGCAAGCCGGCGAGACAGGCAAGAGCGTCTTGATGAGACAGGAAGGCGAATCTGTCTACAAAGATGCAGAAAGCAAAATACTGGGCAGACAAAGCGAACCACCAAAGCCAGCTATTGAAGCCTGAAGCCACAAGAGATTAATCACAATTTAGCGAAAGCTCTATTTGAGCGCTACTGCAAGGTTAACCTTGACCCTCAGTTAGGTTATATTGTCCCCGTGGTGATTTAGCACTCGCAAGATTGATAGCTTAACCTAAGGATGGCACTATGCCCAATTGCACGGGACTGATAGGCGTGGTGCTGATTTTAGGCACGGCCTTTGCCATGTCTAACAATCGCAAAGCAATCAACTATCGCCTCATAATTTCGGGTCTGATTTTACAGCTGGTTCTGGCAGTCTTTGTGCTCAAAGTAGAATTTGGGCAAAATCTATTTCGCAGTCTGGGAGATGGCATCACCGAGCTTTTGCATTGCAGTGATGCCGGCGCAAGCTTTGTCTTTGGACCACTGGTCAATCAACCCGAAAAACTAGTGGAATTATTTGGACCGACAGCATCTTTTATTTTTGCCTTTAGAGTAGTGCCCACGATCATATTTGTTTCCAGCCTGGTTACTATTTCCTATTATCTGGGACTGATGCAAAGACTGGTGCAGATAGTTGCTAAAGTAGTCTCAGTGATCATGGGAGCAAGTGGAGCTGAGGCTCTATCCAACGCTGCTTCGGTGTTTGTCGGTCAGGTTGAAGCCCAGCTTTTGATCAAACCCTATGTGCCGACTATGACAAAATCAGAGCTACTGGCCTCAATGGCGGGCAGTATGGCTTGTGTGGCTGGCGGCGTACTTGCAGTCTATATCGGGCTTGGTATCAAAGCCTCTTATCTGCTTACTGCCAGTATCATGGCCGCACCTGGGGCACTTGTAATTGCCAAACTGGTCTATCCCGAGACCGAAGAGTCTAATACCAAAGGCAGTGTCAAAATCGAGGTCAAACGCACCCACGCCAATCTGATTGATGCCGCTGCCCATGGCGCATCTGAAGGTCTGCGCATCGGACTCAATGTGGTGGCGATGCTGGTGGCCTTTATCGCTCTTATCCATTTGTGCGACATCACTTTGACAGCACTGGGCGGTGCACTTTTTAAGATGGGACTGCGTCTGGATGGTATCGGTATCGCTCTCGATCATCTCACCCTCAAAGATATATTTGGCGCCCTTTTTGCTCCTGTAGCCTTTGTCCTTGGTGTGCCCTGGGCAGACACTCGCACAGCCGGTCAGCTCATGGGCGAAAAACTTGTTATCAACGAATTTTTGGCTTATACCGATCTATCCGCTATCCTCAAAGATCCCAATCACACTCTCTCAGCGCAAGCCGAAACAATCATCACCTTTGCTCTATGCGGCTTTGCCAATTTAAGCTCGATTGCGATGCAAATTGGTGGTATCGGTGAAATCGCCCCCAGCCGCCGCGAAGATCTGGCCAGACTCGGTGTCAGAGCGCTCATTTGCGGCACTCTGGCAAGCTATCTATCAGCCACACTGGCTGGACTTTTGACCCAGTTATAAAAGGAGACCGCTGTGCAATCCTCAAGGATAAAAGGCCTGTTTATTTGGCTACCAATAGCCTTTGTTGCACTTTACTCGCTGGTTGTGATGGCTACCAGTCGTGGCGAAAAAGTCAATGCTGTCTGGTTGATTTTAGCAAGCGTTTGTACTTTTGCCACGGCTTATCGTTTTTACAGCAAGTTTATTGCTCAAAAGGTTTTTGCTCTATCTGACGAGACACAGACGCCCTCCGAAAAAATCGACGACGGCAAAGACTATGTACCAACACATAAATGGGTCTTGTTTGGTCATCACTTTGCCGCCATTGCTGGAGCTGGACCACTTGTGGGTCCGATATTAGCCAGTCAGTTTGGCTTTTTGCCGGGCACACTCTGGATCATCATCGGTGTTGTAGTAGCAGGAGCTGTGCAGGACTTTGTCGTACTTTGCGCCTCGATGCGCCGGGGCGGACGCTCACTGGGTCAGATGGCAAAAGACGAAATCAGCCCTCTGGCAGGCATTGTTGCTCTCATTGCGATCTTACTAATTATGATGATCCTCATGGCAGTCTTAGCCCTGGTCATAGTCAATGCCCTAAAAGCCAGCCCCTGGGGCACCTTTACCTTGCTCATGACTGTGCCTATAGCGATGCTTGTGGGTGTCTATATGAAGATGCTCAGACCGCACAAAGTCATGGAGGGCTCAATCATAGGTGTAGTTTTAACGATACTGGCAGTAGTGGCAGGCAAATGGGTCGCTTTAGATCCCACGCTGGCTCCAATCTTTACTCTCACTGGCACCCAGCTTGCCATCTCGGTAATGGTCTATGGCTTTGTTGCCTCAGTTTTACCAGTCTGGATTTTGCTAGCACCTCGTGATTATCTTTCTGCCTTTTTAAAAATCGGTGTGATTGGCTTACTGGCTATTGGCATTGTCCTTCTCAGACCAGATTTAGAGATGCCACCACTGACTATATTTGTAGACGGCACAGGTCCACTGTTTACTGGCAATATTTTTCCCTTCTGTTTTATCACTATCGCTTGTGGCGCTATCTCCGGATTTCACTCACTGGTCTCATCAGGCACAACACCCAAGATGATCTGGCGCGAAAGCCATGCCAGACCGATTGGCTATGGCAGTATGCTCTGCGAAGCAGCAGTGGCAATTATGGCTATTATCTCGGCATGCGTACTGGCTCCCGGCACTTACTTTGCCATCAATAGCGCCAAAGGCGTAGTCGGAGCCGATCATGTCCAGGCCGCTGCAAAAATCAGCTCCTGGGGCTATCCAGTAACCGATGCCGAAATGACAAAACTAGCTCAGGATGTGGGCGAAGAAACTCTCTGGGGACGGGCTGGTGGCGGTCCAACACTGGCGGTTGGCATGTCTCATATCTTTAGCAAAGTACTCTCAGCAATACCCATAGGCAATCTTGCCACTACGACAATTTCATTCTGGTATCACTTTGCCATCATGTTTGAGGCTCTCTTTATCCTCACCTGCCTAGATGCAGGGACACGGGTCGGGAGGTTTTTATTGCAGGACTTCCTTGGTCTAGTGGTAAAACCCCTGGGGCGCACCGATTGGTATCCAGCTGTAGTGCTGTCATCTCTTATGGTGGTGGCGGGCTGGGGCTATTTTTTGTATCAAGGCGTTATCGATCCCCTTGGTGGTATCAACAGTCTATGGCCGCTCTTTGGCATTAGCAATCAACTATTAGCAGTGGTCGCTCTTTGTGTCGCCACAAGCTGTATCATCTCCATGGGCAAAAGGCGCTATGCCTGGGTTACACTCACTCCGCTGGCCTGGCTACTTTGTGTCACACTTACAGCAGGCTATCTCAAGATTTTTAGTAGCAATGCCAAACTGGGATTTTTAGCCGGTGCCGCTATGCTGCAAGACAAACTAAAGAGCGGTCAAATACCCCCTGACAAAATCGCTGAGACCCAGGTGCAAATCTTTAACAACTATCTAGACGCTGCTCTTGGCGGGCTCTTTATCGTGCTTGTTTTGATAATCCTGGTGGAATCTATCCGCAGCTGGTGCAAAAAAGGACCGAGTCAAACTGCCACTGCCAAAAGTGGCAACACTCCTGCCACCAGCACAGCCGCTCAACATGGCCATGACGCTCAGTGCACAGCTGGCTCAGTGGACAATCTAATCAATGACTGCTCCGACAAACTGAGCAGTTTTGATAAACCGCTCAGGTGCTGTTAGATGACCAGGCTCTGCCCCAAATCACGCCGGATGTACTTACTTGCTCTGATACTGTGCAGTATCCTCACAGGCACCTGTGGTAAAGCCCTGGCCGACAATAATAAAACCACAGGACAAGCAAAAGTCGGCATAGTGGCATCCAATCCACTCTCAACACCGGCTCCTCCTCCTGGCAAAATCTACGTCTGGCGACTAAATCAGCCGGATCAAATGATCGGCAAAAGAGTTATTTATATCGGTCAAAACGGATATAGGGCTGCTTATACCCAAGGTCATTATTCGATGGTCTCCTCAGCACCAAAATGGGATGTCACCTATTACAGCAGCGACCAAAAACTTTTTTGCACAAAATCCATGGCCCAGTGGAAAACCAGTATGAACACTCGAGCCAAGCTTTTTAGAGACTCTCTTTATCCCGAAAACTGGACAGTTAAGCCAGGTAAAACAATTAAAATACTTGGTCATCCTTGCCAGAGTTATGTATTTGCCTCCACCAAACCGGTAGATGCTGGCAGTATTGCTAAATCGACTATCTATGTTGGACAAGAACTAGTGGTACCACCCAAGATGTCAGACTTTTTTGCAGTGACCTGGGGCAAAAATCTCTCTGACCATCATATGGTGCGCATCGAATTAGAGCTAGGCAATGGCTATAAGTCCACAAAACTGGAAACTAAAGGCATCGATAAAGTGCTTGTGGATGCCAACTTTTTTGATATACCGCAGGGCTTTAAGGCAACTCAAAACGAAAGTCAGATAACGTTAGGCGATGGCTTGATCAATGACATCGTAAACGACCTGGGCAAGCAACTGGGTACCGGCAAAAAATAGACATTCGGGCACTTGCGCCTGTTTAGGCACAGCGCCACAGGGGTATGGGCCTGATAGCCATACCCAGGGTGCTGCCTTGAACCCAAAAGAAGATCTGACAAAAAATCAAGAAGAACAAATCGTCTTAGACAAAACCATTGTGGCGACCACAAAGGAGAGTTTTGCTGCTACTGCCGACACAGCAGCAGTTATAGGCGAAAAGCGCTCCACAAGACTACCCAGAGGTATCAATCTGGGTCAAATATTTGCCAACAGATTTCGCATCGATGCTGTCCTTGGTGTCGGTGGCATGGGTCTTGTACTTGCTGCTCATGACATTGAAATCGATCGCGATGTGGCAATAAAAGTACTTTTGCCGGGCAAAGGTGCCGAAGCAAAATATTTGCAGCGCTTCCAGCAAGAAGCTCTGACAGTAAGTAAACTAAACTATCCATCAATAGTCAAAGTCTTTGACTTTGGTCTCGACGCTAAAACTGAGTATCCTTACCTCGTCATGCAAAAGGTCGATGGTGAGCCGCTCTCGCAAATACTAAAGAGATGTCACACAATGAGCGAGAGTGAGGCATCTAAACTGGTGGCAATGATTGCCGAAGCATTGCAACATGCTCACAATAATGGTGTTATCCACCGCGACATCAAACCTTCCAATATCCTGGTAAAGAAGGCTAGTGATGGCTCCATATCAAATTTGCACATCGTTGATTTTGGTATCGCCAGACTGAGAGAAAAAGAAGACGGGCAGCTGACTCTGACAAAGACAGGCGAAATCTTTGGCAGCCCCGAATACATGAGTCCAGAACAAAGCCTGGGTAAACCAGTCAGTGAAGCAACTGACATTTATTCTCTGGGCTGTGTCCTCTACGAATGCCTGGTAGGCAAATCACCCTATACTCGCGAGTCAGCAGTAGAGACCCTAATTGCCCATATCCAGGGAGCAGCGCCCACATTCGAAGGCAAGCAAGTCTCTCAAAAGATGCAAAACATTATCCTCAAAGCGCTTGAGGTTGACCCATTAAAACGCTTTGCCGCAATGGAAGACTTTGGCAATGCTGTCCACAAAAAGAAAAATGTCAAAGCCAGCTTTGGCAAGCGCCTGAGCTACTATCGTCAAAAATTTAAAAAGGATAATAGCTACAAACTACTCGCCTTTGCCATCCTGGCCACTGTATCGAGTGCCACATTTTTTACGATAAACGCCTTTATCGAGCCAGAGATGCCAGCGGCAAACCGCAGTAATTATCTCAAATGGTACGAACGCGCAATCACTTATAAAGAGAATGGCAAGCTCGATAAATATCGCCAGGCTTTGATAGAGAGCAACCGCTTGCAACCACTACATATCGAGGGTGCTTTTCAGTTAGCAAGGCTCTATATGCAATCAAATGAAAATGACAAAGCGCAAAAAACAATCGAACAAATAAAACAAGTGTTGCCAGCAAATAGAGCAAAAGAATTTGCCCAAATTAGTGGTGCTAACTACTTTAGCCTAGATCAGCCAGAAAAAGCCCGTACCTGCCTTTTGGATATACTCAAAACAGATACTACGGATTATTACGCCCTGTCATACTTAGCAAAGTTAGAATATGCCGCAGGCAATAACGACAAAGGTACAGACTATCTGACAAGAGCCTTTGCTAGCAATAAAGAAGAAGCGCTCAAAAACAGTGAAGGGCTTTTAGACTATCTAGAAAACAAAAATCTAGCTGAAGCCAAAAAGGCTGCCAGCGCCATTGTAGACAGTTATCGGAAAGCCGTGAAATGAAATCACCTGGCGACAAAACTGAACTGGAAGAAAGAGTAACCATTGAGAAGTCACTGGTCAACACCGACAAAGGCGATATAGCAGCAGTAGATTTATCTCTCCTGCCTAAAATCGGCGATACAGTCAATGGCTTTTATCGCATAGTGGAGCAAATCGGCACTGGTGGCATGAGTGTCGTATTTAAAGCCGAACATCTAGCCATGCGTAAGTTTGTTGCCATCAAATATCTGGCAGAAGCAATTGCTCAGGATCCCATCGCAGTGCAGAGATTTCAAACTGAAGCTCAGGCACTGGGAGCTCTAGATCATCCAACAATAGCAGCAGTACTAGATTTTGGCGTCGACCAGGAAAGAGACCTGCCTTACTTGATTATGGAATATCTAGAGGGGCAGACTCTGGCCGAACTGATCCAAATCAACGGCTCACTGCCGCCCACTGACGCCAGAGATATCGCCATCCAACTAGCCGACGCGCTGGCCCATGCCCACGACCGCAAAGTTATACACCGCGATCTCAAACCGTCAAACATTATCGTGCAATCAGTTGAGACACAGAAGGCCGCACTAGATACAGTACCAGTGTCCGCAGGGGATCTAGAGCAATACAAATACAAAGTCAAAATCATGGACTTTGGTATTGCCAAAATCCTGCAGGAAGAAGGAGGCACTCGAGCCAACCTGACTGGCACACAAGATATCCTGGGTAGTCCTGATTACATGAGCCCAGAGCAGTGCTTAGGCAAGCAGACAGACGGTCGCACTGACATTTATAGCCTCGGCTGTGTACTTTTTGAAATGCTTACAGGCAAGCCGCCCTATCGCTGCGAAACACCAGTGCAAACAATATTGCGCCACATAGGCGACTATGCACCTGACTTTGGCAACACCAGCATGCCACAAAACCTGAGAGGACTGATTGAGAGTTGCCTGCAAAAAAAGGCAGAAGATCGCCTGTCCTCAATGACACAAGTAAAACAGGCTCTGGCAAGCAACGCTTTGCTCAAAGTGTCGCTACCAGCAAGGCTAAAGAAGCTCAGTCACAGAGCCAGACATGACCTTGTTTTTAGTGGTGCTATTGTGCTTTTGCTTATCGGGGTCGGTGCCATTATCTACAATATTGCCGATAACAATAATATGCTCAGTGACTACCATGTGCGCGATCAAAAAAGTGCCGAAGACTGGTATCAGGCCGGGCGTTTTTATCATGTCGACAAACGCTTCGAAAAAGCAATTCCATTGTTTAATCACGCAATAGCCATAAAGCCCATGGATAAGGCTTACTCACGACTAGCCAATGCCTATTTTGAGACTGGACAATTTAAGGCGGCAATTATAGCAGCCCAAAAAGCTGTCGATTTAAATCCCAAACACTCACAGCTACGGCGCTTTTTAGCAGACTATCTCGATAGTGATATGCGCTTTGAAGATGCTGGCAATGAATATCAAAAAGCGGTCTCGCTTGCCGGCAGCGAGCTAGAGCGTGTGCGCAAAGATTACGCCAATGCCAGAGCACCGGGCAAGACAGTCAATCCAGTAGAACGCCTGGCCCAGGATGGTCGCCTTAAAGCAGCCGAAGATAATCTCAAAGGTACAATTAATAGAGCAAAAGTACATAACACAAATCTCGGCAACTACAAAGAAAACATCGATCTCACTAGATTGTATCTAAAATATTTCCCTGATGATAAAGCCGGGCAAGACTTGCTGGACAAACATAAAGACGACAAATAGAGCAGCAAAAATTGTTGCTTGCTTTACAAAGCATTGACTGCAAATTTTTAGACCTCATAATGGAATTCTATGCAAAACACAATTTACATGCCTAAAGTTCAACTCGCTGTCCCTCAAGGATGGCAGGAGGAGCGCGTCTTCAATTAAAACTCAAACCAGGTTTTAAGTCGATGCAGCTCCCATATTTGGGAGCTTTTTTTTGGCCTTTGGCCGGCAGTATTAACGGTTTGCAAGCTCGAACCATATTGAACAAATCACCAAACATATAACAGGAGATGATCAGTGTCATCATGAACGCCGTTGAAACCGTAGAGTTGAAAAAATCTTTTAGCCTCAAAACAGGGCTCTTCAGTAGAGCTAAAGCCAGCACTATTGTGGCAGTAGAAGGCATCACTCTCACTGTCCCCGAAGGACAGGCGGTCGCCTTTGTCGGACCCAACGGTGCCGGTAAATCAACCACAATTAAGATGCTTACAGGTATCCTCAAACCAACCTCTGGCAAAGCCCGAGTCCTTGGCTTTGATCCCTGGAGAGAGCGTCAAAAGCTAGTCAAAGAAATAGGTGCAGTCTTTGGTCAGCGCTCACAATTGTGGTTGCATCTACCACCAAAAGACACTTTTGATCTGTTAGCCCAAATCTATGATCTTGGCAAACACGACTATAAAGTACGTCGAGATTTGCTGGTTGAGCGCTTTGAGCTTGGCGACTTTATCGACACGCCAGTGCGTAAACTCTCATTGGGTCAGCGCATGCGTTGTGAGATAGCGGCCAGTCTATTGCACCGTCCGCGGTTGCTCTTGCTAGATGAGCCCACCATCGGTATCGATGTGGTAGCAAGGCAAAGGTTGAGAGAGCTAATCTGTCAGTGGAATAAAGAAGAAGGCCTGACAGTCTTCCTCACCAGCCACGACACCGGCGATATCGCCTCTGTAGCCAGTCGTATGGTTTTAATCAACCACGGACGCATAGTCCTAGACGATACAGTTGCCAGTGTCAGCCAGACCGTAATCCAAGAAGGTCTCGAAGGAGATCTCGAACAAGTCATAGCCCACTTGTTTGCCCAGCCGGCAGCAAGTAGTGCCGGACTGAGAGGATAACTATGATAAAAATACTCAAACAAATCTGGGCGGTGACAAAAGTCTCCGCCCGGTCCAACCTCGCCTATCCTGGCGAGGTGCTGGGCCGCACTGTCTTTATGGCTGTAATCCTCTATATCTTTCTCAAGTTATGGCAGGCTACTTATAGCCAGAGCGGTGCCACCAGATTAGGTGATATGACTCTGGCTCAAATGCTCTGGTATTTGACCATCACTGAGTCTATCTATATGTCTGCACCCAGACTGACTCGACAAGTCGATGAGGACGTGCGCACAGGCACGCTGGCAGTAAGGCTTATCAAGCCCATGAGCTATCCGCTTTACTGCATCAGTTTTTGCCTGGGCGAGCGCTCAGTTAGATTTGTCTTTAACTTGCTCATTGGTGCCGTCATTACCTTTTGTCTGGTAGGAGCCGTGCCAGTAAGCCCGTTTAGCCTGGCCATGCTGGCAGTTGCCTGCTTGTTTGGCTTTATCCTGGATGCCTTTGGTCAACTGATTGTTGGACTTGGCGCATTCTGGCTTGAGGATACAAGCGGTCTGTTTTTGATTTACACCAGACTGGTAATGATTTTTGGAGGGATGCTTATCCCTCTTGAGTTGTTTCCCCACTGGCTAAAAGAGATTGTTGTTTTTACACCATTTCCCTATTTAGTCTATGGTCCGGTGCATTTGTTTTTACATCCCAGCCTGACAGAGTTTGTGGTGCTGCTTAAAAGCCAATTGATTTGCATATTGGCTCTTGGATTAGTTGCTGCTTTTGTCTACGGCCAAGCTAAAGCGCGTATCTGCGCTCATGGAGGTTAGTCATGTGCAAACAATGGACTAAATACAAAAGCTATCTCAAACTTGTAGCTGCCTATATTCGCCTCAATTGCAATATTCAGCTAGAGTACAAAGGAGCCTTTGTTTCGCAGTTTGCCGCCATGTTTTTAAACAATTCAGCATGGCTTGCATTCTGGCTATTATTCTTTGACCGCTTCCCTGTGGTCAAAGGCTTTGGCCAAAATGATGTAGTCACGCTGTGGTCCATTTGTGCAGCGGGGTTTGGTCTATCCAGCACCTTTTTTTATAACGTGCAGGAGCTGGCCCCGCTCATAGGCCGCGGTCAACTGGACACATGGATGCTCTATCCAAGGGCACTCCTGCCACATCTGGCCCTGGGCAAAATGAGTGCGACGGCCGTGGGCGATTTGGCTTTTGGCTATATCACCTATGTCCTTTTAGTGCGCCCTGACTGCGCCCACTTTGCCCTCTTTGTTCTGCTCACTTTGTCAGTAGCCATGCTCTTTGTAGGCTTTAACCTGATCAGAGGGAGTCTGGCATTCTTTGTCGGTAACGCTGAGGTATTGTCGGAGCAATGGTTCTTTTCGATGATTACATTCTCGACTTATCCCAGCTCGCTTTTTGATGGTTGGGTCAAGCTTGTACTCTACACACTGATTCCGGCTGGCTTTGTCAGCGGTCTACCGGTAGAAGCTCTCAAGCACTTTGACCTGACTTGTGCAGCACTAGCTCTGGCTGGAGCATTTGCCATGTTGCTTGTGGGTATATTTTGCTTTTATCTGGGCTTAAACCACTATCAATCAGGCAATCTCATCGAAATGCGTAATTAGGAGCAAAAAGGGAGGCATGCCTCCCTTTTTGTTGTAAACTCATAACCTCGTAACAAGGTCAGGCATTTGTCAAAAACCACAGTCGGGACATTGATAGTGTTGCTAGCTCTAACCGGCGCTAGTAAAGCAGACGCAGCGACAAAATCTGGCGCCAATAAGCTCTCTGGCTCCAAAGCGGCAGCCAAACAGGCATTTGCCACCACCGGCGGTGAATGGCAAAGAGAAATGTCTTTAGCACAAGAGCTAATGGCTGCCCAAAATCTAAAAACAGCTGAGAGTCACTACCAGAAAGCCTTGACTTATGTAAGCGCTCAGGACTCGGCTAATTTTGCCCACACCCTGCAGGGTCTGGGGCTGACTAAATACTACCTCGATGATTTTAGAGCGGCTGCTACTCTATTTGAAAAGACCCAGGATGTAATTGATCAGGCAAAAATCACCGACATCTGGATGGTAGAACTCAATTACGAGATGCTCTCGCGCGCTTACCGCCACTTAGATCAACCTAACCGCTCCGAAATTTATGCCTTAAAGGCACTGGACTTTAGTGCTGCCAAAATAGGTAAACAAACCCGCACCTATGCTCTGTGCCTGCGCAATATTGGTATTTTGCGCCATGGTCAACACCGCTACATAGAAGCCGAAGAATATTTTAGTCAATGTCTTGATATCCTCAAAAAAGCTCCAGATACCTCTAAAGACGTGATGGAAGACCTGATCAGCCTGAGAGAAGAAAATCTAGCCAGTCTGGACAAGCTCAAGTCTCTAAGCGTTGGCAAATAGGATTTGCAGCAAAACTTAAAGCGCAAACAAAATAATTTCACCAATTAATCCTGGCGCAAGGATAAAGCTATTTCGTGGCAAAGTTTTAAAGAAGCAAAATGTAGTAGCATCCTACACTTGCACAGATGTATGCAACCCAAGTACAGGAAAGAGGACAGTTATAAAATGACTTCTCAAAAGCTAGCAAAAGTCGCCCTTATAGCGATCACTCTTTGCATCGCCTCCGCTCAAATGCCCCAGGCGATGGCTAAGAAAGTTACCAAAACCAAGACTGTCGTCACAAAAACCAGTACTCAAACAACTGATTTGAGCTCTCAAATCCGCGCCCAGGTGGCAAAATTACAAAAGGGTCTGGCAGATGCGGACTACAAAGCAATAGGCGCATTGTGGAGCAATGACGGCACTTACACCGGCTCAGAGGGCGCTGAGTACAAAGGTCGCGACGCAGTCCAAAATAGATTTAAAGATGTCATTGCCGAAGGCGGCAAACAACTGGTCATGCTTGATGTGCTCAGTGTGCGCTCGGTGGCAGACAACGTTGCAATTGCCGAGGGTGTTGTCCGTAGAAAAACATTGCCGATAAGTATCAGTCCCGAAACTCGCTTCACCATGGTACTGAGCAAACAGGGCGGCAACTGGCTCGTTGATAGCGCAGTCGAAACACCAATGACAGCTGTAGCCAGCGTCAATCCACTCAAAGACTTGAACTGGATGATCGGTTACTGGTCAGCCCAAAACAACGGCGGCTCAGTCAAAATGAAAGCTGAATGGGCAGCCAATCAAAACTTCATAACCTGCTCCTATGAGACTAAAAAATCACCCGAGAGCCCTGCTGTAGACAGCAAACAAGTAATCGGTTGGGACCCCAGAGAAGAGCGCTTTGTCTCCTGGCACTTTGACTCCAATGGCGGCTATGGTCACGGTACCTGGGAAAAAGTTGGCAATAAATGGGTCGTACGCGCCGGTGGCATGGACCGTGATGGCAGTGTCAACGCATCGACAACCCTCCTTACTTATAACGACCAGGATTCATTCACGTTTCAGTCAGTAGACCGCTCGGTAGACGGAGTTCCGTTTTCGGATGGCGTGCCATTAAAAGTACAGCGCATCACCAAGTAAAACTCGACACCGACTTTCTGATCACCAACTACTACTGATCACCAATTAAATCCGCGCACGTCACACTTATCAAAGGAAATGACAGTGATAAAAAATACTGCAAAAGTGCTTCTAGCCTTATCTCTTGGCTTTATGGTGGTAGTCCCAGCCTACGGCCGCGGTGGCTTTGGCGGTGGCGGCTTCGGTGGCTTCCGTGGCGGCGGCGGTGGCGGTGGCTTTCGTGGCGGCGATGGCGGCGGATTCAGCGGCTTTCGTGGCGGTGATAGCGGTGGATTTCGCGGCGGTGATGGCGGCTTTAGCGGTATGCGCGGAGGCGAAAGCGGTGGTTTTGGCGGTCTCAGTGGCGGCGGTGAGAGCCGTAACTTTGGCGGTGGCTTTGGTAGCATCAGTGGTGGCGAAACCAGAGGTAACTTTACCAGCGGCATAGCCGGCCGCTCAGGTGATGGTGGTCTCGGTGGTTATGCCGGCAAAGGTAATATTGGCAACGGCAATTTTGGCAGCGGTAATCTCAAAGACCAGGGGCAAAACGTCCGCAGCAACTTCCAGAATGGCAATGTCAACCGCGGCAATTTTGACAACAACACAATAAACAAAAATAACGTCAACGTAGATCGCAATGTCAACGCTTACGGCAATGGCAATGGATACCGCGGCTACGGCGGCTATGGTTATGGCGGTCACCCTTACGCTAACGGATACGCCCATGGCTATGCCAATGGCAACCACGGCTACTGGGGCTATCCAGGTGCCTGGGGATGCGCTGGATGGAGTGAAGCATCGGCCTGGACATTTATGGGTCTATCTACTCTCAACTCATTCTTAGGCCTGGGTATGATGGGCATGGCTATGGACAATAACAGCAAACCGCAAACCACAAACATCACCTATCAAGGCGACACGGTATACAACAACGGGCAACCAGTGGGCTCATCACAAGCCTACTACCAACAAGCACAGCAACTGGCAGCGCAGTCCTATCAACAGGGTCTCAATCAAGGACTACAGATGGGTGGCGACAACAGCTATGGAGCTAGCGCTCCAGCTGATCAGGGCATGGCCACAGGTGACTGGAAAGCACTCGGTGTCTTTGGTCTGGCTGAGCCAGGACAGACATCAAGCAATATGCTTTTGCAATTGGCTATCAATAAAGATGGTGTTGTGAGAGGCAATTATCTCAATCAATTGACCAACGAAAAATCTCAGGTTTATGGTGCTTTAGACAAAAAAACGCACCGCATATCCTGGACTATCGGACAAAACAATAGCACTGTATTTGATACCAATCTGGCAGACATAGCCAATGATGATAGTCAGGTCCTTGTGCATTATGGTCCAGATAACACTCAAAAGATGGCGCTCATTCGCCTGCCTGCACCGACCAATACCGATAGCGGCAACGGCAACACTAGCTCGCTCAATCTAAAGACAGTCGGAGCCAGTTAATGGCGGAGCTGCCCATACCAGCTCAAATTGACAAAATCAGTGACGCTGAGCTTTTGCGTGTCTGGACAGTAGAGGGCGCTCTGGCAGTGCGCAGTAATCCTGGTGTGCACGTCGACCCGGCCTTTTACGGAGTGGTCCTGGCAGATCTCGTTAGCCATCTAGCGCAAATCACCGCCCGTGCCACAGGTTTAAGCCCCGAGCAATGTAAAGCTGACATAATCAGTGCCTTTGACCGGGAGCTACACCCCAGTGAGTGAACTGTTAGCGCCTGATGGCGTCTCTACCGACAAAGACCGCGAACTAATTCGGATCTGGTTTGCTCGAGCTGGGGCTTCGGCTGTATCAATCGATACCTGCCTGAGTAATCCAGCCATGAATGGCCGGCTGATACTGGACTTGGCCATAGCCATAGCCCGCGACTATGCGGCAAGCGGACAATATCCCGGTACTGCCGAGGATGCTTTTGCCCGTATCCTGGCGTTACTAAGAGCTGAGCTTGAGTCAGAGCGAGACAGCGGGCAAGTCTCGAGCGATTTTAAAGACCAGCAATAAACAGGGTCTAATGTAGCCACAGCTGGCTCTTGGTAACATCGCATGACCGAGAGTACCTAATAATGTCTGAGCTGCTCAATATCATCTATGCCGTACTGGGCGTATCACTAATTGTGATGGTATTGTCTGACGTCTTTCAATCAATTATCGTGCCTCACTATCTGCCCAGAGGGATGAGACTGTCACCACTACTGGTATCAAAGCTGATGTGGCTGCCCTTGCACCGCTGGATGCTCAAACATACCCGTGACAATAAAGCCGAAACAGCGCTAACTATGTTTGCACCAGCTGCAATGATGGCTCTTTTGACATTTTGGCTAGCAGTAGTGACAATCGGTTATGCCCTGATACTATTTGCAGTGAGAGCCCATGTGCAGCCGCCCTTGCCTGACTTTGAATCAGCTCTGTATTTTGCCGCCAGCTCTGTTTTGACAATCGGATTTGGTGATGTGGTGGCATGTGCGTCACTGGGTCGATTGACTGTCATTTGTGCAGCTCTATCTGGACTTGTACTTCTGGCAATTGCAGTCTCTTATATGTTTGCCATTCAATCGCATTTTCATTCAAGAGAAGTAGCATCGCAAATAATTTCATCAAGACATGGTCACAGTGGCAATGGTGCTGTCTTTTATCATTGCCTTAAAACCGAAGGCAACAGTGCAAGCAGCCTGGAACTAGCAGAAAGATGGATTACCGAAATCAATCAAAGCCACGCAGCCTATCCACTGCTCTTGTACTTCCGCTCACGCAGCCCCAAAGCGTCCTGGCTCTTGCAACTAAATGTGGT
This sequence comes from Candidatus Obscuribacter sp., assembly GCA_016718315.1. Taxonomy (GTDB): domain Bacteria; phylum Cyanobacteriota; class Vampirovibrionia; order Obscuribacterales; family Obscuribacteraceae; genus Obscuribacter. Next base: position 748,316 of record JADKDV010000003.1, on the reverse strand, counting down.
GCTTGATGCTGTCACCATAGCGCTGGCAATGCAAGAATCAGAGCATCACTCGCTACACAAATCAATTTATCAAAACGGCTGTCGAGCTGTTGATACTTTTAGCACCTATCTAGCTCTCAAAGAGCAAATCAAAGTGTTTAAGCAAGATCCTGTGGTCTTTGAGGAGATATTTAGAACACTGGGAGCCGAAGACCCACGTAAGGCAGCAAACAAGTTTGCCAGCCTGAGACAGCGCTATTATCCATCACTCTTTGTTTTATCCGACTACTTTTTGATTTACCTGCCACCCCTGAGCGTGGTCAATGGACATCGCATCGCAATGGACGCTGAGTCACTCTCGCAGCAAGTCAACGAAATAGCCTACATCGAGTCTCCGACGATACCTCCGGGCTCTGGATTTATCTTTAAATAGCGACTGGCGGCAAAACAAAACTATCTGCTTCTAGCCATACGAGTTTGAGCGGTGTTGTCAGACCAGGCAACAACAAAACCATTGCGGGGTCCCATCATGCGCATCAAACGCTCTGGCTCAACGGGCTTATCATGGCCAAATGCAGAGTTATTGTGTCTATCTGGATCACCGATGATATAGCGACCATTAGAGTCTCTACCAGCGATGTAGATGTAGTGAGCATTACCAGTATGTGGATTGATCACTTTGGCTACAGCAGAGCGTCCTTGATCCAGCTCTTTATTGAGGTCCTGCATCGCTTTGGGTCCAACATTGCCAAAGCCATAGTCATAAGCTTTAGCCTTAAGGTCTAGAGAGCGTAACTGATTAGCCATGGTCTCTAAAGTACCGCGATAACCATGATTAGTGACACCGGCTAACTCCTTAAAGCTATGGGTCTCACGTCCGTAATTCATTGGTCTACCAGTCACCTGGTCAGCATGCAACATACCCATGGCAAAGGCGGAACAACTCTTACCATCATCCTGATGATTGTAGAAGCTGCGGCGATCAGCGGCAGTACGAGTGACCTTGCCCATACCAGCCTCAGTAGTCTGAGGAGCTTTATCTGGCTGGACTTCAGGTCTCTCGGCCTGTTGCGGCTTGGTTTGCTCTACGCGTGGAGCTGGTGCTTGAGCTTCTACTCTTGCAGCGGGTGCAGGCACTGGAGCCGGTGCTTCTTTACGTTGTACTGGTGCTTGGGCTTCCACCCTTGCAGCTGGCGCTGGCACTGGAGCCGGTGCTTCTTTACGTTGCACTGGTGCTGGTGCTTCTACCCTTGCAGCGGGTGCAGGCACTGGAGCCGGTGCTTCTTTACGTTGTACCGGTGCTGGTGCTTCTACCCTTGCAGCGGGGAGTTTTGCACCCATGCCGACTTTGCTAACACTGCTTTCACGGTTATGCTGACTCCACCAGTCACCGCTATAAGATGCTTCGCGACCACTACTAGCACGTTGCTTTTCAATTTGGTCACCACGCTCTACTGCTCTCAGTACTGGGTGAGTACGACCGCTACTGTCCTTGGCATACATCTGGATCAGATGAGCGTTCTTGCCTATATCCTGTTTGCCAATTTGAAATTCGCGCTCTTTGCCAGCATCATTAAGAGTGACATGGACTCGTCCATGAGCATCTTTAGTGCCGTCTTTGTAGAGTGAATTTAGTGCTTCAATTTTTTGCTTAATTGATGCATCTGGAGCTTCGAGTGCCTTCTTAGCAGCAGCACTGCGCTCTTCGAGAGAGCCTGGCTGTGCAGGTTTTTCCAGTGATTTGGGCACTTCCACTGTTCTTGCCGCTTCGGCTGGCTTGGTCGTTTCCAAAGGTCTAGCTGGCGGCACGGGCTCAGCAGAGCGCGGCACTACAGGAGCCGCATCATTTGAGCGTGGCGGTACACTGGTAACAACTTCATTTGGGGCGCGCTTTATTTGCGCCTCGTTAAACTTGATACCATCAAGTGCATTTGGTGCAACACTACTACGATTGATTTCAGGTTTAATTGGCTCTCTTACAGTCGGTTGTTGCTCTAGTAATGGTTTAGCGGGCAGCACGGTTGGTCTTTGCTCTGGAGCTTTAGATTGTTGCGGTGCTGGCTCAACAGGCTTAGGGGGTCCATCCACTCTAACCTTACCTTGCATGATATCGCGCAATGAGGGTTGCTCGGAGGGATTTGCCTTTGGCACTCCGGGTCTGACTGTCTCCGCCTGAGTCGGAGGAGGAGCCACTTCGCGTCTTTGAGGGGGCTGTACGACAGGTCTTTCTGGCGGTGCTGTGGGCACAGGAGCACGAGGGACTTCTACCGGTCTAGGCGCAGCAACTGGGGCTTCACCAGGCTTGCCCTTGGGTCTACTAACAGGCTCATAAGTTACAGAAGGCACAGCCACTGGTAGTTCATCAGCAGCTTTCTCCGTCTTCCTGGCTGGTTGAGGAGCCTCTGGGACAGCGGCTCTATCAACAGTTTTGGATTCGGGGCGTGCCGGCATTTGTGCAGGTGCTGGCGCGTCTTTAGCCTGCTCGCCTCTAAGCTTTTGTGCTTCAAGAGCTCTGCCGATATAGATGCTGGGCATACTACCGTGCGGTCCACCACGTCCCGGTGTGAGTTCGTTGCTGTAGTTAAATACCATCGAATGCTTATTTAACTGAGCGGGATCGAGAGCCTTACCATTTTTAAAATCCTTAGCCATAGTGCTCTCAGGCAACTTAGCAGCTTTGAGCATGTCCTGGACATTCTCAGCCTGTTTACGACTGTTACCCATGTAACTAGCTGATACGTTGGTAAGGTGCTTATCGCCGTTGGCAAAGTCTTTAAGATGGGAGCCAATCCAGTTAGTAGTGGCACTTTGCCCAACAGTATCTATCAAGACAAGATCTTTAACCTTTTTACCAATCTCGTTATTGCCAAGCATCAAATTTGTGGCATAGCCGCCAGCTGAGTGACCGATCATGGTGACGTCTTTAACATCGCTCAGGCCTTTACCAGAGAGACCAGGAGTGCGCTGCAATGCTTGATTGATCATGGCATCAAATGCACCACGATTATCCAGGCCACCCATAGAATTGACTGTTGAACCAGGTTTTGTCTGCCACTCGGGCATCACCAGCACTGTATTTGGTGGCGCCTTGCGCATTTGCTCTTCGATATTGGCGTGACGCAAACTGCTGCTGACAGTATTGCCCTGTCCATGATTGTAAACAACAAGGTTAATAGGCTTAGCAGGATCGAAGTTTTCAGGTACACGGACAACTGCATCCGGGTTACCATGCAGACCAGCGTTTTGTCTCAGCCCCTGGATCTCGTAGGTACGAGAGGGCTTGTCTCCGCTCTGGGGCGGACCACCGGGCTCTACTTCTCTTACAGCAACTTGTGCATCGGAGCGCTCATTTGGATTGCGACGGCCGGGCGCTCCAGTTTTATCGCGGTAGCCTGCCAGTATCAGACCACGCTCCTCGCTATCAGTGCCAGGAGCAAACGGACTATTACGACTATCAGCGCCCGGGGCAAAAACGTTATCCCGACTACCAGCAACAGCAAGCTGTAGCATGCCATCTTGCTTATTGCCTGTCAGTTCAAAACCTTTGAGAAATTGCGCATCCTGAGCAGTATTGGCGGGCACACCCGACTTCATCAAATCCACACGGTCGACATTTGGCAGAGTGTTGTCTGGCTTCGACCGATCGTTTACTTCTCTTTGCTGATCAGCACCGGCTGGTGGATTATGCGCTTGTTGCTCAACATTACCTGATGCCATAAGGACCTCGGAAAAGAAAATTGGGGTGTTGATTGCTGGTAAAAATAAAGCCACGGTGTTATCCGTGGCAGCATAGTATTTAAAAAGGTGTGAAATTTCCGTGAAAGTGCTCGATTTAAGTAATTAAACCGGCGCTCTCAATCAAGCCAACTGACTCTGGAACAAATCCTGGGAAGACATCTTGAACACTGTGGTTACCAAGAACACCAGTGAGCACCTCGCTCAAGACCGAGCGATAGTCTATCTGTATTTTTAGTCCCGTAGGTCCGAGCAGATACTGAGCTTGCTCCTCATCCTCAATAAGTCCTGGCCATTTACCAAGGATTTTGCCACCCTTGACCCTGGCACCAAGAGCAAACATGGTAAAGCCACGTCCATGATCCGTACCTAGTGAGCCATTTTGATAGGAGCGGCGACCAAACTCAGTCATGACGATAGTAGTGACTCGATTGCGCTCCTTGAGTAAGTCGCGGTCAAATGCGCTTAGAGCAAGGGACAGCTCACCCACATTGTCGGCGTGCAAGCCCGTGGTAGCGCCCTGAAAAAAGTGTGTATCCCAACCATTATGGTCGATGCAAGCCACCTCAAGCCCAACGTTTGCCTTAATGAGTCGGGCGATTTCTCGCATACCATCACCAAGCGAGCCAGCCGGATACTCAACACCAGCCAGTGGTTTGTAGGCTCGGTCGCTCAACTTTTGCACCTGATCAAGCAGTTTGAGTGTGGCCAGACCAGGCTCACTGAGCACACCGACATCAGCCCCATAAAGACTGGCAAGCGCAGCACAGACATTGGCAGGGTCCTCGGCAGGTGTCTTGAGCCTCAAAGCATCGACGCTAGTGATGGCGCTAGCGCCGTGGGCACCGCGCAGAGACTCCGGTATGGTAGTGCCTATAGCTACAGCCGACAGGGGCTGGTCAGGGTCTGACTGACTGCGCAGGTGACGCCCGAGCCACCCACCACCTATAGTGCGGCGATAGGCCTCGCCATGCTCTATCTGGTCTTGGGCTTCAAAATGTGAGCCTGTTGGATTATCCGTGCCCACCGCCTGGATTGCTGTCAGTCTGCCATCCTTGTATATATCGACCAAGGGCGCCATACGGGGGTGCATGGCGTAAAAATCATCCAGCCGCAATGCGCACTGACTATTGCCTGGACCATCTTTTTGACTAGCACTCACACCAGCGCTTTTAGCGGGAGGCGGCACAGCAAGCCCGGGGCGTGCTTTGTAGTAAGCATCGTCTCCATAAGGGATAAACATATTGAGAGTGTCGGCTCCCCCGCGCAAAAAGACACAGACCAGCACATGGTCGTGCTCACGCCCGCTTCCTTTGAGCGCCAACTTACGCAAAAAACTTCTTCTGGTCAGCTTCATCCCTAGTACCTCATAAAGGACGGACTGGAGATAATCATTGCCAAAAGACTGCTTGCTTTAGCCTCAGCAGGCAGAGTGGAGAGAAATTTATCGAGTGTTTTTAACTCAGACTTAGTCGCATCACGCCCCACAAAGTAAGACATGAGCAAACCCGGATGCATCAGGTCATCCTTTTTGGCAAGAGCATTGACCAGCTTTGTCACCGACACATCAACTTGAGGCACTTGGTTGGTCGTCAGCGCAAAGGCAAAATTCCAGCGCCAGAGCAATGTGCCAAGCCACGGTGCCGGCTCTTCTGGATAGCCATCGGGAGTGGGATATTGAAACAACCCTTGGCCCATCTTAGTGAGATATTCGATAAGCTCCTCATGGGCAAATGTATCAGCGCCGGTGGCACGCAGTGAGCTAACAATAAAATGAAATGGTCGTTTTACTTTGGCACCAGCGTGCTGGTCAAATTCTTTTGAAGCAAAAATCGTTTGCAGCATCGACTTGATATCACCACCGGTGCGCGTAAAATCAGCGGACACGGCTTTAACGAGAGAGACTGGCGGCTCATCAGCAACAAAGTGCCGCACTAGTTTTTTGGCTATATAACAAGCCGTAGAAGGATGACTGCAAACAATCTCTATAACACTATCAAGATCTTTGGCACCACCACCGGCAGGTATCTTTTTGCCAAGTACTAATTTGTCGCCATCGTCATGTAGCTCGCTAACAAACTGCACTTGATCTCTACTTGCTCTCTTATTTAGCTGATAGCCAGTCAGACAGCGTGCCACATTGGTCACATCAGCCTGGGTGTAGCCGCCATCGACACCCATGGTGTGCAACTCAAGTAATTCTCTGGCATAGTTTTCGTTGGCGCCGCCACGACTACTCTTTTTGTTTTCGGCGCCATCGAGATAAACGAGCATAGCCGGCGAAAGCGCCGACTCCCGCAAGAGCTTGGGAAACTTACCGAGAGCATGCTGACGGATGACAGTGCGATCATCAACTGGTTTTAGATAGATACAATCGCCTTTATCAATGCTGATGTTGAGATGATCCGACCAGAAGCCAACCATCCGCTCAAAGAGCTGACGCTTACTGTAAACAGCCTGCAAGAGCGCATGGCGAATAATATCCTGACGCACCACCTCACGCTTAAATTCAAATGCCAGGCCCGGGTCTAAGACCAGACTCTCAAAGCGCCTTGCCCGCAAATTGCAAATGCCATCATCGATACTTTCAAAATCAAGTTGCTCTTTAAGCCAGGCCTCTTTACCTTGCTTTTGTACTCGCTCCAGGTCTCCTGGCCACAGTCCATAGGTGGCACGCGACAAAAGATGAAAAATCGGGTCAATAGCGGCTCCATGAGCGACAGACAGCCGCTCGGGAATAGCTAGACCATTGTCCTGAGTAAAGCTTGTAATCACACTCTCACAGCCAGTCAATGCCGAAGCCCCTGCTACAGCTGCAGCAGCACCCAGTAAACTGCGTCTGGTGATTTTATGCCCGGGATCCACTTCTACACCTAAGCTTGTATCAGAGCTTGTGGCGGTTGGTCTCCTGGTGTAATTGAATGCTTACTTTTATCTTTTGCCTTGAAGAAATTGAGAGTGGTAGAACCGCTGCCGATAAGTAGTACGGCAGGCAAAATGACAAACCAGCCAATAAATGGCAAAAGGAAAGAGAGTACCAGGATAGTGCTGCCTCGCATAGTGACACGCCAGGGGCAATCATTGTCACCCGGGGAGGGCAGTTTTTGCCCGACTGATGTGGCCAGCCCAGCGATACCCACAGAGGCGTAAATAACAAATACCGATATGACAAGCACAACCAGCGCTCCGCCAAGGGACGGTACTTTACTAAGTACTGCCGCCAGGATTGTGGCCACAATAGCCAGAGGTATACCAGTCAAAAAAGCCTTGACCAGTCCACCACTGAGAGATGCCGTGGAAGTAGCCACTGCATGGGGCCAAAGCCCGCGACAAAGCAGCCATAACCCTGGTAAAGAGACCATCACCCCTACAACCACAAGGAAGATAGCCAGCGTGTCAGCTAAAACCATATCGGCTCCTTATCGAGTCACTAAGTCATACGGGGCACCTATTAGCATCCTACCCCAAGCATGCCCAAATGCGACATTGGTATATGATATCCACAGCTGATGTCAGCCCCCACCTGCAAGCGCCAGCTTGCACGGCTGACATGCCAGTATGGCTTCTTCAAGATCTTCCGACAATCTATCCTGGCGCAGTTTAACTAAAGAGTCATACAGCTCAACTGATTCCAGTTTGGTGGCAATACGACAAGGGAGATCGCCGTCATAGCCTAGAGCCAGTTCGGCTAGCAAGGCTTTGACGACGCGCTTTTTGTACACCCCTCTATCGACCAGAGCTTCCATTGCTTGGAGCCTGACCATTTCATATGGATCGCTCAGACACTCGAGCAGAGCAGTGTTAATGGCACTGGACCGGACACCATCAAAAAATCCCAATCCAAAAGTAGCCAGGTCCCTGACCTCATCAGAAGAGTCTTTGGTAAGCACTATCAGGGCATCGATAGCCAACTTGTTTCTTTCATGTGACAAAGCATTTACCAGTGCAATCCGCACATACTCATCTGGGTGCACCAACCACTGGCTCAGTTGCTCAGCCCTTGTCACTCCACGCAGATGACCGAGAGCGTAGATAATCGACAGGATAACATTCTCGTCGCTCTCGCTATTGAGCATTGTGAGCAGCACTTCAATCGAAGCGCGTGGGGAACGCCTTGGAGTCCGAGCCATTTGAGACAAGATGCAGGTACCTAACTGCCTTTGCCTGGGCGTAGGAGTGAGCCCATCATTGTCGCCAAGGCAGAGCGCGCAAGCCATTGCAAAAACCTCAGCACCGCCTTTATGCCTCAAAGCCCAAAGTGCTTTGACATTTCCATCTTCGCGACTGAGCGCTATTTCTAATAGTGCTTGCAATGACTTTGCGTCATTGCGACTTTTAAACTCAAAGCGCTTTAGTTCTTCTTCAAATTTGCCTTCCGTTTTACCGGCAGCAAACATTTCCATTAAAGGCTCAAATATAAATGACGTAACGACAGCACGGAAGCCCCAGCTTTTTTGGAGGCGCGCTTGAAAGTCAACCAACTTCTCGGCTGGTCCTCTCGGCGGGATTTTAACACTGCGTGCTCTTTCCATGACCTGCACCTGGCGTAATCGCAACTCCGTTTGATCTATCAGTCAAAACAAAATTGAATTCTTTCTTTGTCAGCATAGCAAAAGCACCGTGATGAAGAATTGAAGAAACAATACATTCAACCTTGACACATCTCACTTGCTTGATAGAATGGAAATCTAGGTCCCCATATTTTTGGAGTTACGATCATGCAATCCCCGAGTACACGTCACAGCAGGACATAGATTTTAAGGGCTTTTTGGCCCCTGCTTGTACTTGGATAATTGATCTAACACGACCACAAGTTATGTAACTCATAGCACCTCGTAAGGTCTTATCGTCCAGTTGCTTTAGCATTTCGTCGTCCTGCGTATGCCTCAAACAACGCACGCCGACACGTGCATCGTCATACTTCGCGCGCTGCGAAGTGCTTTGCTGCGCGCATCTGGAGAAATAAATATGTTTGCCAATTTGGACAAAGCATTTAGAAAAATTGGTGCTCAGGCAAATGTTGTGATTGCCCAAGACGGCATCGTCAACAATCGCTGGTTTAGTCAGAGCACTCCCATAAGGCTCAATGTCATATCCCACAAAGGCTATGAAACATTCGAAATCGCAGTGCGCAAGGACATCCTTGAGGCACTGGAGCTCACTATCCTGGAAGTTAAACCAAAGGATAAACACTTACTTTTGTTAGCTAGACAGCTGGATGAGAAGGGTCTCGCCGTCGAGAAGCACAGATTTCTCTGCGGGCGAGACGAGGATCATCTCTTTGTGGCATCAGTAGCGGCAGTATCTACCGTTGCTGCAGCTAAAGCCTCACTCAAGCCCACTCTGCTCACTGAGCAAGAAGTTGGACTCAATGTCGCCAAGCGTAATCGTCGCAAGACCAAAACGTTTAAAAGGCAAGGTGAGTGGTTTTTTGTGCCAGTCGAAGTAGGTGTATCACCACTATTGGTGACTACAAACGAGCCACTCAGACGTAGCAAAAACAATAAAGCTCACGTCGCTCAATTTGCCTTTCGCACGGTGGAGAGTCGGTAATGGTATGCAACCAGCTTCCAGTAGGACTGGTTCAACTCGAGTACGAACAGCTAATTGAAACGAACACAAGCGCCAAACACTGGCATTGGCGCCACATGAAGCGAGATGCTCTAGTCTATGCCAAGGGCAAAGTAAAACATCCAGACCACGCCACAATCTTTCTTGATGGTTGGCATAGAGTCCTGATGAATACTGAAGTCCTGGCAGAAACTGTCGCTTTTCTTGACTAAAATAATGGAGGAATATAAATCATGGACGTAAAAATATTTGCCTCCGATGCCAATTGGATAGAAGGCAAATCAATCGAACAACTCAATCAAACGGCACTTTTGCCAGGCATGATCAAGGCCGTAGGTATGCCGGACTTACATCCTGGCAAAGGCACGCCAATTGGTGCTGCCTTTGCCACGGGTGGCGTCATTTATCCGCACCTGATTGGCAACGATATAGGCTGCGGCATGGCTCTGTGGCGCACCGGCTTACACAAGACCAAGCTCAAATTAGATCAATGGACCAAAAGACTCAACAATTTAGAGGATGCCTCCCCTGATGGGCACAACGCTGAGTTAGAGAGATACGAGCTGACACCGACGAGATTTGACAAATCACTGGGCACCGTAGGTGGAGGCAATCATTTTGCCGAGTTACAAGTGGTGCAAACAATTGTAGACTCTGCTGCATTTGAGTCCATGGCACTGAGCCGACATGCTCTCTACATACTTGTGCATAGCGGCTCACGTGGTCTGGGCGAGCATATCCTCAGGGGGCATCAGAGCCACCACGGTAACGGGGCACTCAAGGACAATTCGGTAGAGGCAACTCGCTACCTCAGCCAACACAATACGGCAGTGACATGGGCCAAGCTCAATCGTAAGCTGATTGCGCAAAACTTTATGCGCATACTAGGCACCGATGGCACAATGCTACTGGATGTCTGCCATAACTGTGTCGAGCGCTCCAAGTCGGATGAGACAGCCATGGCAACCTGCTGGATACATCGCAAGGGAGCCGCGCCCTCTGACCAGGGACCAATTGTCATCCCCGGCTCCAGGGGCACCCTGAGCTATCTGGTAGTGCCAACTGGAGACCAGGTACAAAATCTCCACACACTGGCTCATGGCGCTGGACGCAAATGGCAGAGGTCAGACTGCCGCGCACGCCTGGCAGACAAATACACCAGAGAGAGCCTGGAGCACACAGCACTGGGCGGCAGAGTAATCTGCAAAGACAAAGACCTGCTTTATGAGGAAGCGCCTCAAGCGTATAAAAACATCGATATTGTTGTAAGCGACCTTGTCGATGCTGGGCTTGTCAAAGTCGTTGCAACATTGGCTCCGCAGATTACTTATAAGACTGGAGGAAGGTAAGGGAAGTGAAAATGAGGGAGAGTGGTGGTTAGGTCAAGCGAATTCGCTTGACCTTTCCAATCTCAATCGAATTCGCTTTAGATACATGCAGCGCAAACTCTCATACTTCAAATAGCTTTGAACTCAAACGAATTCGATTTAAATATTTCTGGTAAACGCTATGCGCAGTTGAGTACGCTGCGTTCAATCGAATTCGATTTAAATGCGCACATCTTTCGCTCGAATTGCTAAAACACGATGAGCTAAACCGAATTCGCTTTAGTGTTGTTCCTCTCATAGTTAAAACGTATTCGGTTAAGACCCACGCTAAATCGAATTCGGTTGAATCAATCAGTGACTTATCCGAAGTCAACTACCTTTCTCAACCGAATTCGATTGAACCAAATCTTTTACCTTCCCATTTGAACTATCCACCCCATAGTTACGTCGAACTATATAAATCATGGAGGCAACCATGCATAACAACTTTGACCGCCGTGGCGGAGCCACTTCAGAGCAAGAGGCAAACGTTATAGCTTTATGGCAAAAGTTCGACTCCCAATTTCCTGGAGAAGAAGACTGCTTAGAAGTTCTCTACACTAGATACAACGATCAACCAATAAAATGCAGCTACTGCCAAAGCGAAGTTGTCGACAGAGAATATGGCACTCGCACTGGCAAGTGCAGTCACTGCAAAAAGACAACCTGGTTTACTGCCGGTACATTCTTTCATCGCATACGCAAAGCAAAACCATGGCTTGCTGCCATCTGGCTCTTAGAGAGAGGTGTGGGATTGAGCGCTGGACTGCTCCACAGACTGGCAGATATTGCAACGTCAACGGCATGGTTGATACTAAAGAAGATCCACCTCGTCATCAACACCAATATGGAGACTGAATCAGAAGCTATATTGGAACCATCAGCTAGCTTTTTGGCTGCCATTTGCAAAAGAAGCAGCGAAACGCCAGCCCAGAGTCACCCAGTCAGTGAACAAACAGCAACCGAAAAGAGAGAAGGCACAAAAGTTTGCGCGCCCACCAGACATGTCTTGGACCTGGCGGCAAGCATCAAATTCATTCGAGAGCATTTTCACGGCTCATCGCGCAAGTATCTTCAATTTTTTCTTGCTGCCTACTGGTGCAAAATTGACAGAGAGAAGTGGACCGAATGGTCATTGCTAAAGGCTTGCAGAAGCTTTCGTACAGTGTGCCTGGAAGAAATACACGCCTTCAATTCTCCACTATTACTTAAATTGATCTGCAGACCAATACAGCATAGAGCTAACAAATGACAGGCTCTTGCCTTTATAGAAAAACGGCAACACCAAATGACTAGGTCCTAAGTTTTAAAATGGTCGGGACGACAGGATTTGAACCTGCGACCTACTGCTCCCAAAGCAGCCGCGCTACCAAGCTGCGCTACGTCCCGTTAATCCGCGTTAGCAGAAAATCCAATATATCACGGACAGGGAGCCCAGCACAAATTTAAGCTCGTTCAAGCTCAAAACTTCTCAATGCCACACAGCTTGGCATCCACAAAAATCCATCTAAGGGACAAATTGCGGAGCTGAATCGTTTGTTGTAGTTGGGTTTGTGGCTTTGACTCTGTGCCTGGAGCGGCGACTGCTGCCGCCACTTGATGAGGTGTAACCAGATGCACTAGAGGCTGAGGTGTTACCAGATGTGCTAGCAGATCCGCCAGCATTATTGTTAGAGACTGCGCTGGGCGAGTCACTGGTTCCAACTATATTCAGACTCTTTTTATCCACATAGCCGACTTTTCCATCCGCCATCTGTATCTTATATTTGTCATTCATCATGCCGCCCAGCACAACGACCTTGTCGCCCTGTCTGGTGTGCCCTACGGTGCGGTTATGCTCGTCTTTGATAGACCGCCCCCAGTTGACTGTGGCACTAGCGTAAGCGTCCGAGGTCTTGCAGTCAACAAAGCCGCCATAGACAAAGCCTTCTTTGCCGTCCACGCGCACTTTATACCAGCCCTGATCCTTGCCGATTACCTCAACATTGGCGCCTCTGGCGATTTCTGTGAGCGATTCAAAGTTGGTACCAGGACCACCACGCAGTTTGACTGTGGCGCTCGATGCCTGAATTGTGGCAGACTCACCAGCAATATGCTTTTCGACGACCTTGGCAGGCTCATTTGCTTTTACGCCACCATTAGTGGCAGGAGCTTCATAACCTACAGGTTTTTGTTTAAAAGTATCAGGCATCACTGGGGCTGGTGCATCAAGCAGTCTATCCACAAGAGTCGAGGTCTTATCCTCGTAAGGGACCGGTTGACCAGGGTCACTAACAGCAACAGTTGAGGATGATTGACTGGTCTTGGTGCGATTGATTGCCACCACTTGATAGCGACCATCAGCTTGACCCAGTGTGACTTCAAAGGCATCATCGCCATTGGCCATGAGATATCTAGCACCGCCAGTTGATACTACTACTGGTGCAGGTTGAGGCTGACTGCGTCTGCTCCGTCTACTGCGACGACTGCGTCTTTCTGGCTGCTGTGGAGCACTCTTAATCACTGTTCTACCAGCAGACAATCGCTTCAACTCAAACTCTGGAGGACAGACTCTCAACTTACCAAGCCCTGGTAACGCTGCTTGTACACCGGGTGAGAGGTAAGCGGCAAAACGATCTTTTTCTCTTGGGTCGGCAACAGTAAATGCAACAGCGCGCAGAGCAGCAATAGGACCACGGCCATTTACATCAGCAAATGTGTACTTGCCACTATCAAAAGTTAGTTTGGTTTTGAGGTTTTCGTCAGCAAGCCCAAGACCTGTCAGACTAGAAGCAGTAAACAGCCCCTCTTGAATCGCTCTGGACATGAGTGATAGCTCCACATCCACGTCTTTTTCATTGGCGGCAAAGCTGGCGGCACCATCACCAGTAAATTTTGGTACAGAATCACTGGGACGTTCTTTGACACCATCACCCATGAGAGCATACAAACGCAATTGAGGCTGGCGACCAGCTTGAGCTGTGCGGTGACCGAGTACAGCAAGTACTGGGCCTGAAGGATCATTGATTGCTTTAGCTATGTCATAGACCTCAAAACCGCGCATCACTGTGACACTTTTGCCAGCTATCAGATAGTTAGAGGGCTGCATCACTGTGTCAACATCAATTAGTTTGAGTCCGCGCGGCAGTTCGAAGCTATTTATTTCATAAGCCGAACTGGGCAAATTAGCACGCAATTTTTCGGCTATTTGCTTGGCAGTGAGCTGATGATTGCGCTCTATGTAACGTTTAACAGCGTCTTCGAGATCCGCTTTGAGACGCTCGGCGTCTTGAGGAGTCTTCGGTCCGGCAGCGACTCTTTTAGCAACTTTTTGCAGGGAGACTTCGGGGCTCATCATATTGGGCACTACAGCCATGGCACCCAGCACCAGTACAAACAGACCCAGGACGCCACTGAGACCCAGGATAAGCGCCACCGGTATCGGTCTGCGTTTAAACCTAGCGCCACACTGCACGCACTTGGGCGCAGCAACGGAGTTTCTAGTTGTACATTCGGGACATTTCATGGTTGCCTGCTAGTTCTCCTGCGGCGGGTGCACGGTCATGCCTATGCCCCTTGAAGACTTTGCGACTGTATATAATACTCATCCTTCCTGGATTAAAAAGATGAATTCCTTTATCCCAATAAACGAAAATAGAGCAAAAGCAGACATAATCGAGGTCGGCAGGCTCGCTTACGAGCGTCAGTACATTAGTGGAACTGAGGGAAATATCAGTATCCGGCTAGATTCGGAGCGCATACTGACAACTCCAAGAGGTGTCTGCAAGGGAAGATTAAGTCCGTCTGATTTAGTGGTAACAAATCTTGACGGTGAACTTACGGCTGAAAGTCTCAACCAATGTCACAAACCATCCACTGAGCTAAAAATGCATCTTACTGCATACAGACTAAGATCCGATGTGCGCGCCATCGTACACGCTCACCCCACCACAGCGGTAGCATATACAGTGGCAGGACGAGGGCTGGGAGAGCCTATATTACCGGAGTCAATCCTGGCGCTGGGTGACGTGCCGATAACACCATATGCGACACCAAGCACTGATGAAGTCTCTAAAAGTATTGAAGCAGCTGTGCTAAAGTCCAATTGTCTGATCATGGATCACCATGGCTCAATCACCATGGGTGCCACTGTCTTTGATGCCTATTATCTCCTGGAGACTCTGGAGCATCATGCCAAAACTCTGCTCACCGCCCATATCCTGGGGGGAGCTAAGAGCTTGACTGTAAGCCAGATCAAGACATTATTTGATATTTGCCATGTTTATGGCATTAAACCACCAGCTACTGCAACAAAATGGGCAAACAATGAGTGAAGAATTACATCCTTTAGAAGAAATCACTTCCATATTTTTTGTGCGCCATGGACATACACCGGCCACAGAAATGGGTCTACTTTATAGTGATCCCAAATTGGAGTTGACCACCAAAGGTATCTCTCAAGCAGCGGCAGCAGCGCATTATATTGGCTGTCTATCACCCGAAGTTATTGTGCGCGGAAGTGCAGTGAGAGTGGCACAGTCAGCTGCTCCTATCGAGGAATTATTAAACAAGAAAGCTCATATAGTCGACGGCTTTGAAGAATGGCAAGTCGGTGATTGGGAAGGGCGTACTTATCTCGATATCAAAAAAAATGATCCTGATCAGTATCACGCCTGGAGTGCAGATCCAATTAATAACCGCCCCCCAAAAGGTGAATCAATAGCAGATCTTTGTAGTCGCATCGGTGAAGCATTACAAGCACTGTTAGCCAATAAAGACTATGCAGGCAAAAAAATCTGCATGGTGACCCAC
Organism: Candidatus Obscuribacter sp.; assembly: GCA_016718315.1. Classification (GTDB taxonomy): domain Bacteria; phylum Cyanobacteriota; class Vampirovibrionia; order Obscuribacterales; family Obscuribacteraceae; genus Obscuribacter. Next base: position 732,873 of record JADKDV010000003.1, on the reverse strand, counting down.
TCTGGCATTATCCGCTCAGTGCTCGTACACGCTCTCGGCATGCCCGTTAACAACTTCTGGCGCCTTTCCATTCCAACGGGATCGATTAGCCGTATTGATTACAGTCAAAACTTTGCCACAGTCCATTTTACTTCCAATAGACCAGTGACTTAGTAATTAGAATACTTTCTATTTTTCAAATAGACTGGCTTGAGTCTTCTGGATGTTTTGCACCAGACGCTCTTTTTGCTCAAAAGTAAGTACGTTACGGATAGCGAGCAAAAGCTTGATGCGCTCAGTGCCTATCTCAGCTTGTATTTTATTGATTTCGCTCTGTTTGTCGAGTGCCTTTTTCTCGTCAGGATCAGCTTGCAATTCAAGCTTGCGCATATCTTTGAGTAGATTGCCGAGTAAGCCAATTCTTACTCTTTGTTGCTCTTCAAATGTTTTTGCCAACTTACGGATTTTATATTCTTGTTCTTTGTCGATACCGGCTTCGCGGTAGAGTTTTAGCGGATCACTGTTGCGACCCAGTGCCGATCCAGCAGGTATTTTGGGAGTGTTAGCAGCGGCAGCTATAGGAGCATCACTTACAGGCTGTGCCGATACAGCGGGTACCATTGCCATAAGGGCAAAGCCAGTCTGCGCCAGGGTTTTCAAGGTGACAGTTGTATTGCGCTTCAAAGCAGTACTTGGATACAAGGCTTTTCCCTCAATAATTGCTAGACAATTAGTATAGCGACTATTGTAGCAAGCAGCCTCTAGTCGATGCCAAAATGAATAAATGGCGCCCAGGCGTGGATAGGCTGCTTATCGGCAATAGCCTTAAGTTGAGCTTGTCTGAGGGCATCGGCTACTGTGCCTTTGCCAGCTTGCCAGCCATTTAAAAGGGCATGGTGAAAGTCTTGCATCAAGCTGGCAGTGGAGCGGTCTGCCACTTCCCAGAGTGATAGCACTAGATTAGGCATACCGGCATACATTAAAGCCCGAGCCAGACCGAGTATTTCACCACCCTCGGTGACTACGTTAACCCCAGTTTGACAGGCCGAGAGCACAAGTAATTTGCCTTTCACCGTGCGCAAAGTATTGCCTTCCAGGATAGAAGCAGCAGAGAGAATACTACCATCAGAAAGTACCAGTCCCGAGGCCAGGGGCTCGTCGTGATTGAATACAGCGTGTCCAGCAAAGTGGACAACTTCATACTGTCCAAACATTGCCGGCAGAGATTTTTTCACTTCTTCATTGGTAATGAGAGTGGCCGACTGTGTACCATCTCCACCAAGATGGGCTATGGATCTGGCTTCTTCCATTGTGTATGCCAAGTCCTCAAGACCGGCCGATGAGCGTAAGCGCGAGCTAAAGACCATGCCGCCTTCTCTGGTTTTGCTATAGTCCGAAATAGCTGATACCAGATAAGACCCACTAGACAAGTTTGCTTGAGGTCCGGCCTCACTTTGCACCCGCTTGGCTGAAGCAAGCAGTGGTATCAAACTAACTGTAGGCACATAGCTGACTGAGTATTTTTGGCAAAGATAGCCGGTACCGTCGTGCAAGGCGCTAAAAGGCAAGTGATAGAGCATGCCGTGAGGCACCAGGACCAGGCGACTGATTGAGGACGGGAGCTTGCCCTTTACAACAGGCTCCAGCAATCTTTTGTAGAGTCGCTTACAAAGACTGAGCGGTACTTCCCACCCTCAGTAGAACTCATCTCTAAAAACGTAAAGATATCGCTCTTGAGATTTTCTAATTCGGTTGGCTCCATCAAGATATGAGTAATTGGCTCACCGGCTCCACCACTGACTGCAGCAGCTACCATTAGATAATCGGCAGTAAGAAAAAATTCCACCACGGCCGTGTTATCGTGCAGCATTTTATCGGTCCAGAGAGCTTGAATCTCACTGTACTTGAGCGTACTGGAGCTAACCAGTGATGCATAATTAGGATGCTGTCTTTTGAGCTGATTGAGCACATCACGCCACTCACCATAAAGTTTGCGCGTGTCCTCCTGGCTCATCTGGGCGCCGCGGTATTGACTGGTCGACGGTCCGGCCGGATCATCCCCCTGCCAGTAAAGACGCTCTAACTGAGCAATTTGTGCACGCAAATCAGCCTCACGAGCAATCAGCTGACGCACACTACTATCCACAGCCGCACCACCCTCGGTGGCAATATCACTGATATCGATAGGCGAGTTGCTGAGCAAGTCGAGCAGTGCTCGTGACTTGGCGCGCCCTACATATTCCAGGGCTTCAACTCGTTTGCCCATGTTGAGACAAGTGGCAATGATATCGCGGTACAGCTCTTGACCCCTGTCAGCAAAACTGGTTTTTAGATCATCAGCTTTGATAAAGCCTCTTTGCTCGTCAAAAATTTCAACAGCTCTGGCAAAATACTCAAAAGCAGGACTTAGCTCGCCGCTATCGCGCTTGAGCCTGGCCAGATTGCTCAGGTAGATGCGCTCACCCAGCCTATCTAGAGTCTCCTGAGCAAGTTCGATAGCCTGACGATAGTAACTATCTGAGGCCCGATGATCACCGATTTCTTTTAAACAATCACCCAGACTATCGAGATGGGCTGCCATAGACTGTTTGTCACCGACACTTTCGGCTATGGCCAGGGCTTCTTTGAGTTTTTGCTGAGCAGTGTCCTGGTCACCCTGACGACTGAGCGATATACCAATATTGCCCACCCAGATGCCATGACGACGAGCATCACCAGCTTGTTTAGCCAGGTCTTGTGCCTGGTCATAACAAATTTGAGCCTCTTTATATTGTTTTTGCTCAAAGCAAATATTGCCGATGGAGCCGCGACAAATGCTCATGGTGAGCGGATCGTTATTTTGACCAGCCAGATCATAGGCACGTTGATAGTACTCGCGCGCTTTATCAAACTGACCAAGCTCGCTCATGGTCAGCCCCAGACTGCCAAGCCAGATAGCAAGCGTACTGCCGGTCTCTACAGTTTGCACATCGACAGCGGTCTTAAACCAGCCGCAAGCCTGCTCAAGATGACCAAGACTAAAAGCAACCGAGCCCAGATTGCCAGCAGCAAGCTCCATAGCTGGTGCGTCTTTTAAATAGCTAGCACAGTTGTAGGCCAGCTCAAAATGATGATGCGCTCTTGTATAATCGCCGCGCTCCTTAAGCAACTCGGCAAGAAAGACCCGAGCCAAAACTTCCACATCGACAAATTCAGCAGCCTGAGCGCGCTCAATTACGTTTTCGAAACAAGCAACAGCGGCATCGGTGTGTCCGAGCATACGCTCAGCCTGAGCTAGATAAGTGCGCAATACGATCTCGACGCGACTGGCACTGGACTCTTGTCCGCTGAGATCGATAGCCTCAAGCAGTGCCTGCCGGGCGCTGTCTGGTTGGTTGGAGCGCAGATGCTCAAAAGCACTGGCGCCAAGCTCTTCGATTAGCTTGAGCCTTTCTTTTTTAGCGTTATCTTTTGCCTGGCTACTCGCCTTGCGGTCCTTTGCGGACATCCTCAACCTCTATTAACCAGCCATACTGTTTATTTTACGCCCATTGATGGTCCATATTGTCACGTCAATATCTATCCGCAAAATCCAGTTTTTGGACACTGACCGGGTGAAAATGTAAATTGGTAAATGTGCAAGTCAAAAATCGGCAAGTAAAAACCTGCCGATCCAAATGTTTTGACCAAGTACTCTATCTGTCTAGCTGCCCAATATTAGAGACTGGGAGCGTGATACTCGCCATATGCTGCCATGGTGGCGCTGTGTGGCTTAGCAGCAGGCTTGACCTTGCCCAATATCGCTACTTTTGCTGGAGCAGTCCGGCGCGCGTTACGTGTAGCAATGGGCGAATATTGCTTAAAGGCGCTGGATGTAAGAGCACGCGAGTTTTGATTGGCTGATGTCAAATAAGTATGGAAGCCCGATGGGCGCAAATTGGAATGGGCGGCAGCAGAGGATTGACCCTGTCCATGCCATGAGCCAAAGTAACTGGGAGCTGCCGCTGGTCTGTTACCAGCCATTTGACCGCCACCCATTTGACCACCCTGGCTGCCCATGGCACTCATGCCCGGGCTCTTCTTGCCCATGAGTTGCTTCAAAGAAGCCTCAGGAATAAGGCTGAGAGGAAATGGTGCAGGACCAGCAGTGCTTACTGGCGCGCTAGATTCACCAATTTGAGTTTTGAGTTGACGGGCCATTGATTCCAGCTCGTCTTCCTGACTGTTTGCAGCAGGAGTCATGCTGGTGGCTGTATTTTGACCAACCGAACGAGCCATGTCGGCCCATTCGCTCTCACTGGGAGCGCTGGCATCGGCTTGAGCAGGGTTAAAGGCTTGTCTGGTGCAGGGTTGACCAACTTGTCCGGGAGTAATCATCATTTGACCAGGTGTGACGCGCGGCTGCGCCGGTCTCTGCATGTGAGCCATGGCTTGAGCAGCATTTTTGAGGCGGCGGCTGGTCTCGCGCACGACGATGTCGCGGTTAGAGCTAGATCCCAGATTAGAACCTGAATAAGTGCCATAACCAGGAGAAGAATAATTGGCATCAGCAGAGGCACGTTGATAGCTCATGTCCACACTACCAGCCAGAGATGAGTGACTCTCATCCATCTGTGGCATCTGATTGGCCATTCTGGCAGCATCCAAATCGGCTTTGCGAGGCAACTTGCGACCAGGTACAAAGGGTCTCAAAGACTTATCACTGTCCATGAGTGCAGTACGGGTCTGCAGAGCCCGAGGCGAGCTAAAGCTCTGGACGCCGAGATCGCTTGCCCGCGGCAATTTGCGCACGTTAGACAACGAGGTCGATTTAAAACTTGGTGTGGCAGAGCTTGTGGCGGCCTGGCTGGCACTGGCGGAGTGACTGCTGTTGCCTATGGCGCTGCGCAAAAATGAGGCTGTGTCCGAATTATCGGCAGCCATTGCTTGCTGACTCAGCAAGAGTGGCACGGAGGCCGCTAGATTCGCCCCAATCAGTATTGCGTTTGCTTTCATTTGATACCTTTTCCCGCCAAGAAAAACTCTCCAGCGCCGCAATCTGATTTGCGACTCCTTTAGTGTAGGTTTGGCCAGGATAACTGTCACTGGGAAGAATACGCATCAAGTCGAAGAAAACTTGCCAATTTTGGAGGTCGGTGGGAATACCACCACCATGACAACTATGCTTTTTATTTAATCCCAGACAAGGCGATAGCCGACTCCGCGCACAGTCAAAATATGTTTGGGCTGACTGGGATTTGACTCCAATTTTTCTCGCAGATATCTAATGTGTACGTCCACGGTGCGGCTCTCGCCCAAAAAGTCCGAACCCCAGACCTGAGCAAAGAGCTGGTCACGGCTGAAGACACGATTGGGCTGCCTGGCCATGGCCAAAAGCAATTCAAACTCTTTAAAAGTAAGCTCCACGGGCTTTTCGGCCACAAGCACAGTGCGACTCTCCATATCTATAAAGAGATCGCCGAGTTTTATACCTTTGGCATTGTCCTGCACCTTGGGTGTCTCGCGCAGATGCGCTTTGACCCGGGCGACAAGCTCACGCAAACGGACCGGCTTGGCAATGTAGTCATTGGCGCCAAGCTCCAGCCCGACAACAGTATCAATCTCCGATGTACGGGCGGTAAGCATCAGTATAGGAGTGCGCTTGTCCACTGAGCGTATCCGTCGGCACACTTCCAGACCATCAATGCCAGGCATCATCAAATCGAGTATAACGAGGTCAGGGCGCTCGTTTTCGTAAAGTTGCATGGCTTTTAAGCCGTCGTGGGCGCTTAATGTAGCAAACCCTTCCTGATTGAGGACATACTGAATACTTGAGACGATGTCTACTTCGTCGTCAACAATCAAAAGCTTTTTCATGGTGATAAAAAACCGTAAACGATAGCCAGGCCATAAATAGTAGCATTGTGCGCGACAAAATCAGCGCAAATTGCTAACATCAGTAGGCAAGATAGAGTGCAGTCAATTGAAAACGCAGCAAACATTCAAATCAGGTAAAATTCTGGGACTGGCACCAGTCTTTATCTTGGCGCTCCTATTGGTAATTTTGCTCTTACCCGAAGCTACAGGTAAGACTGCTGTAAAAACTGCAGGCACCAGTCACACAGTGATGATGGGCTTCAGTCCATACCAGATGATGGTCCACCCTGTCCGCATCGGTTTGGCCACACGCACTTCGGCTCTGAGAGTAGCGGTATGGCAGCCTGGAGCTGTTTTTGTCGACAATATGCCGATTTTTGCCCTTAAACCAGGCATGGTCTACTCCATTACTCCCGGACGTATTACAGAGATTGCCACTGGTTTAGCCATGGCATTGCCATATGACAAACGCGCCACTCTCGCTGCCCCTGATTACCGCATCTGGACTGTTAACCGCTGGTGGAGAGGCTCCATCGAGATTATCAACACAGGCAGTGCCATTACAGCTGTAAATGTACTGGATCTGGAAGATTATCTGCTCGGGGTCGTGCCATCTGAGATGCCATCTAGCTGGCATATCGAAGCACTTAAATCGCAAGCTGTAGCAGCACGCAGCTATGCCTGGGCGCATCTGGGCAGTGGCTCTAAGTGGCGCAGTGATGGCTATGATCTCAAACCAGACGTGAGCGATCAGGCTTACAAGGGACTCGCAGCCGAAGCAACCTCTACTTATCATGCGGTGCGCGGCACAACCAGCCTTGTCCTTAAAGATTCGGGCAAAGTAAAACCTGGTTTTTACCGTGCCACTGTCGGTACTACCAACGACGAAAACTTTAACATCCGCTCTAGCCGTGTACCTCAGTCGACTCTAGAGCGCATTACCGGCGTCAAAAATATAGTTGGCGTGACGGTGAGACAATGGGACCCGGTCGGTAACGCTGTGCGCGTGCAGATAATGGGTGCCAAAGAATCAAAAGAAGTCTATGGTATCGCCCTGGCCAAGATGCTTAACTTTGCCACTGCCGCTATCCTTGACGTCAACGAAGACGGCAACTGCTGGAAGTTTACTTATCGTGGCACCGGCAATGGTGCACGCGGACTGAGTCAAAACGGTGCACAAGCCCTGGCCAAACGCGGCTGGTTATTCCACCAGATATTGCAACAGTATTATCAAGATCCTGACGGCAAGCTGAGATTGGACTTTATCGAAGGTCCCCGCAGTATGTACGCCTTTAGACCACCAGCAAAGTCAACTGTTAAACCCAAGTCACCGGGCTACAGTAAAGGTCCACTAATTGAGCAGGATGCACCCGCACCTGAAGTCACTGCGGATAAAAATAGTGGCACAGCTGGCAGTGCTGGCACAAGTGGTACAAACTCAACTGGCACAGGCAGCATCTACGGCAATGGCAATTCAAGCGGCAGCGGCACAACCAAAGACGATACTGCTTTTACACCTTAGACAAAACCTTTTCGTATTTACAAATGTCTGTGCATAGAGACAAAACCAACCTAGCAAAAGGCCCAAAGCCCCACGCCTAAATTAGTCGCATGAAAGCAACAAGCTCCAATCAAAAGCAGACGCTAGACCGGTGTACGTCTAGCTAAAAGCTTGGCGCGGAGTCCCTGTACTGTTGGTGTATTTGCACCGCTAGACTTTTCGTAGATACTTAGAGCGCGGCAATAGGTCAGCTCAGCGCGTTCACCAAACTCTACCGATTGATACTGCTTACTAACTGCGCTGAGAGCATCAGCTAGACGTACCAATTGGGCAGCCAGGGTCACGCCAGTGCCACCATGGGCAGTGTCTGTAATTTCGACTTGACGCTCCATTGTACGCACTCGATCATAAGACAGGCCAAGCTTGCCGTATACGTCAGCGAGACTGGAGAGCACCAGGGACAGCTCGATTGAGTTATCGCCTAATAGCTCACTTTTTACTTCCAACAGTTCTTCAAATACAGCGCGTGCTGCTACATAGACTCCAGTGCGAGCGTAATAGTCACCAAGGCGACCAAGGGCATCAAGAGTGTGGTTATGAGTGCCGCCAAAATCTCTTTCGTTGGTGCGCAAAAGGTTGAGATAGAGTTTTTCACAGCGGTCTGATAGTGAGAGTTTTTCCAGGACAAGAGCCAGGTTTTCGACCACTGTCACCACTGCTTCTGGATTGACTTGACTGTGTCTGGTATCGACCAGCATGCCATAAAGACGCTCAAGATGAGGTCTGGCTTCTTCGTATTTAGCTCGGTTGAGATAAAAGCTAGTGAGGTTCTCCAAGTGGGGAATAACTTCCACATGGGTTGAGCCGTAAACTTCTTCGGAGACTTTGAGAGCCAGTACATAGAGTCTCTCAGCTTCGTCAAAGCGCCCTTCGCTAAGATAGGCCTTAGCCATCAAGGCGTGGTCAAAAAGCGGCTCGCTTGTCACTCCATTTGATATGGGCAAAGCCACTGCTAAGTCAGCGGTCATAGTGCTGGAGCTGGGCGACGCACTTGCTTGCGTCATTGCCGTCTGAGCGGATGCAAAAACCATGGTATCCATTTATCTGTTGCCTTGGGGTGGCGTGTTGCTCAATGGTCACTAAAATTAGACCAGTGACTTCAGGAGGAATGGTATCAGTCCTACAATAATTGACAAGAGAGCGATGCGATATCGCCCTGACATACACAGGCAAAACCCTCTAGCAGCGGGGCTTTGACGCCAACCAAGGTTGTTAAGAAAACAACATATTAATGTAGCGGAGCTGTAAATTTACCTTGCGGTTTCAAAGCGGGAGTGACGTTGCGCCCGGATTGCTCTACTTGAGGCGCCCTGGCTGGGACACTTTGGGGAGCGCTGCCACTTTTTTGAGCACCGCCCCGGGGCGCAGTACCAGGCGCAGCGCTCTCATCCGCCTGGGTGCCCGCTCTGTCAAGTTGCATCACATCGAGGGCATGGACCCATCCAGGCGGAGTCAAAAAACCAAAATCCTTTTTGCGCTGCCATTGTTCAGCTTTGTAAGGACCGCCGGCTACTTCAAAGTATGAATACAAAGAGCCGCGTGCCAGGTACGGTCCCTGATCCGTATTAAAGAGGACATAAGCTAGAGTAGCGTCACCCACACCTATCGTTGCACCACCAGTGGTGACAGGCGAGAGATAGAGCTGACTGCATATTGGACCACCGATAGCAGGTAAAATCTGATCGATACCAGCCAGCAATCTAAAATCAGCTAGCGGCAAAGGCTCGGTGGCAAGCTCCTTTTCGGAGATTTTAGCCATACGCTCCATCAATCTGACCAAGTCGGTACCTTTAGATTTAAGACTCTCCGGCATGACGGACAATCTGGTCAACTCCTGCACGGTATTACCAGTGTAGGCAGCAAGCTTTTGATAGAGTACGAGGGCTGGCTCAAGATACTGGAAGTTAACAGCTTTAACCTTGCTCACTGTACTACTGGCAGCGCTATCCTCAGGTGGTGGAGCGGCTTTAGGATCGCTGGCATTATCGCCACCACTATCCCCAGATGGACCAGACTTAGGGGCACTGACAGGTACGGCTGGCAGACCCAGAGCAGATGGGTCATAAGCCACATAACTATCGACAAAGGCACCGGCAGCGCTGAGTAGTCTTTGAGTGAGCCAGTATTGACTAATTAAGCAAGCCTGAGAGCCTTTTTTAAGCGGCTTAAAATACTCAGATAATAGCGACCAGCGTTTTTCTGTCTGGCGGGGATTGATAATGCTGTCTTCGATATGACGACGAGAGAGGATTTTGATAAATTCGGGCACGACAGCAAAGACACGCGGCTCGATATTATCGCCCATACCGTTGAGGACATTGCTGGCCATGGGAGACCCCATCGCAAACAGCAAAAACAAAGCCAGGGGAGTCTGCGGCTTGTCTTCGCTTTCTTCAACAAAGCAATTTGTAAGGGCCCGCAAATAATCGACTTCGACTGTGCTAAAAGGCGCAAATAAACGGAAGACTATGGCTCCATCATCAGACTTTTGCGTTCTTTGCATATCAAAGATAGAAGTAGCATCGAGACCCTGCGGCTTAGTCTTTTTGATTGAGATCAAGAGCTTGGCACGTGAAAGAGGTTGAGCAAGAGCAGTGAGCAAATCTTTGAATTCGAGATTGTTGCCGTTAAACATGCTATTCATCTCGTCTACATAAATAGACGGTTCACGACTGAGCTGCCCCTGACTGAGAGCAGTGACCACCTCCGAGATATGACGCCACTGACTGAGCAGCGGCTGTCCATCGATAGTCTTGCCATTGTAGATAGCTCGATATAAGAGTACGGCTCTTCTAAAAGTGTTGCCGCCACCCTGCTCTGTGTTGTTGGTCAAATCCGTCAATGACAAATAACAGCGCGAAAGCCAGCTATAGGCAGTGTAAAAGGTGCGAGACTTAGCAGTCAGACTAAAATATCCAAGCGGTCTCAAGGCACTGTAATCTATGGAGCGATTAAAAATCGGAGAGCGCGCTTGCCCTCCTTTTTTGATCAAAGCCATTTCCTGAGCAGCGAGATCACTTGCCCCACCCATGTCAGGCAGCACTTCGGCAGGATTTAAAAGCTGGATAGCGACAATGATAAAGCCCAAATTGCGCAACAAGTCGTCTTTGACTTCGGCGATTTCACAGGCTTTATAATCCTTTGACGTGGACTCTTTGAGAGACTGCAAAAAGCTCATTAGCTCTTTGTGCAGAGACTCATCCACAACCTTAACTGTCAGTGTATTGATATAGGTAAAGTAGCCATGCATGAGGCTATCAGCAGTAACAAAATTAGCTCGCCCCTGGGCTTTATTAGCCTGATAGACGCCATACATAGTACTGTGGGCAGTGCCTTTTGAGCTTGTCCCTTGCATCATGATCATATGGTGATAAGCCAGAGATGCCACGTTTTTATCGCTCAGTCCGGCTACTTTGACCCCAGTAAGTGATAGCGGCGGCGGCACAGCAAGATTGAGTGTCACTACTGGAAATGTGCCCTGAGCAGTAGGGGCGCCAAAACTACGGGGAGCAGGGTCCTCTAAGTCATTGAGTTTGATGGTGTTAGTGCGCCTCATACCAGTATCGCCCAGACCCCTCACGGGTGTGTCGATAGATGCCTGCCCACTTGCCGGTATTTGAGACCATAGCAAAAGCGAAAGCAGAGACCAGGCAATAGTTTTTTTCATCGGTCTGTAAATAAGAGCCTGTGCTGACACAGCTTGGCCTCAGCATCTTGATTAAAAGCCAGAGGCAGAGGCTTGAGAGCCAGCCATGAACGCAACTGATCACCGCGCGCACCAGCAAAGAGATGAGCACTTTGACCCAGCACCAGAGTCTGGTAAAACTTCTCGTCGTCGCTCATATCAAGTAAGAGTCTCATGGTAGAGCCCTGAGTTGAGACAAATTGATCTTTGCCGCGATTAAAAGAACTCTCCGTGGTATTAACAGTATCTTGATCACCAGAAAGACGTACATTGGAGACAGAGAGTAGTGGTGCCAGTAGTGGCTCGGTCTGGGGAAATATTTGCAGAGCAAAGTGCGCAAAATTACCCCGGTGTACATCACCCCAGTGCCACTTACTACTATCGTCAGAGCCTGTGGCCAGCCTCATGTCCTTGATAGACTGGACAAAAGAGGTAATGACAAAGTTTTTAAATGTACGCTCCTCTGGTGGCAACCAGTTAGCTGCTTTTGTCTGCAAAATATTCTCTACAAATTTGGACCAGCCAGGATAACGCTCCAGATATTCATTGGTCAGAGGTGCGCCAAGAGACGTAGACAGAGAGCGTCTCACGATTGTGCGGATAAAACACTCATAAAGGGCTGCGCCAGCGCTATTTTCACTAACAGCGCCATCCCACTTATCGAGAGTATCGAGAGCGTTTAGCTGATAGCTATCAATCAAATCAGATTTATTAATAGCTTCGTGCAGAGTAGTTTTGACCAGGTTTACTAAAGCGCCATGATTATCGCCTTGCAATACAGCCATATCAGGCAAGCCCGGTCTATTGGTACGATTTTGAGCAAAGCCATCGAGCACAGCTTTTTCTCTTTGACCACGGTAGAGATTGGTATTGAGCGGCATATCAGGTCTGAATTCCTGAAAGTTTGCCACAAAAAATCCAGGAGCCGGATTTAAACCGTGAGCTAGTTCAGCAAACGGCATATAAGAGATCCAGTCACCGCTACCAGTCCAGCCAGGTGTCAAAAGACAGCCTTCATGCTCGCCAAAAGCAGCACTCTTGGCTCTCAGTGGTACTGAACCAGCTTGCTGATAGCCACAGCTACCAGCCTTATCGACAAACAAAGCGGTAAGCGGCGATCCGCTGTATCTAGAGAGGGCAGTTTGCATTTGAGCAATACTGGCAGCCCGGTTGAGTCCCAAAAGAAGCTCCATATAACCGGCTTGTTTGCCCGGACTGTTGAGCCCGACCCAAGACAAAGTGACGGCACTTTCGTCGTTCTTAAATAACATCGGACCATGTTTGGTCTGACCTACTTTATGCAAAAGATTGGAGGTAAAAAATAGTTTGTCCGAAAAGCGCACCGGTATTTCTTCGACTAATTCGCTAGCCGTATCCCAGCCAGTAGCAGTCTTATACTTACCTGGAAACTGCGGTGAAAACTGCTCCAAAAACAAATCCTGCACATCCAATTTGCAAGAAAGCAAGCCAAATCCCACTTTGTCATTACGACCATTGAGCACTCCGGGCACACCAGGGACGGTACCACCAGCTAGATGCAACTCGGGGCAACGCAGACTGACTAGATACCAGTCACAAGGTAAGCCATAGCGGTGATGCTTATCGAGAGCGAGGATGGCGCCTTTTGTATCGGTCATCGCACCAGCCAGGACAAGACCATTGCTACCAGTGAGAGTGGCTGGCGCCAGAGCTTGTGCCACTAATCCCGACAAAGGATTTATAAATTGAGGCTTAAATCCCACCAGTGGAGGAGCAGCAAACTGCCGCTCAAATAATTCAGAGGCAGGCTTGGCGCCGGCTTTGTTAAGGATGCGTTGACGCAAATCATCAAGACGCCAGGTCTCATCCTGCTCATACTGAGAGTATTTGAGAATAGCCAGTGTATCTAACGCAGTCCATGGTCTCGGACTGTAACCAAGCATAAAAAATTCCATAGGCAGGCGGTCTTTATTGCTCTGCATATATGAATTAACGCCCTGACTATAGCAATCCAAAACTGTCAGGACTTCTTTAGGCAAATTCTTGAGTTCTTCTCTGGCAGCTCGGTTAATACCAATAGTGCGCATCAATTTATCTTGAGTTAGCGACTGCGCTCCATATACTTCGGATAGCTCTCCAAGGGCAGTGCGCCTTTGCATATCCATTTGAAATAGCCGATGCGAGGCAGTGATATAGCCCTGCACTCGATATAGATCAAGCTCATTGGCGGCTTCGATATAGGGCACCTGGCGCTCATCAAATTTGACCGATGCGCCTTTGGACAGCTCCGCCATATTGATTACGCCATCCAGAGAGGGCAGTCTGCTCTGGGCTATAAAAAATAGACTGACTACAGCGATAATGGCTGTGAATAGAAAGAATGAGATTAGTCTTAGCAAGGGGCACTCAGAAAGAATTAGAGACCTAATTATAGAGTAGAGAATTGAGGATGAGTGGCCAGATATTCACGGACACGATAAAAATCATCCTCTAATTTTGTCAAAACCTCGCCCAGCTCCTTTGTCTGATTGCAAAGTTTTTCGGCGCTGGTGGCGTTTTCAGAAAGCTTAACAGCGGTCATAACAAGCGCCAGTCCCTTAAGCTGGTGAGCCAGGCGTGCCACTTCCGAGCCGTCTTTGTGTTCAGCGGCCATGCCTATTTCGGCAATCAATTCAGCGGTTTCATTGAGAAAACTCTTTAAAAGGCGTGCGAGATCCTCTTGACCATATAGATTAATCAGCTGCAAAACGTCTATTGGCGGAGACAAAGAGGCAACAAGCGCTGATTTATCCTGGGCCGGACTGGCAGCCAGGTCGGAATTGACGCTCTCGCCATGAGCACCAGCAAAACTGGCAGCGGCACCGATTTCGGCCAGTATATCGACCTTTTCATCCATTACGACCCATTTGTGTACCAGACGCAGCAAATCAGTCTGACCAACTGGTTTTGCCACATAGTCATCCATGCCAGATGCCAGACAGTTTTCGCGATCGCCCTTCATCGCTGAGGCAGTCATGGCAATAATAGGCACATGACCGCCACGCTCTGACTCGTCTCTTCTTATCGTCAAGGTGGCTTCGTAACCATCCATTTCCGGCATCTGACAGTCCATCAAGACCAGGGCAAAGTTTTTAGTACGAACGGCTTCCACAGCTTGTTTGCCATTTTTGACAACAACACAAGTTAAGCCCAGTCGTGTTAACTGGCGCAAGGCCAATTCGCGCATAACGGCATTGTCTTCGGCCACAAGGATTAAGGGTGAATGACTGCTCAAAGGCAAACGCGAAAACACTGGAAGATTATCGCCGCTGGTACTCTGAACACTGCGCGACATGCCACCACTACTAATGGCAGGGTCAAAATTAGCTTTACTCAAAATCAGGCGTGAATAACCTTCTATAAGATCGCTCAAACGCAGAGGCTTTACCATAAATAGCAGCTTCATACCGCTAGCCACGGCAGCTGAATCCGCACTGTCAACAAGTCCGGCAAGATTATGGCGAGCAAGCTCATCGAGACCGTGCCCCTCACCGGGTAATAGAATGAGGATGCGAATCTGTCCATCAACAAAGCGCGGCAATTTTTGCAACTGCGCTTTGAGCTGTTCGATTGTAATTTTGAGCAGTTCTTTGCCACTGGGGGCGGTCTCAAGACGCTCGGAGGCAGGGTCTCTCTTTACTGCGATATTGCTCTCGGGCTCACTGTCATCCCCGTCAAAATCGCCCTGCTTATCACTTGCACCGGTAACGTCGATTATCAGGGCATCAATCACTGCGTCTGCACTAAAACTATCTTGAGAGTCCAATTTTAGTGTAGCGATATCAAGCCTGGGAGCTGTAGCACTCAGATAAGGCGGCAAATTTGCCAAAACTTGCTCCGACGAGCTGGCGACAAGCAAGCGACGACTGACACTAGCCAGTTTTTCTTCTGCCTGCAATTTAGCTTTGTTGGCATATGCTCTTGCCACTTCAGCCACTGAGCGTGTCGCCGCCGATATGGGCAGAGGCAAGTCAAACCAAAATACAGCGCCTTCGCCCTCCACCGAACTAAACGAAATGACACCACCCATCAACTCCACCAGGAGCTTACTAATAGAAAGGCCAAGACCGGTACCACCAAAAGTGCGTGTGGTACTGCCATCCGCCTGCACAAAGGGACTGAAGAGGCGCAGCTTGGCCGAGTCTGATAGGCCAATGCCAGTGTCACGCACACTGAAGCGCATCATATCTGGCTCAAACGGGGAACTTTTGACAGTAATAATGACTTCGCCACGACTGGTAAATTTAACGGCATTAGAGGCCAAATTGAGCAAAATTTGCCTGATGCGCACAGTATCTCCCAACACTACTTCAGGCACATCGGGAGAGACAAAAGTGAGAAAGGACAGCCCTTTTTTACGCGCGGATGGCGCCAATAGCTCAGCACAATCTTCCAGCAAATCAAGCAAATTCACTTCTGCCAGTTCCAGCTCCATATGTCCCGCTTCCATTTTGGAGAAGTCGAGAATGTCATTGATGATGGTCAAAAGCGACTGAGCAGAATCTCGCACCATACTGCTGAATTGTCTTTGTTCATCAGTCAACGAAGTATCCAGCAAAAGCTCGGACATACCGATAACGGCTGATATTGGTGTGCGAATTTCGTGCGATATATTAGCTACAAATTCGGACTTAAATTTAGAAGCTTCCATGGCAGCGTCATATGCAAGCTCCAATTTACGAGTGAGAGACTCGAGCTCCTGGTTAACTGCGGCAAGCTTTTCGACCCGCTCAGAGAGATTTTCATTGAGCGTTCTGATCTTCTGGTCTGCTACTTTTTTGTCGGTTATATCAGTGAGCAAGCCGTTAAAACTGATATCACCGTCTTCGGTGTATTCAGGCGTACTAATTGCGTGAAACCAGCGCACACCCTGGTCTGTCAAAATCCTTCCTTCAAAGACAAAAACAGTCATTTCACGTGCCGATTCTTCAATTGTCTCCATTAGAGGATGCAAGTCCTCAGGATGGACGTTATTAAATACATTGCTGGCATCATCCATAGCCCGATCTGGCTCGACTCCCACAATGCGACCAAAGCCAGGACTGACATAGGGGAACGAATAGAGCCCATTGGTGTGGCGAATGAATTGATAGATACCGCCAGGTACATGGGTGGCAAGGTGATGAAAACGCGCTTCACTCTTTTGCAAAGAGGCCTCGGTCGCTTTGCGTTTGGTGATATCTTTGTCAAAGATATAGTAGCCTTCAAAGTCGCTATTAGTCCCGACTTTTTTTACAAGCGTAATTTGCTCATGAAACTGCACGCCACCATCAGTAACACCAAGCAGCTCGGCTTCTGATTTACCATCTCTGAGCATGCCACCAAAACAAGTAAGCCATTTGCCCATATCTTCACTGGCAATAAAATCGGTCACTTTGCGCCCTATAAAATCATGAGATGGCATACCATGCAAGCTGGCGTAAGACTCATTAACAGAAAGAAAGCGGCTATCTTCGTTGACTTTAGCGATGCCTTCGACAGCATTTTTGAGAGCCATACTGATGTCCAAAAGCTCTGACTCTGCTGCCTTACGGTCGGTAATATCGTAAGCTACAGCATAGACATAGTCGCTCTCAGACGGTGTGCTAGCACTCCAGAGCAACCAGCAGATAGAGCCATCTTTGCGGATGTAGCGGTTTTCAAATTCACGTACAATACCTCCGGTGAGGAGCACCTGCATTTGTTCGATGGTCTTTTCTTTGTCATCCGGATGGACATAATGGAGATAAGGTCTTTCTATTAATTCACTGATCTCATAACCAAGTTTTTCTTGCCAGGCAAAGTTAAGCCTGCGGAAATAACCATCAGTAGTGGCAATACAAAGCAAGTCTCGAGAGAGGGCAAAATATATATTGGCCTCGTCCAGTTCTTTGGTACGCTCAGCCACCTTATCTTCCAGCTCTTGCCTTATAGTAAGCAGCTCTTCTTCGGCAAATTTGAGCTTAGAGATGTCTGAGGCAAAAACAATGACGCCCTGGACCGTCCCATCAGGAGAGCGGTATGGGATTTTATCTGTTGAGACCCAAGTCTTAGAGCCGTCGCCTTGTAAATGCTGCTCGATAATTCCCAGCTTAGGTCTGCCCGAGCGCATTACCTCGAGGTCATCGGCATAATAGAGGTCGGCTTCATCAGGATAAAGCTCCCAATCACTTTTGCCCACCATCTGCCAGGGCTCCATGCCGCGCTTAGCAGCACCAGAGCGGTTGACTCGCAGTATTCGCCCCTGAGTGTCCTTAAACCAAACCATAACCGGCATGCTGTCAAGAATGATTTCTTCATGAGCGCGTTGAATCACCAGGAGTTCCTGGGCTCTGCGCCTCTCAAAGACGACCGACAGGTGGGCGGCGATTTCATCGAGAGCATTGAGGAAATATTTGTCAGTGACTAATTTGTGCGGACCAAAAAACTCAAAAACACAGAGAATGTTGTCCCCATTAAATACCGGCAGAGCAAAACCATGACGCAAACTGTCTGAGTGATGCAGACTTGGCCTGCTTTCACTCTTAAGATCACTTAAAAAGACAGCCGTACGCGAAGCCGCCGCCATACCAGGCAAACCTTCGGAGCGCCCTATGTTTAGTGTTCTATCCAGACTCTCTTGCCTCAGTTGCTCTTGCTCTAATAGCGAAAAACCAGCTAGCGGCGAGCAAACAAGATTTTCGTTACTTACGTCAGGAAACCAGACCTGGCCAAAACCCAGTCCCAATATCTCGCAAATACGAGAAAGAGCGGTCTGGGCTATTTCTTGGACAGTTTCAAGCTCTGAAGCAGCCAGCGTCACTTCCACAACTAGTGCCAGAGCTTCTTCGATACTGCGCCTTTCACTGACGTCATAGCTCACACCGCGCAATGTGTGCGGCTCTTCGCCATCAAACGAGACCGAAACACGATCCGAAAGCCAAACCTGGTCGCCATTAGCTTTGCGCACCCGGTAGACAACCTCATAATGGTTATTTTGCCGGGTTACCATGGCTTTGGCTCTAGCTACTTTTGGTCTATCATCAGGATGCACAATGGAAGAAAAGAGGTCCGGATTGGCAAGCCAGTCTTCTAGTTTGAAGCCCAGAAGGTCAATTACGTAGTTGGAAACAAAGGCTATTTTTGATGTCTTGAAATCTGCTTCCCAGACAATGGCTTCAACCGAATTAATGAGACTTTCGA
This sequence comes from Candidatus Obscuribacter sp., assembly GCA_016718315.1. Lineage (GTDB taxonomy): Bacteria > Cyanobacteriota > Vampirovibrionia > Obscuribacterales > Obscuribacteraceae > Obscuribacter. Next base: position 714,634 of record JADKDV010000003.1, on the reverse strand, counting down.
AGGAAAATCCCCCGCCCGTGCTCAAAAGTTTGTCGCTGGTGTCGTCCAATGGGAACCTGTCGGGGTTTAGTGACTGCCTGTAAAAATGCTCAGCTTTTTATCTAAAATGCCTTCCGTGACATCATCTCTCTTACTAGGATATTATCTCAAACGATAAGTTCAGGACTGGTGCAATGGCAAAAAGGACATTCCAGATTATTGCCGTATGCGGCGGATCTGGCAGCGGCAAGTCAACTCTGGCTAAAAAATTTCGTGGAGCAGCCATACTCTCCACCGATCATTTTTATAAAGACCTCAAAGATTTAACCCCAAAAGAAGATGGCACTTTTGACTTTGACCATCCCGGTACAGTCGCCCTAGATGAATGTGCCCAAGCCGCCAGTCAACTGGCCCGGGGTGAATCAGTCACGATACCTGTCTACGATATGCGCAGCTGCCTCAGGGTAGGACAGCAAATCGTGGCAGCGCCTGCCAAAAATATCGTCATTATCGAAGGCATTTTTGCCTTTCACTCACCACTAAATGAGCTTGCCACCCTCAAAATCTTTATCGATACGCCCATAGACCAGCGTATGGCACGCCGCCTCAGACGAGATGTAGAGCGGGGACGCTCCACTCTTGACACCATAAGGCACAGTCTACAGGTCGAGGAATCCTATGCCCGGTATGTCGAGCCAATGAGAGATCTTGCCGATCTGGTTTTGATGGGTGAGGAAATGAACGGGAGCTTCTCACTCTAATTGGCATACACAGGTTAAAGGATGACTAGCTCGGGGACACTAACAAGGGATAAAGATGCTTTGCCACTTAAAGTGGTTGCAGTGCTATCGCTTTTGTTTGTGGCCTTAAGACTTTTCTGGCTCTTTATGGTGCCCATGGAGCAAGCCCCCGACGAATTCAGCCACTACTGGGTAGCCAAATTTCTCTTCCAAAACCAGCACTTGCCCTCACCACAAGAAATGACTGCCGGCGGACCCAGTGCGGTTTATGGCTCATTGCCGCAGTTGGGCTATTTACCCCATTTGTTTTTTGCTGCCATTTTAAAGCCAATTTGTGCATTACCGCTCTGGCTAACAGAACGCCTGGGCTCGCTTTTTAGCGGACTGGGCATGCTAATAAGCGCTATATATATCGGTCATAAGCTCTTTGCAGACAAAAGTAGGCTGGCGGCTCTGGCTGTACCTTTATTGATAGTATTTCAACCACAATTGATTTTGGTCCATTGCTATTGCAACAACGACTCAACTGCCACCTGCCTTTCATCAATTATTCTGGCCCTAATTGCTCGCTGCCTGTTTAATGGTCCTACATACCGATTGACCCTGATTATTGGGCTTTTGTGCGGTTATCTGGCACTAACAAAATATTCAGCATATGCAATATTTCCCGCAACTTTAGTCGGTCTGCTTCTTGCCTTTCGCCGTGCTGCACTTAGTATCAAACAAATATTGCTACACCTGGTCATTTTGGCTGGCAGTGCTCTAGCGCTCAGTGGCTGGTGGTTTGTGCGCACACTGAGTATCTATCCAGGTGATTTGATGGGTACCAAAACAATGTACGCCAACTGGGCCAAAACCTATGGACGCGACTTAAACTTCCACATGACCCCCTGGCAGGTAGTCAAAGAGCACCGCTGGTGGCGCTCCATTTTATTTAGCTTCTGGGGACTTTTTGGCTACATGGACAAATACATGTGGCGCTGGGTCTACTGGACTTATTTTGGCTACGCCACAGTAGGTCTTATCCTGGCTCTCAATTTGGCGTTTCAGACCATCAAAGATAAAACCAGACACCTGTTGGACTGCCCGGTCGCAGCTCTCTGGATCACCATGACAGTATGCCTTGGAGCCAATATACTAGCGATGATATATGCGTCTACCGTTAATTTGGGGGGAGGGCAGGGACGCTATCTTTTTCCCTCCGAAATCCCTATCATGAGCATCATTGTTGCCGGTCTCACCACCCTGCCACCTACCTGGAGAAAACCGCTTTTGCTCAGTCTCCTCGTCTTTAATATATGTGTGGCAATAGGAGCCATGATTTATTTGTTTCCGCTATATGGCTTTAATATTTCGAGGACCTACTAGGTGGACGAAAACCTCAAGGCAAAAATACTGAGTACTTCAAGATCCGGTGTTGTGGTCTATATTTTTTGCTTGCTTTTGTCTTTGCCTTTTGCCATGTTTGCCGCAGCATTGATTACCCCATTTTTTACACCAATGCTGGCCGAAGCCACCGCCTATGGTATCAAAGCCCATATCAACAACGGTAATGGTGGGCACGACATCAACAGCCTTGAGGCCAAGAGCCTGGTAGAGCGCTTTAACCTCTCCTGGCTTTATGTCACAGATGGCAGCACCAAGCCAGCGGCAGAGACCGCCCGTTATATACCTTACATGACAGACTATCCTATGCGCAGCGGCACCATTAATCTGCGCGGAGTGGAACACTACGAAGCAGTCGTGCCTTTATCTGATGGTTATATGCTCCATGTAGGCATGGACAATGGTTATCCAGACTTACCTTTGAGTGCTATGGATGACTTTTATTTGTTCTTCAACATGCCCTTTAAAGGGCTCTCTGTGCTTCTTATCTTTGCCTTCAGCGCTTTGCTCAATTACATCCTGCTCAATTTTATTTTGCTCAAACCAGTACAAGCCTTTGCCAGGGATATAAGACAGCTGTCAGAAACAGGCGCTCCCAGCCTGGTGGCCTTTGACAAAATCAAATTAGCACCCGAAGCATCATCCATACTCTGGCAACTCAAAGGAGCAATCCATAAGTTGCTCGCCCAGATAGTGCAGACCGAGCGCGAGCGCGATAGTATCAAAGAACAAACCAGCGCTAAAGACGGTCCGTGGCATCAACCAAGCCCCAAAGAAGTGCAGGAGATGTCCAATCCCAGCCTGCCCAGGATAAATGCAGTAAAAGCTACAGTCCATAGCTTAAGAGCCCTCAAGCAATCCGAAGAAAGTTACGGCGAAAACATCTGCGAAGGTGTGATGGAGAGATTTCCCGGTCTTGTCAGTGGTGTTGTCTTTATGAAAGGCGACACTCTGGAAGGCAAGTCCACATCAAGCTCTATTGTCAGCACAGCCGGTCTCAGAGAGTCTCAAATCAGAGAGCTGCGCTCTCTTAATCTCACTCATATTTTTGACCAGGCCCGCACCGCCGGTAAAGCCATCACTCTGGGACCAATGTCATTGAAGCGTTCTGGACTGGATGCCTTAATGGAAAGGCTTGACGCCCATCACGTAGTGCTAGCCCCAATCAGACACCGTCGGCGCTGCCTGGGCTACTTACTGGTACTTACCAATGTCGCCCTCGGTCCAGATCAAATCAGAGCGCTGGAGAGACTACTGGATCAGACGTCGTCTGTTTATCATGGTCTTTTGCTGAGAGAAGCCAAAGAAGAAAAAGTCTGGACCGACCCGCTGACAGACTTGCGTAACCGCGCTTATCTCCAGGAAGTAGTAAGCGATCTGACCAATACAATAGGTGTGACATCAGGTCAGACTTATGCCATTGCTTACTTTAGTATCAATGCCGAAAGCGGTAACATCGACGGCAGCGTTGACAACTATGCTCTTGCCGTAACAGTCGCACTCAAACATCTACGCAACTCGCAAATGGCCGCCAAACTAGGAGATCTCAACAAATTAGAATTTATCAGAGCACAACAACTTGAGTTTGCGGTGCTTATGAAAGGCGAAAATGAATCGTTTTACGAAGAATGTTGCCTGGAGCTAGGTCGTTTACTTGAGACATCAATGCGTGTCGAAAAAACTGTGCAGCACCATCTGGTAATAAGTCTGGGACTTGCAATATTTCCTTTTGATGCCCTCAAAGGCGAAGATGTGCTATCGAGAGCCAAGCTGGCCATGGTCTATGCCGAGAACCTGGCTCGACCAGATCAGCGCGGCGCCCTACCAAACGCGCTAAGAGTAACTCTTTCACTGGCTAAGGCACGCTTTATACCAGCTGAATTTAAACCACAGCGCAAGTTTATGGCCGTCAAAGGAGAGCTTGGCGCACTAGATGGCGCCGAAATCATCCAATCAGTGGCCAGCGGCAATAGAAGCGGTATTCTCTCGGTGGAAGACGGAGCGAGCAACCGTAACTTTGTCCTTTTGATTGCAGATGGCAAACCGATTGGCGCAGCCCTGGGCAAACTCATTGGTCTTGATGCATTAGTAGAATTTATCAGTACATACGAGACAGGCTCATTTAATTTTGTCGAAAAAGAAAACATGGACAGCGAAGTGCCAGCCATACCCAGACAAGCCATGCCCAGCTTGATGAACAGTCTGATGGACGCTGCTCTGGCAGCAGATAACTATACTTCTGCCAGACACATCATCAAAGACCTCAAGACACCTGTTATAGCTTGTTACACCGAAGCCGGATGGAATGAACTTTTGGCCCAGGAACAACCAGGCGAAAGAGAGCAACATCTACTCAAAGAAATCATGAAAATGGCTGATGGTAAAACCAACCTAGATACTATTTTTGCTGTCTTGAATTACTGCCCGACAGCTATCGTCTGGCATGCCACAGCACTGCTAGCCAACCATGGTCAGATTGATTATGTCAGACAGCGTGCAGTGTACTAACTAACTGACGCTGGCTAAACGAGAGACACCATTGACTTTGGTGACTTGTATTTGAATTGGAAACATCTCTCTAACATCAGCGATGTGAGTGATAATCAAAACTCGCGAAAACTCTTGCTGCACAAGGCGTATAGCTTTAACCAGACGCTCACGGCTGGCGTCATCTTGCGAGCCAAAACCTTCGTCTATAATCAGTGTTTCCAGCTTGGCACCGGCTCTTCTAGCCAGCAAGCGAGATAGTGCTATGCGCAAAGCAAAATTGACCTTAAAGGCCTCGCCACCACTGTACAACTCATAATTACGCGTACCGAGATCATCCCCGATAACCAGATCCAGAGTCTCAGACATACTGCCAGACTTAGTCTTAGCTTGAGTAATCAAAGCCACATGCATTTTATTGTCAGTCAATCTAGACAAAATACGATTTGCTTCGCTTTCAATTTCTGGAATGGCGTTTTCGATGATAACAGCTTGTATGCCCTTTTTGCCCAGGGCCTCACTGAGAAACTCAAAGTCATCAAGCTCAACTCTTAGTGCTTCTATTTCCAGTAATCGCTCACCTAAGAGGGCCAGCTCAGCTTCGATACTACAATCTTTTTCGGTAAGTACAGCCAGCTTACTGGCCGCTTCTTCTTTTTGCTGACGCATCTCCTGCAATACTGGCGTCAATCCTGAGAGAGCAAGCTTGGCTTGATCCATCTGCACAAACTCGGCATTGAGCGCTTTGAGTTCGTCCTCAAGCTCCAGAGCCAGACGATTATTGCGTTCTTCTTCCAGGCTTATCTCCGCCAGCTTTCTGATAATTTGAGGTAATTCTTCTTCAGCTTTTTTTACGTCGCGTGACTTTTCAGCCAGGTGAAACAACTCACTCAAGCGACTCTTGAGACGACTATGTTCTTCTCTGCTATACGAGTGCTCATTCAATCCACTTTGCACTTCTACCAGTTGAGCGCGCAGTTGGCCACCGTATGACTCACTACTTAACTCCGCTTTGAGAGTCTCGATTGTTTCCTTTAATTGAGGTAGTTTCTCTTCCACACGCTTTAGTTCAGCCAGGTCCTTCTCTAGCTGTTCTTTGCGTCCTTCAAGATGTCTCTTGAGCCTGAGCTGAGAGGTCATAGAGGTATAAACGACTGGATCAAAATCAATCGCTGTTAGCTCCGCTCTAATTTTTATCAATGATTCACGCTCAAGTTGAGCGTAGTTTTCTGTGAGCAGTTTTTGTTTGAGAGCGGCAAGCTCACCAGTCAATTTGCTCAGATTTTGTCTGGCGCCGTCCACAGCGCGCATGCGCTCATTGTATTGACCGATTCTTTTATCTAACTCTTTGCGCCCGGACAGTTCTCGTTTGAGATCTATGTATTTGACTCGCAGTTGATTACGCTCAATATTGAGATTTTCTTTTTGCGCTTCCTGTCTATTGATTTCCTGATGCATTTCTTCGTTTTGTTGCAAATAGAGCTGACAGACTGCCGCTCTGTCTACTATTGGCGCCGAACAAAGAGGGCAGATAGAGCTATGGGCATGCTCTTCCAGTTCTTTTATTTTGTCCAGATTTTCTTTTTGCTTTACTTTGAAGTCTTCGATTTTTAGATCAAAATTAGCAAGCTCATTTTTGATGGCCATGCCACGGCTTTCGCAAATTTCAAATTCAGCTTCTAATTTGTCGAGATTTTCGGCTTCTTTACTGAGGGCTTGTCCTTCATTCTCGAGGCTATCCTGACCGCCGCTGAGTACATTTAAATCACTGATATTACGCTGCTTCTGCTCAATTTCAGCTTCCAATCTGATTTTGGCTTCCTGCACCTGAGCAGTCAATTCCTGTGAGCGCCTGGTCAATTGACCAAAAGCTTCTTGCTTCTGAGATAGCTCGCTTTCGAGTTTGACCATTTGCAAATATTCCTGATATTGCGCCATGACTTTGTCGGCACCATCAGTCTCTTTGAGCAAGTCCTGCTGTTTTGACAGCGTCTCTTTATACTCAGTTTGTCTTTGCTCACAGGTAAGTTCCAGCCTTGAGCGCAATGTAGCAAGCTCGCCCGAGAGGGCGATCTTACGCTCGCTCAACTCCTGCATGGCAAGTTGCAAATGATCTAGCTTTTGTACTTTTTCTCTTATTGCTTCAAACTCTGCCAGGTCCTTTTCTATTGAGCTGGACTCTGCCAAAAGCGCTCCCAGTCCCTGCTCTTTTTGCTTAAGCTCAATGCGATCGACCGATAGCCTTTGCAAAGACTGTCTACATTCGACCAGTCGTTTTTCATTGCCACTGATATTGGCTTCGATGAGACGCAGAGACTGGACACGCTCAGTTAGCTCATTGACTCGCTCTTCGATATCACTGGCAGCAGCAGTTTTGTCATCGACTTCTCTTTTAGCAACGACCAGTTCTTCTTCAATCGTGCTCTTTTTTTGTTTGAGCTGTTCACCATGACTGACCGAGCCACTCAAAAAATCCATCTTAGCTTTTAAGAAGCGCACCCGATCTCTGGCTTCATCACGCAGCTTGTCAAAATAGGACAGCCCTAAAATTTCGGACAAGACTTGTTTGCGCTCAGAAGGAGGCTTGAGGGCAAACTCATCAGAACGTCCCTGACGCAAATAAGCGCTGTTGAGAAAAGTATCGTAGTCCATCCGCAACAAATCAAGTATGTGTTTGCCAGTTTCTTTCATACTAGCGGCAGTGAGACTATTCCATTTGATATTGGCATATTGCGCACTGGCACTTGAATTGGCATCTATTTCAGCGCTGTCTGCCACCATGAATTCGAGATTGCCCTTAGAGCTACCCTTACTGGAACCGGCCCGGCCACTACGATGCCTTGAGCGCCTAACCCGGTAAAGCGAACCTTCATGGGCAAAAATCACATCCACCCACATCTCACGTTCACCTAGACGCACCAGGTCGTCAGAGGAGGCTCTGGCTTCTTCAAAAATGGCCCAGGTGACAGCATCAAGCAAGGCAGACTTGCCTGCTCCATTGAGACCGGTGAGACAAACCACCGGTATGCCCGTCAGATCTAAAGTTGCGTCTGCATAACTCATAAAGTTATGGAGGTGCACCTGGTTGAGGATCATGGGTTACCTTTTTGAACCACTGTTAGCTTAGCAGACGGTCATGACCACAGGCTAAGCCATTGCCAAGATGAGTACATTGTTGCAAGTTAATGGTTAGCAAGCTGCCATAATCATAGATACACTAAAAGGTCTGAATTGACTCACCAACATAAACTAGCTTTGTTTATAGCCGGTTTTGCCACTCTTACTTTAGAAGTGGTATTGATGCGTGTGGTTACAAAATTTTTGGGTGAAGGGGCGCTAGCCACAACCACTACACTCTCACTCTTTTTACTTGGTCTTTCGCTACCACCGCTCTGGTTTGCCAGAGTAGGTTTTAAACACCACCGATTTTTCGTCTGTGGCGTTTTTGCCCTGCTTGCCTTGTTATGCTTTTGCCCTTTACATTGCCACACCGACAAACACTGGCTGGGACTTATTACTTGCCTCATTTCTAATTTTTTTGCCAGCTCTGGTCAGCGGTTTGATACTGCCACTGTTTGCTAATTTTGCTAGCAACAAAAGCACTCTCATCTACGCCCTCTTTAATACCGGAGCAGCCCTTGGTGCTGGCACTACCGGTCTCTACCTTTTGCCACAGCTCGGGCTTAAAAGGACAGTTTTAACTCTTTCAGCGCTGTTTATCTTTTGCGCCCTGCAAACCCTGAGAACGGATAATGGCTCGAAGGCTTTAGAGAGTGAAGAAATACCAGAAAAGGCAGGGGCAAATTTTATTCTGGTATTTGCAGCAGTGACAAGTGCACTTTGCTTACTTTGCGAGTCAGTGATGATACGGCTGGTGACAGCCCTGGTCGGCTCATCCGTAACTGGTCTGGCCCTTGTGGCAGCAACTTATGTAGGTGGTTTATCTCTAGGTAATTGCCTGGCAGTTTTAAACAAACCTCTAATTCAAAACAAAAACATATTTAGCTGGCTGGCACTACTGGTAGTACTAGACTTGACAGCGCTCTCGCTTAGTCTACCTTATCTGCCTGAGCTTTATTTGCACTGGCGTGGCTCAGTTGCAGGCACAGCAATACCGCTGTTGCCATCAATCTTGATTTGTATAACGGTTTGCCTGCCACTGGCGACTATCTTTGGTTTTGTGTTTCCGGCCTGCAATAAACAATCTGGCGCCAATCATTTTGCCAAACTCCTGGGTGTATCTACAGCCGCCAGTGTGGTAGCACCCTGGATTTATTTTGCTGCTCTCACTTATCAGATACCGACAGTTTGCGACAGTGTCATTTTAGGACTGCTCAGACTATGTCTGGTCATAAGTGCTGCGCTAAGCTTGATTTATACGCCCAGAGACAGTGCCAAAAGCCGCTTCAAGTCAGGTTTAAGTGCTCTACCCGGTACACTGGTATTGCTCAGCTTTTTGTCCTCTCCGCCCGAGCAAAAGCAAGCACTGACCACCGGTCCAATATTTTTGCCAGAGCACCAGTCCTGGCAAAAATTACTCACCTACGAGAGACAAAACCACAAGCTCCAATTTTATGCAGACGGACTTTTGGATACAGTTGGACTATTTGAAGACAAGCAAAGAAATGAGCAGATACTGCTTAGCAGTGGCAAAATAGAAGCAGTCAAATCCAGTGTGGCAAACTCTGCTCAGTTTACCCACATATTGCTGGCCCTCTTGCCACAGGCAATAAGCAACTATCATCCAGATGTCCTGGTTATTGGCATGGGTCTGAGTATCACCGCCGATACCTTTTGCCAGCTACCAGTAAATAAGGTAACAGTGATTGAAATAGAAAAACAAATAGTAAATGCCAACAATATCGCTGCAAAACTTTGGATCAGTAAGCCCATTACAAGCAAGCTCAAGCCTCAAATTATATGGGCTGATGCCAGACGGCAACTAGCCCAGCGCGATACCAAATACGATATCATCTCCTGCCAGCCCTCCGAGCCCTGGGTCAATGGTTCAGGCAGCTTATTTACAGAAGAGTTTTTAAAATTGAGCAAAAGCAGACTCAAGCCAGATGGCGTCTTTGCTCAGTGGCTGCAGCTCTATGGACTGGACCAGAGCAATTTTCTTGCTTACATAAAACTCTTCAGCGAGACCTATAGCGATTGCCTGGTCTTCCATCAAAAAGGGTCCGGGGAAATCATACTGCTAGGTCGCAATACTATCGCCAGTGCCTCTGAGCAAAGCCAAAGTGTGCAGACTATCGCTGCTCACCTTAAAGCTCCGTTCAATATGCTTTGGAAGCAAGCAGGCATAGACAATCAAGAGCAACTGAATGACTCTATTTTCACGGCTGAGCAGGTAAGGTCCTTACTTGCTCAAAATAGCGCACTGACCGGGACAAAACGCTCCACCGACGACAATCTCGCACTCCAGTACCAGGCTTATCTGCCAGACTATGGGACAAATGTAACCGAAGATACAATCAGATCTAATATTTTGCTTCTAGACCGACAAAAACAACCATATACACGACACTTAAATCCTATTAAGTACTAATTGGGACAATTTAAACCCCTGCGAAATCCTCAGGATTAATGAAGGCAGAATTGGACCTGAGCCAAATTATTAGGGAGCCCATAAGTCCCGCCCAATCAGCTACCAATTCGCTTTTAAAGTGGCCCCCTGGTTAGCTCTGAAGTCAATCGTAGTAAAAAAAACATTTCCCATTCCTGACCATAAGTGGCATACTAAATAGAACAGGAAAACAAGTACAGAGTGGACCAGATTTTGATCTCCGTCTGGAGGATCATTCTCTAAAGCACTTTATGGGGATCTTTTAATCGGCAGTTCAGGGCATCACGGCAGCTCAGGGAACCCGCTCAAAAAAGACAGCACCTGTCGGGGTGCTTTAGCTTCGTACTTGAATAAATAAGAAAGAAGGTGCTTGATGTCTTTTAGACTGCTTCTTATTGAGGACAGTCCAACGCAGCTACTTACCATTTCAAAAACCTTGCAAACCGAAGGTTATCAGGTTATCGAAGCGCGCAATGGAGCAGAAGGTCTGGCCAGGGCTTACCACGAATCTCCTGATTTGATTATCTCCGACGTGGTGATGACCGGTATCAATGGCTATCAACTCTGCCGCCTGGTCAAAAACGATCCAGATTTATCCACTATTCCAGTCATCCTCTTAACCAAATTGGACGGCTCTGTCGACCGCTTCTGGGGCTATCAGTCCGGTGCTGAACGGTACATACCTAAAGAGCCTGGATTTCGCAGTCTGATACAGTCTATTGCCGAGATCCTAGAAGACCCCTCAACAAAACCGCGTCTGAGAGTTTTAAGCGAGCCTACCAAGACTCTCACAGCCGAAGACATCAATAATCGGCTCAATCAGCTCCTTGAGCGTCTCCTCTTTGAAGCTACAATCGCCGATGAAGTGCGCAAAATCGCCGAAGACGAACTCAATATCGACACAGTGACAACCAAATTGTTCGAGCTACTCTCATCCATTTTGGATTATCAGGCTGTTGGTTTGGTGATCAATTGCGGTCAACATTCAGTCTTAAAAGTGGATCAGTCACCGTCTCTAGAGGCTAATGCGCTCAAGGCCTATGTGGCCAAATTAGCAATGCAGCTAGGTATGCCTCCATTAAAAGACGAACTACCACGCAGTCATTACTTGCCAGATAATTCACTGACTCAACCAATTGATATTCGCGGTCAAAGACTTGGGCTACTGGTAGTCGTGCCCTATCCACAACAAATACTCAAACCAGGCGATCAAAAGGTAGTCCGCTTGATAGGCGAACAACTATCACCCGTGCTACGACTGCTCGACATGCACCTCAGCCGACTAAAAGTCTAGTTAGCGCCCTCTGCGCCGACGAAACTTACCGCGTTCGCGGTCCTCTGGCGGCTCCAGATGTTTTTTGCCAGAGTTTGGCGTACCGGACGCAGCACCATCGGCAGTGCCCTTAGTATTATTAGCAGCAGGCTCTTCTTCATCGAGCAAATAGGACGCCAGATAACTAGCAGGCATCGAAACAATTGACCAGCTATCAATTTTTGTATCTTTAGCTGCAGCAGCTAGAGCTGCCGCCTCGCTTGCCGCCACATCTCCGGGGTCTGGCAAGTCTAAGATTTCGTCCACAGCCAAATCGAGATGGACAACATCGTTGACGTCATCTTCTTCTCCAAAGAAGACATCTTCGGCGGTCTCGACCTTAGCCTGTCGAGAAGTGGGCGCTGATGGCAGAGTGCCAGGAGCAGCTTGAGGAGGCTGGACGTCAGCTTGTGCAGAGAGCACTGGTTGAGGTCCAGTGGTGGCACTCTCACTGTCCCTGTGTGATGGCATAACACTGCTTATGTCGACTGCGTCCCGGAGCATCTCAAAGTCATCCGAAAGCACTTCGTTCTGGTCAGTTGGCACACCCACATCATTTACAGGCAGAGACTCTGCCGGACCAAAGAGTACCGTATCCAGATCAGCGCTCTCTTTATCACCAAGTACTGTAGAGAGAAGAGGCTCAGTACCGGGCTCTTCTTCTTCTTCCTTAAGCTCAGGCGTGACCAGATCCACCATCAAATCCAAAAGCGAGTGCTTGCGTGCTTTGCGTGGCTCTTCTGGCTCCTCGTCAGCAGGCAAAACCGGCACGCTAGCAAGCGCACCGGGGGCGATATCACTGACTGTGCTATCAGTGGCATCAAAAACTTCAATCTCTTGCGGTTCATCCTTTTCTTCAATCACTTCTTCATCAGTTATGACGGGATTTTCTGATGTGATTTCGTACTGAGCCGCGTTATAAGGTTCTAGTTCTGTTTCTGGTTCGTCTTCAGAGATAGGTGTCAGCTGCGCCGTGTCATAAAGACTTTGCTTGTCTTGTGGAGCAGCGGCACCACTGGTTACAACTGGCTGGACAAGAGCATTGACTTCTCCAGTCTGCGTACCGACAGCCGAAACTTCACCGGTCTGTGTGCCAATCTCGGAGGTCATTGCCTGACCGGCACCATCTGCCTGTACCGCACTGTCATTGCCGGCAACAGCAGGAAGCAGAGCAGGCGCTGGCTGGGGAGCGGGCTCGCTAATTTCATCTTCTGGAGCGTTCCAATCAAGTTGATCTTTCCAGCTTGGAATGGCGTTTTTTAGATTGATACTGACAGGATCTTTAGGCGGAGCTGGTACATGCACAGCTTCTTTTTTGGGAGCCAGATCAGATAGTCCAACTTCTTCTACCGGCAGTGTAATCAACACTTCGGCGATTCGCTGCGGTGTTACCAGTCCACTTTCAACAAGTAACTGAGAGAGCTTAATGGAAGTATCCAGCGCTCTTGTTTCCATCACCTTCTGGAATTGTCCGAGATCCAACTCCCCGCTTTTAATCAGTGTCTGTCCTATCAAAACACATTCGAGGTCATCTTCTTTGACAAAGCCTTGTTTGACCAGAAAAGCACCAAACATCAGCTCCGGCATAGCTTTGTGCATATCAGCAGCAATTTCAAGCTCGGTTTTTTCGAGCAGTCCGCTACTCTGCAAAAGCTCGCCAATGCGCATAGGCGGTCTGGAAGTAACAGTACTACTGACGGTGTCATCCGTGTCGTCGTCTTCATCGCTAGAGCCTGAAATGCGCTCATCGTAACTTGCCCGAGTCTGACTATCGCTCAAAATGTCATGTGCAATCCAGTATGACTGCAAACGCTTCAAAACGGTTTTACGCTCCACCCCTCTTAGCTCTGGATGAGCCTGGATGTAGCGCATGATGCGTCTCACCTTAAAGAGAAAACGTAGATGAATCCCCCCGGAAGTAGCGTTATGAGGCGCTCCCAATAAGTCGTAGAGGCTATCGATTGAATCTTCGAGCTCTGCGCTCAAAGACCTGGACCGAACGGGCTCAGCTGCGGGCTTAGCCGACATCCCAGTATCGGCAGCGAGCGGGCCTGGAGCAGCTATATCAACAGGTATTGCATTCTGCGATGTAAAATCTGGACCATTATCTCCTGATGTTGCCTCTTCTTGAGCTGGGGCAAACCAGTCGATGTCAGGCATGCGCCGCCCCTTGTCAATGGACGGCAAGACAAGTGGCATTTCGACAGCAGATTGCGAGGATGGCAAAGCAAGCGATTCGCTCTCACCTATCTCCTGGCAAGCCTTGAGAAGTCTAAAAATTTGCTCGTGTGCGAGACTGGAGCCCTCTGTATCGCCGTATTCCAGCGAGAGCCTGAGGGCAGCGGCGAGAACACGCGTCTCAAGCTCCAACCTTTCTCGGGTGGCCGGCTCTAGAGATGACAATGTATGCTCCCCTGGAAAATAGTAAGTTTATGTTGCGCGACACAGATCATATAGAGGCCTAGCTCTTATTATCTTTCTAGAGTCTTTCCCAGAACCAAACAAGATTTCACGGATTAAACGAGCCATTTCAATGAAAACCACAACTCAGCCCAGCGAACAAGCCGAAGCACTTCAAAACAGAATTGTTGAACTATCTCAAAGTCTGTCCTTTGACATCGGCTTGGAAGAGAGTCTCAGAATAGCTCAATTTGTGATCCTCTTGCATGAATACAACCAAAAGGTAAATCTTGTAGGAACCAAGGAAATCGAGCAAATCGTCGAAAAACATGTACTTGACGCCCTGTCAGTAGCCCAAGAAGTGCAAAGACTGGGCGCTAGACGCTATGTCGACATCGGTTGCGGTGGCGGGTTGCCGGGTCTCATAGTAGCACTGGCCCTTAAAGACCTCAAAGTGACACTGGTAGACAGTATCGGCAAAAAATGCAAGTTTTTGGATGAGGCAGTGGCAGCATTTAATCTCGAAAAGCGAGTAGAGGTGATTAATGGCCGCGCTGAGGAAATGGGTCAATTGAAGCAATACAGAGAAAAATTTGACGTCGGTACAGCACGGGCGGTGGGCACCTTGATGCTTACCATGGAGCTGGTTGTGCCCTTATTAAAAGTGCAGGGCTATTTCATCGCCCAGAAGACCCACTCACGCATCAAAGAAGAAATCGAAGAGAGCAAAATAATCGCCCTGGCTCTCAAACTCATGTCAAGACAAAGCAAAACTTTTGAGATAGACGGACTCAAAGACAATCTGCTCGTCACCTGGCAAAAAACAGGCATCACAGCAAGAACCTTTCCACGCTCCTGGAAAGAAATTCAGGCTGATAATAAAGGGCTATAAAGCCTCTGGTGAACTGTCTGTTAGCCTGGCAAAGCGTTTGTGAGACCTTCGACGAGCCAGCCCTCGGCCTGAGCCTGTAACTTTGCTTTGGGCATTTCATCATCCAGAGCCAGCTCAAACAAGCGGCGTTTGCTGCCAAAAACATAGGTTGCCCGGTTAAGCAAACTGGTTATATCCACATGGTCATGGGCAAATATGACGCTGTCGGGGCGTCTGTACCAGCTATCGCCCACTGGAGCAATGAGATCAGCGACTGTATTACCCAGATCCAGGTCTTCGCGGTTTTGACCAGCGCCGTTACCTTCAGTGGCTAGATGTTTGGCGCGAGCAGGCCAGGTCACCATATAGCGTCTGGTATCAAAGCCCAGACATTCCACTCGTCCCAAAAAATGTGTGTTTTCATCGTCTACGATAAAGCCGGACTCTTCCCAGCGTTTGACTTCTTCCAGCCAAAACTCCTTGAGCACATCGGTAACTGTATTGAGGTGGGGCGAAAGCCGCCACATTTGAGTCGTGGGCAAATACGAGCGAGAAGGCAAGAAATCCCAGGAGTCTTCGGTATATACAAGCTGGTACTGATGCGTATTGGCCCAGGCTGTCATCAAAAGTGAAGTCCAGATATTGTTTTCTTTGAATACTTTGGCATAGCTGGTCTTGAACCATTCCTGCCAGGCCTCAAAACTGTCGTACTGACCGGAGCGCTTACTCAAACCATCGCGCCATTCTTTTTCGTCCTGGAGAGGATCTTCGGCATGAAAAAACTCCTCCCAGTATGCACAAACAACAGCAACTTCCAGGTGCTTGCTATCCGCCTTGCAGAGATTTTCTTCAAATAGTTTTTCGCAAACCCGAACTGCTTGCTCGCAGCGAGCATAGGGATTGGACGAAGCATAGTCTTTGTGATGCCTGACCCAATCAATACCTGCCCGAAAGAGATAAGCTGGCAGCATTTAAATTCTTCCTCACGACCACATTGTCAGACCGAGCTTTTTGCAGGCAAACCCTTGGCTACCAGACAAGCTCCCCTTAAGCATAGCCCTTATACGCTTGCATGGCTAGCGCCCACAAGATCCCCGTGGCTACGCCCAGCACTCTTGAGCTCAGCGGTGAGCCAGGAGAGGAGCGGTCCGTAATGATCATCTTGAGTATACTCAACAAGCGGTCTATCCAATCTCTGGCTCCAATTACTATCGCCGGCGATACCAGGCTCATTAAATCTCTGGGTGGTGCCAAAGAGATCGCTCACCATCAAGACCGCAAGCCAGGAAGGAGTGTCAAGCAAAACCTCAATCAGGCGGCGGTGCAGACGGTCATCAAAGTGAACTGGTGGATTGTCTGCATCAAGTTCTAAAAACTGCATCAGACGCCTTACTTCCTGCCAACCATTATCGCCATCAGGTCCATGCCACCATTTAGACAAGCCTTCGTAAAAGCTAGCAATCGGCTCATGATCGTGGGTGCCAAGGGTAACCAGACTGAGCGGCTCGTAGGTCTGTCTGCCCCTAAAAGAACGATCAAAATCACTGACCCGCTCAAATATTGGAATAACAAAGCCCGGAATGCCCATCTCAGTAAGGCGGGGACGGACATACGAGGGCACCATGCCCAGGTCTTCTGCCACTACTTTGGTATCACCGGCGGCGTCTAATATCATCGACAATAATCTGGTGCCATCTTCGCAATTGAGAGCAGCATTGTCTTGCGGTGTGTCGGGACGCGGCTCAAAACCTGGCAACTTACCGCCGGTAAGCTTTTTGGCTTGCTCAGGACTGAGATTGACAAACTCGCCATTACGCTCTGGAATCCACGGAAAAGCGTAGACTCTAAAAAATCCAAGCACATGGTCGATGCGGAAATAATGAAAGATTTTGGCAGTTTCTTGTACTCTTTCGCGCCAGAATTGGTAATTGGTTTTTTCGTGATTCTGCCAGCGGTAAAGCGGTATACCCCAGTTTTGCCCCCAGACAGCGGTAAATTTGTCTGACTGAAAAAACGTCTCCGGTGGTGCACCACCAGAACGCTCCAGGTCAAACAAATCCCGATTGCCAAAAACATCGGCACTATAACGGCTGATACCAAATGGGATATCACCCATAAGCTCCACACCGTGTTTGTCTGCATGCGCTCTAACCTGCGCCCATTGACTAAACGCTACCCACTGAACATATTTAAAAAAGTCCATTTGTCTGGTCAGGTGCTCAGACTCTGTTGCCAACTTGGTGGCACTGGCAAGATTTTGATGCTCGATAGGCCATTGTGTCCAGACGGCAGAGTCATTGTTTTCTTGCACAAGTGCTCGGAAAAGACTGTATGTCTCCAGCCACTTGTTTGCCGTCTTAAAAGCAGCAAAAGCAGCAATTTCACGAGCCATGCTGGTCTTTGCTCTACCTCTAGTCGCACCTTTGTTGGCGCCACCAATGAGAGTGTCATATGCATCTTGTAAGATTGCCAGTTTGATTGACTTGACCTGAGGATAACGCACTGGACCTTTAGCCAATTCGTGCAAGAGCTGGCTATCAATACGCTCATCAACTATTGACTGACTCAAACCAGGCACCAGATCCGGTGTCAGAGTGAGATAGATAGGGTCAAGAGCAATAGAGCTCAAAGCATTATAAGGTGAATTATCAGCACCAGTCTCGTTAATGGGTAATAGCTGCAAAACAGTCATGCCGTGCTTAGCCAAAAACTCGATGGCATCGATCACACACTGCGTATCACCAACTCCGATATCTCCGGGCCGGCGCAGAGCAAAGACTGGCAAGAGCAGTCCTGCCAGCTTTTTTTGGACATCAATGTTTTGTTTTTTAAAGGGCTTTGGTTTAGCCGACATAATACTTACTCTTTGAGCTGCTACTTAAAATTAGACACCAACGCGATCAAAGATCTGATCGATGTTTTTGAGGTACGCCTCAGGATCAAAACAACCAGAGATCTCGCTCTCGCTCAAATGCTCTCGCACATTTTTGTCAGCCATGAGGTTGCCTTTAAAGTCTCCGCCTTTGACATTCCAGGCTTTCATGGCGTTTTCCTGCACAAGCTTGTAAGCAGCTTCACGAGTCAATCCTTTATCAATCAATTTGAGCAAAACTGATTGACTAAAAATCACGCCACCAAAGACATCCATATTGGCGCGCATATTATCTGGATAAGCATTGAGCCCTTCCATGACTTGTGTAAAACGATTGAGCATATAGTCAAGCAAGATTGTGGAGTCAGGCAAAATGATGCGCTCTACTGAACTATGGGAGATATCGCGCTCATGCCAGAGGGCGACGTTTTCCATGGCAGCCATGGCATTACCTCTGATTACGCGAGCTAGACCGCTGATGTTTTCTGTAGAAACTGGATTACGTTTGTGAGGCATGGCAGATGAGCCTTTTTGACCAGCATGAAAAGGTTCTTCTGCTTCCAGCACATCGGTACGTTGTAAATGGCGCAATTCAATTGAGAACTTTTCTAATGAAGCAGCTATCAAAGCCAGCGTTGTAACAAACTGAGCGTGTCTGTCTCGTTGTATCACCTGGGTTGTAATTGGCGCTGGTGTGAGATTCAAAATTTTGAGAGCGCGCGTTTCTACTTCGGGAGAAATATTAGAAAAAGTACCAACAGGTCCACTCATCTGACCTACTGAGATCATTTCAATGGCTTGCTCAAGTCTTATTTTATGACGACGCAGTTCTTCGAGCCAGACAGCCAGCTTAAAGCCAAATGTAATGGGCTCAGCATGAATACCATGAGAACGTCCCACCATAATTGTGCGCTTATGCTTACGTGCTTGCTTCAAGACAGCTTCGGTCAATTTCTCAAGATCGACCATCAATAACTCGCTGGCTTTCTTGAGCTGCAAAGCGAGAGCTGTATCGATGACATCAGAGCTAGTCAGCCCCATATGAACAAAACGAGCTGATTCGCCAACGTTTTCTGAAATATTTGTGAGAAAAGCGATAACGTCGTGCCTGACCTCAGCTTCGATTTCATCGATGCGCTTGACGTCAAAACGCGCCTTTGCCCGCACTTCCGCCAGAGCTTGAGGAGGTACCAGCCCCATGGCGCATTGCGCTTCCATGACGGCTAGCTCGACATCTAAAAATGTCTGAAACTTATTTTCAAGCGCCCAAATGGCGCCCATTTCCGCCCGGGTGTAACGATCTATCAAAACTGCCTCCCCAAAATGACCATCTTGGTAAGACTCCATTGTCCACCAATGAGCGCTTACGCGTCTTCAAAATCGCAAAATGTTCGCCAAGTTTAACGGGCAATGTCATGGGGTCAAAAACGAGAATTAGCGCGCAAGGGGTTAAAATGACTCTGAAGTTGGCCCACTGGCAGAAAAAAAATTAGCCTTATTAGCCTTTTAAACTGCCAAAAAATTCACCAGCTCAATTGCATACAAAAACGGAAAACCATGAACATATTAATTGCCATCGACGTAGCTCAAAGCAATAACAAAGACACAAGCGTTGCCGCTTGCGAGCTTTTGGACGTGAAGAGCCTGGGTCTTATGCTGCCACTCAAGGGCAGTGATATCACCCTGCTGTATGTGCGTGAAGAATTGCCCTCCTTTGAAGCAGTGCTCAAGGCCCAGGCTGATTTTCCCGAAGATTTAAATCATGTAGTCGAAAGACGTGCTACAGCAGTCCTCGATACCATAAAAGATTCACTCACCGCCTGTGGCGCCAATGTCAAAGTTGAAATCGCCGGTGGATTTCCTGCCCAGGTCATTGAAGACGCAGCCAAAATAAGCAAGTGCGAGTTTGTTGTGATTACTCAGAGCAAACATCATGACTCCATCTTTTTATCGCGTGTCAGCCACCATGTAGCCAGACACAGTCCAGTTAGTACCATCATCCTGCGCAAACAAGAACAGGCACCAGATACAGTTGTAGTAGGACTGGATGGCTCTACCAATTGTTTGCAAAACATCCTCAAAGTGCTGGCTGGACTGGCTCTTGATAAAACAAAAACAGCACTGCATCTGACTTATGTCGTCAATGTCTCTAAGTTGATTGCATCTGTCACACCATTTGCCTTTGTCAGCGCCATGCAAGAAAACATGATGATGGAAGGCGAGATTTATTTAGCTGATGCCCAAAAGCAGCTCAGTGAGCTGGGTTACAAAAACATCAATTTGCATCTCAAAGCAGGCCGTCCCGATAAGGAAATCATCAGCTTGCAAGAAGAGGAAGATGCATCGATTATCGTAATTAGCGCCCAGGGCGGAGGAGCAATCAAACACTTCTTGATGGGTCATATCTGCGAGCGTGTGATTTCGCAGGCAGAAGTGACTACCATCGTCGCCAGAGCCTGATATGTCAGGGCGCTTTACTATAGCCAGAGCCACTGTGCTTTTGCTAGCCTCCATGCTGGCAGGTAGTTTTAATGCCTGCCAGGCTCAATTTACCGAGATGGATGATCTAGCGGCAGAACAAGCCAAAGAAAAACTTGAGCTGCAAGATATGAAGCGCGAGATGAACTCAGTAAAAGGCGAAGTCAACGATGCTATTCGCTCCATGAGCGAACTGACCAGTCGCCAGAATAATCTACAAATGACCAACATGGCAGCCAAAGAAATCCATCTCTTTGCTAAAGAGAGCGATTTAGATGTTGGTGGCGGTGCTATTGCCAGATCCCTGACCTATAACGGTGCCATACCAGGACCCGAGATCCATGTACAAGAAGGCGAACCGCTTAAGGTAATCCTGCACAATGAACTAAAAGTACCAACATCACTGCACTTCCATGGTCTGGACTTACCACAGAGTATCGATGGTTTACCCAGGGCAGGCACTGCCCCAGACAAAGATGGCGTTAGCACAGTCAAACCTGAGCGCTATTTGAGACCGGGTGAGAGCTTTGCTTATCAATTTATTCCGCAGGTCCAAACCACCGCTTATTATCACCCTCAAGTGATGCATTTATCGCAGCGCCAGTCAGGCATGTACGGTGCTCTCATCGTCCATACGCGTTTACCCGGTCATGTGGTGAGCGAGGACCGCGTGCTTTTTATCAGCAAAATGACAGTTAGCTCAAAAGCATCGGCGACAAGCCCAGCTAAAGAGCGCTCAGTCTATCTGGTCAATGGCAAAACCGCACCCTTTATACCAGCTCTCACAGTGCGCGCCGGTCAAAGAGTGAGACTGAGAGTCTTTAACTTGACCGAAGAAGACGTGCCCTTGCACCTCTCTGGTCACCGCTTTGAAGTTGTGGCTGAAAGCGGCTCAGATCCACTGGAACCCCACGTGGTACGGGACACAGTCAACATCAAAGCAGCTGACAGAGTGGACTTAGAATTCAACACCAATAATCCGGGGGTGTGGTCTCTAGCCTCCGAAAAAATCTCTCAAATAACGGGAGAAGGCGGCAAATTCCCCGCTGGTATTGCCATTGTCGTTAAGTATAAAAACTAGACTATCTGTCTTGCAAACTGGCCAGTGATTTTTCCACTTTTTCGCGACTGAGACCAGTATGTCGACAAAATATCTGCCAGCCAACATCAATCACGTCTTCCCAGTAGTCAAAATAGACATCTTGATTGAGAAAACCAAGACCCTGCTCATAGCTATAGTCAGCCAGTATGGCTTTAGCCATGTCATGCTGGATCATGTGCTGCAGATCAAACCAGTTGTCCTCCAGAGCCAGCTCAAAGAGCACTTTCAGGTATTCACCCTGTCCGTAGCGAGCTTCAGCCAGCTCCATCAACCTTGCGTCCATTGTCTGCCCATTGGAGAATCACTATCAAAGCTATCATAACTCCTGGTTTTTGCAAAAAAGCCTGCGATTGATACCACGTTTGATGGCAACTCTGGCAATCCGGCAAAATGTCGTAAAGACTGAGAGATAAGCAGCTAAATTAAGGTCCTTTTTACGGAAATTCGTATATATTGGATTTAGTGATTTAAATCGGTATTTATGCTGTACAAACAACTCAGCCGCATAAAAACTCAGCTTGTCTCCAAGGAGCTGTCCGTATCAGACGGACTGCTTCTGACTCTGCGTGCTGTGCGGGGCAAACTCCCGGATTCAAAATTAATCTGGCTCAATCGCGAGTTGCTTGGCTACAGACCAGAAGACCTCGAAGACTTTAGCGAAAAAGAGCCTAAAAAATCTGGGTTTCCTAAATTGGTCTTGCTCTGGGCTCCTGGTAAAAAACAGGAAGAAGAGAAGTTGACCTCGCCTATATACAGATTTTTGCAAGGCACCTGGGGCAAAATCGACGATAGTGGCGGCATGACCACCATTTGCGAGCCCCAGCTCATGGAAAAGAGTATTTTTTGCAATATCGGGCTGCAACAGCTAGAAGCCCAGCTCACCGAAATGGAAGATCCCCTCACAGGGCTCTTTTCGATGAGCTTTGATCGGGCCACTGGAGCTGAGTTTTATTGCTATAGCAAAGAGCTAGTGCGCATCCAGGAAGCAGTAAGGATTAAACTCTGCCAGTTTATCGACGAAACCATCCATGACTTGCCTGAAGAGAAGGGATGATTCGTTCAACTAAGCAGCTTGTCTTTTTACTTACTTCCCTTGTTTTAGCCTCGGCACGTCCTGCGCTAAGCCAGGATAGTGGACTGAGCTTTCCGGAGTTACTGTTTTTAATCGAAAAACGCCTCAACCTACCACCTCAAACTAACGCGCCCTTGCTCTGGCGTGTCGATAGAGCTGAGACCACCGCCTACGGCAGTACCAGAGGTGGCCCACTGAGTGTGCGTTTGAGCAATTTGCAGGGTTTTATAAATAGTAGCCAGACCCCGGCAATGACACAGCCCACGACTCCCTACTTGCTACAACAAAACGCCACAACGCCACCATCAGCATTATCAGCACCACCGGCAACACCAGCACAACCAGCTCAGACTGTTCTGGATGCTGGCACAAACAAACTTTCGACCCAGGGTCAACCGGGCTTTACAGCCGCTTCTATCAATACACCAGTGCCACTCACAGACGACAAAATCAACAAAATTCAGAGTCTGGTCAAAGAAGCTCAGGTAAACAAAATCGTTCCCGTACCGAATACTTTTCCTCCTCATTTTTTTAGAGTGACACCAGCCGGAGAGCCGCTACCAGTAACCGATTATCTCGATAGCGTTTTAAGTGCTAGCAAAAACCGCATCTTTAGGTTTAACAGCATGCCCATCCCTGTATATATCACCCCTCTAGCCGATGCCAGCCTTGTGCGTGCAGCTAGAGAGAGTTTTTTTGATTGGGAATCAAGAGGTGCAAAGGTCAAATTTGTCGAGGTCAATAGCGAAAAACAAGCTCGCATCAAAGTAGTCTGGAGCAGACTGGGCAATAGCAGTGATGGTAATGACTGTACTTTAGGAGCTCACACTATCACCAAGTGGACAAAGCATCCTCCCGGGCAACTCTCCATTGTCTCAATTAGCGCTATTCCCGTCCCTATCTATATCCCAAGACTTGGTGCCAAATATTCAGTGCCACCACAGGTGATAGAAGTAAATCTAGATTTGATTTACAGCAAAATGCCAGAGCAACGTTATTTGCTTTGCAAAAATATCCTCGCCCATGAGCTTGGTCATGCCCTGGGACTGCTCGGTCATAGCCCGGATAAAGGCGACTTGATGTACAGCGTCACCGACGAATATTCACGTCTCAGTCAAAGAGACTTGAATACTCTGCAAAAATTATATGAGCGCAAAGTCGACGTACCGCTCTAAAACTAGTATTGATAGGCCTTGATACCCAAGCGAGAGCGTAGACTGGAGTCGAGATTTTTGACATTGGCCTCAAGCTCGGCAAGACTCGCTTTACGCCTGACAATTTGAGCGATTAAGCGCTCACCAGTATTGGGATCTTTAGCAAATGGCTCATTTTGCACTTTGAGATAATCACTAAAGAGCACTCTGGCATCGGTAAAATACTGGTAGTACCCATGGTGCAGTTGATTGGTCTCAGGATAAACAGGCAACTGCTTGAGTTGATTGATTGCCACAGTGTATTTATTGACAAGATCGGTAAGCAACTTTTGCCCAGCTAATTTTTCGTCGCCTGGTACAAACATGCTCAGTCCCTGGGACATCATATTATCGGCCTGACGTCTCTGGGTCGGGCTCATCTGAGCCTGACGTCTGACCTGGTCATAACGGGCAAACCAGGTTTTGAGTAAAGCCGGATCGGTGCGCCTGCCGCCACCGTTATCCATGGCTTGCACTGGCTGTGCCATCTGTTGCATCGGCTGCTGCATCGGCTGAGGCTGATAAAAAGCGCCGTTACCGTTATTGCCGTTAGCATAATTTTGACCGCCGTAAGGCTGATTGTATTGAGCCTCACTAGCGGGTGCCAAAAACCCGCTCAGGGTCAAAGCCAGACAGGCAGACAGGGCAAATCTAGAGCTAACCATACTAACCACCTTATAAAGCAAATGCTCGGCAACCAATATATTCCAATCGTTCAGTATCTGCAACGTACACTTACAAGTAGAAGAATTTAAAAGCAAATTGTTGCCATTTGCCTACAAAAACTAATTGGATACAACCAGACTGGCTAGATCCTTTTCGAATTGGGGATAGCTAACACCAATAGAACTCAAGTTATCAGGCAAAATCGGTTGTTCCGATGCCAGATTGGCAATAAGACCGGTCATGGCCAGTCTGTGATCATTGAGAGTGGTCCAGTGGCTTCCACCGGGCAAAACTCCTTCACCCTCGACAAATATGCTATCGGCAAAAGACTCGACCTTAGCGCCAGCCTCACTGAGATTATTAAAAATAGACGCGAGCCGGTTGGACTCTTTGGTCTTGAGTTCTTGCGCTCCCAATATGGCAGACCGCCCCTGTGCAAAAACAAAAGCCAGAGTCAAAAGGGGCAATTCATCGATACCCCGCGCAACCGAAGCAGCCGGGATAGTGACAGCAGCAAGACTATCGGGACCAACTACCGTCACGTCACCAACTGGTTCGCCGCAAATCTCGCTCTCGTTGGCTATGACAATCGGCACGCCCATTTCGCGCAATACATCTATCACAAGTGTACGTCCGGGATTGAGGCCGACACCTTGCATGGTGATTTTGCTACCGGGCAAAATGGCGGCAGCTACCATAAAAAAGGCAGCAGAAGAAAGGTCACCGGGTACTGTGATTGTTGTACCTGGTAAGTCCTTAGCCAGGGGCTTGACCGAGCATTTAAGCTCATCGGCCGTGATATCCACACCCATAAATTTGAGCAGGCGCACACTGTGATCACGCACCTGATATGGTGTCGACACTGTAGTTACACCTGCGGCTTTTAATCCAGCCAGGAGCAGCGATGTGCATACTTGCGCTGAGCTAACTGGCAAAACAAATTCACCACCTCGTAAGCTGCCGCCTCTAACAACAAATGGCGCATAGCCAAGCTCGGCGAGATAATCAACTTTGGCACCCATACTGCCAACCAATGTCAAAACTCTAGACATATCGCGCTTTTGCAGCGATTCATCGCCATCAAAAGCAAATTGTGAGCCGTTGAGACTGCATACCAGACCGGACAGAAGCCGCATAGTGGTGCCACTATTGCCGCAGTCTATTTCTTCGGTGATATGTGTGCGCGCCATCCTAGTGAGCCCGGGACTGGCTACCCTCAGGGCGGTAGGATCGCTTTCGAGGGGAGATATATCGAGACCAAGCTTACGCATGGCGTTTACTGTAGTGACAGTATCAAAAGACTGGAGAGCTCCTTTGATTTGCACATAACCTTTGACAAGAGCGGCAAAAATCAAGGCGCGATGAGTTATAGACTTATCACCGGGCGGTCTCAAACTGCCCGATAGACGAGGCTTTTTTAAGGATGAAAGCTTGTTAGCCGCCATATCTGACATAATTTGCCTGTCAACTCTATAGACAACTAATAGGCTAGCATCTCTTGGGCATTGCGGATAAAAAGGAGCAGCTAATTGCTTAGACTTTTAACTGGTGGCGAGTCCCACGGACCCAAACTGGTCTCGATACTGGACGGCATGCCAGCCGGTCTCGAAGTCGACATCGATTTTATCAATAGCGAGCTAAAGAAGCGCCAGGGCGGATTTGGGCGCAGCGGCAGACAAAAAATAGAAGACGACAAAATCATTATTGTGGGCGGTGTGCGCTGGGGTAAAACCACTGGCGCACCGATTGCTTACGAAATTCAAAACAATGACTCCGCCAACTGGCTGACTGTCATGAGTGTCTCGGCTCTGCCGCTGCAAAACCTGACCGAAAGCCAGCGCAAGCAGATTGCTGACAAAAAAATCAATCGATTTAGACCGGGACATGCCGATTTTGCTGGTACGGTGAAGTACAGACTGACCGATATTAGAGACGTACTAGAAAGAGCCAGCGCCAGAGAAACCGCCAGCCGGGTGGCGGCAGGCGCCTTTGCCCAGCTGCTCTTGCAGCAACTAGGTATCACAGTTTTGAGCCAGGTTGTGGCAATTGGCTCAGTGAACGGACCTTGCTCAAATGAGCAGGTCGAGCACGAGGCAATTAGCGCGCTGCAAGAGCAAATTAATCAATCCCGCGTCTACTGCGCCGATGCCGCACTATCTGCAAAAATGGAAGCCGAAATCACCCAGGCTCTAAAAGATGGGGACAGCCTCGGCGGTCAAGTCCAAGTCAAGGTCCTCAATGTCCCGCCCGGACTTGGCAGCTCACACCAGTGGGACCGCCGCCTCGACGGACTACTGGCTCAAGCACTTTTGAGCATCCAGTCAGCCAAAGCAATTGCTATTGGCGATGGCGTCGATAGCTCCGGCTTGCCCGGCTCCAAAGTACATGATGCCATCGGGCGCAAAGAGAGTGGCGATGCCAGCTGCTTCTATGTCGAGCGGGTGAGCAATCATGCTGGCGGTATTGAGGGCGGCATGACCAACGGCGAGCCCGTGGTGACAACTGTATATTTCAAGCCTATACCAACCCTCAAAAAAGGCTTGCCTTCTTTGAGCTATCCCCAGCTGGCTGGTGACTTTGCCCACTATGAACGCTCAGACGTTTGTGCTGTGCCGGCAGCTTCTGTTGTAGCTAAGGCAATGGTATCCTTGACCATGGCTAATGCATTTATTGACAAGTTTGCCTGCGACACTATGACCGATTTAAAACAGTCCGTGCAAACCTACAAAACATATGTCCGAGAGCTTACGAAAGGGAAGGTAGAGGATGCGTCATAAAGGCCGGCACCGCGGACCAGTAATCACAATGAACTGGAATTCTTCGCTGGACGTCAAAACCAGAGTTGCGGTAGGTGGCGGAGCAAGACAAAAACTTTCTTCTATATTGGCTCAAATCGGTGCTGGCAAAAGAGTGCTGATAGTATGCCAGCCCTCTACAGCGATTCACTGGCTCAGAGACGTGCTCGATACGCTGCCCGGTGAAGATTTCCAGGTGACAACACTGGAAGTCCCCGATGGTGAAGCCTGCAAAACCACTGAATGGCTATTGCGTATCTGGGAGCACTTGCAAGGACGCGGCTTTGACAGACACGACACAGTAGTTGCTCTAGGTGGCGGCGCCGTGCTCGATTTGGCTGGCTTTGCCTGCTCTACTTATTTGAGAGGACTCAATTTAGTTTTAATACCCACCTCACTTTTAGCCCAGGTGGATGCTGCTATCGGGGGCAAAAACGCCATCAATCTGCCCACCGGCAAAAATCTAGCTGGTACTTTTTTCTTTCCCAAGGCAGTACTGGCTGACCAGGAAGTGCTCTCAACACTCAACCCCAAACAATTGACCGCTGGGCTGGCCGAAATCATCAAATATGCTCTGATTGAAGAGACTGTGGCTAAGTACACTGATTATGAGCGCGGACCAAGACCGCTCATTGATTTAATTGATGACCTGGTCAACGCTCCTATCGAGTATGACGGTCCCATGCTCTCTGGGCTCATAACAAGCTGTATCAAAATGAAGCTCTATGTGGTGCAAAAAGACCCACACGAAGCGGGCATCAGACGTTGTCTCAATCTTGGTCATACACTGGCCCACGCACTTGAAGCCCAGACCGAATACGGACTGAGTCACGGAGAAGCAGTGGCCATCGGTCTTTATCACGCCACAAAGTTTAGTGTTGGCCAAAAGAAAATCGAAAAAGACGCTCTGGTACGCGTCAAAGAAATACTAATCAGAGCCGAGCTGCCCTATGAATTACCCAAAGGCAGCGCCAAAGACAAAATAGTCAACATGATGAGCGTGGACAAAAAACGCACCGGCGAAAACATCAAACTTGTCCTGCCCCAGCCCAAATTAGGGTTTGTCGACTATGAGACCAGCTATCCACTGAGCGAGCTATCTAAACTTGTGTAACCCGGCTTAAGGTTGCTGAAACTTTTTAAAAGTGCCTGCGTATTGGTTGATGTCAGACCGAGGACTCAACCATGAAACAAAAAAACGAACTCAAGATCACCAAAATGGCTACTATGCTAATTTTAGTAGCCAGTATTGCCGCCCCCTCTCTTTTGAGCAGCCGCGCCCTGGCCCAGGAGAGCGCGAGCACTCAAGCACCTCAGGCTAGCGTAGTTGTAGACGACGACCCGGAGCTAACCAAGGCGCTCTTTAAACACTTCCAAAAGCGTTTTTTTAATCGCATCGATGCCACAAGCGAACAGCGTGAGAAAATAAATAACATCCTGGAGAGTAAACTCAAACTAAACAAACAAAATCGACTAGCGCTCAAAACTGGCATAAAAGAATTAGGTCGCCTGGCCTGTAATCCCAAAGCCAAAACAAGCGACATCGAAGCCAAAGCGCACGAACTGCAAACCCTGCGCCAGCAAATGAGCGAGTCCAGACTGAAGACAATGCTGGAAGTAAGAGCACTACTCAGCGATGAGCAATTGACCAAACTGGGACAACGACTGGAAGCCGTATTAGAGCGCAGACAGAAGGGCTTTGCTAGCTAAATGACAGCCCCCAAAAGCGATCGAGAGCTGATAGTGGAGGTACTCAAAGGTGATACCAGAGCCTTTGAACCTCTAGTGCAGCGCTATCAGTCTCTGGTCGCCAGCGTGATACTACGCATAGTGCAAGATCAAGAAGCGGTAAGAGATCTCACTCAAGATTGTTTTGTTAAAGCCTATCGCAATATCAAAAGCTACCAACTGGATAGACCTTTTAAGACCTGGCTTTTGACCATTGCCAATAACAGCGCTATCGATTACTTGAGAGCCAAAAAGCCGGCCCTCTCCCTTGAATCTTTACTGGAGGAGGAGCCGCATCTGGAGCCAGGTCAAAGTGCTCAAAGTGAATCCCAACTAGAAACAGAACTTACCATGGAAGAGCTTGCCCGGGCACTCGATCAAATACCAGTGCGTTACCGCCAGGCTTTTATTTTGCGTTACCAGTTTGACCTCAGCTACCAGGACATTGCTCAAGTGATGCACGAGAGCGAAGCAAATGTCCGCAATTTACTTTTTAGAGCCAAAAGCAGTCTGCGCAAATTAATAGCAGACAGCGCCCTGGGGCTCTACCAATCAGAGGGGATACAACTATGAATGAGCTTGACGATGAGATCTTCAAAAAGGCAGCGACAGC
This sequence comes from Candidatus Obscuribacter sp., assembly GCA_016718315.1. GTDB lineage: Bacteria > Cyanobacteriota > Vampirovibrionia > Obscuribacterales > Obscuribacteraceae > Obscuribacter. The sequence continues at coordinate 685,371 of JADKDV010000003.1, read as the reverse complement.
ACTACCCCTGGTGCCCTATGACGAGAGCCTGACGGCCAGCATCATGCAACAAGTAGAGCTGGAGAGCCAAAGCGCCCCAATAACAGCACCAGAAAGCGTCATACAAAACACAAAACCTTTGGCTGGTCCGGCATTTGACTGGCACTCAGCAGCACTAATGCTCCTTTCTTTTATTGCTTTTGTAGCATTTTTGCCGCTTGATACAGATGAATCAGCCTGGAGCATAGCCAGCTGGGCTGTGGCTCTAGTAGTGCTGCTGCTTTTTAAGCCCCTGCTAGCACCGCCGGCCAAGGCAAACGGAGTCAAATCATATGCATAAACGCAGGCGTAATTTACAACTGCTAGCTGTCACCTTTGCTCTTTTGAGCACTCTGATTTTGCCTATCACTTTGCCAAATCAACTGAGCACCCTGCTCAGTCCAGTCAGAGCCCAAAATCAATGGTTTGGTCTGCGCCTCAAAGAAAAAAGCCCGGAGCCCCTGGTGCTCAATGAGCATATGCGCAAACCACTAAAATATTTCAAACAAGCTCTAGATGAACGCTGGCGTCCTGGTGCCTTATTTTTCTTTTGTGTATTTATCAGTCTCTCGCTGAGCCTTTTGCCCTTTAAGACTTTGCAAAGCGCCAGACAGACAATGAGAGAGAGCGTGGTCAAATCCCTCACCTATTCTTTTGTATATTCCTTTTTGTTAATGGTCCTGGCCCGCTCATCCTTCGAAAAGGAAGCGCTTTTACCCATGGGTTTGATCAGCATGGGTATCCTGGAGGTAAGTTATACCCTTGGTCTGGCCACAGGCATCTTAGCGCTGTCAGACAGACTATGTGAAATCTTTAAAATCAAAGACAGTGGTAAGGGTAGCTGCTGGCAGCGCGCCCTGACAATAGTGCTGACCTGCCTGGCTGTGGCGCTTTTGTCCACCATACCGGGCTTTGCTATGTTGCCCAGGATAGGCAACCGCCTGGTGCTATTGCTGGCCATGCTCGGCTTAGGCGGTATCCTGCTAGAGCAATACCGCAAAGCAAAAGCCTGAGAGCTATCTATTATGTCTCGTCTGGACCGGTATAGGGTTCAAAAAAGGCTTTTTTGGCGCCCAGTCCTAAAAAACACAATATAGTCATGCCGAGCACAATGGCCACAAAGACCTCGGGGCTCGTACCGGTGGATGCTGATGGCATTTACTCTCCATATCGCTTAAAAACCAATGGTTAAAATCTACAAATAAGATATCTACATCTAATATAACCGCCCGGACGCTCAAGTCAAAGGCCTGTGGCAATTTTTTTGAGGAATGCAAAAAAAATTGCCGATACCTTCTAAGATGTAAGCTCTTTAATAAACAGCCCTCCCCTTGAAATTTACGACTTTTAAGGCGCCCATGTGCCTTTGCCAGCTCCTTACTACTAAAGGATATGTGCTATAACTGGTCGGATTGCATAAGCGAGATCGCGATTCACGCATCAGCACCATAGAAAGGGAGATAAGCCCAGATGAAGGATTTCAAATCCAGATCTAAAAGCAAGTTTGTAGCAGCCGCCGTAATCGGTGCCTGCGCAGCCAGCAATTGTATTGCTCACGCCGGACCGCAGTCGGCTCTTGACCCTTACGCCGCCATATCAGCGCCAAGCTATAGCGGTGAATACCAGGAAAAGAAAAAGCCTGGTAAGTTTGGTTTACCGATGCTCGGCAAAAAGAAAGCTGCCACTCCCGAGCCAGTTAAAGAAACAGTCGACGCCAGTGTCAACACAACCACTTATGTCACAAGTCCTGGCGTCAAAGGCAAATCGGTCAAACAAACCGCAACAGCACAAGCGCCCAGCACTGCTAAAGTCGAAAAGGCCAGCGCCCCACAAGAAAAGGGTGGCATGCTCGGTGGTATCAAGGCTCTCAGCGAAAAATCATCCAATACATTTAAGGCCGCCGCTAGTGGCATGCTCAATGGCACCAAAGCTGGTGCTAGTGTGATGCTTAACGGCACCAAAAAGGTCGGCAGCGGCATCGCCACCGGCGCTAAAGCAAGCGGCGAAGTAATTGCCAAAGGCGCAGGTGCCATGGGTGAAGGCATCAAGACCACTGGCTCAAAAGTCAAAGATGGCACTCAGTCAACCTTTGGCAAAATCGCCGGCATCGCTCACAAATCTGATAAGAGTCCGATGCAGCAAGCAACTGTTGCCTCAAAAGGTGCTCAATCGGACGACCTGATCGCTAAAGACAAACCCAAAGCTCCGGCTGTGGCAGCCGCTACTGTCAAAGAAACACCTGTAGTCGAAGAGAAGAAAGCTAGCAAGCTCAATATTGCGGCAAAATTCCCCAAGATCAAAATGTGGAAGTTTGGCAAAGACAAAGGCGCTAGCGAAGCTGATAACAGACAGACAGCTAACAAAGCCAAAGAAGGACAACTGCCCCTCTAAAGCTGATTGCTAAAAACTCTAAATCCGCCCTTACATTGTAGAGGGCGGATTTTTTGTAGCCACTGCCTGTGGTGCTAGCGAATGATCTCACAATCTGAGAGCCATTTGGTTAGTTCTACCAGACCCGGATATGAGACCCGGCAGTTGCGGACCCACAGCTCTTTTAACTGACTCAGCTTTTGGACGTGCACTAAACCGTTATCATCGATTTTGGTGCAATTGAGCCGGAGCTTTTGCAAACGACGCAAGCCTCGCAGATGCGGTAAGCCTTTATTTGATAGAGCGGTAAACGATAAAGACAAAATTTCTAGCTGGCTAAATTGCTCGATGGTCTCCATAGAGAGGTCGGTGACACCGGTATCATCAAGAGCCAATTCTTTTAGGGCCACTAAATTAGCGAGAGAGGAGATACCAATGTCACTCACAGCAGTGGAAGCAAGATTGAGCTTACTTAGCTGAGTCAGACCTTTGAGGTGGGTCAAGCCGGTGTCAGAGATATGAGTACAGCTGAGATCCAGCTCACGCAAACCAGAGAGAGTGGTCAGATAAAACAGCTCGTCGTCGGTTATCTCGGAGCCCAAAAACGAGATGCAATACAGGTCATCTGGACTTAGCTCACTCAAAGCCGATAGCCCAAAGGCCGGATCAAAACTGAAATTGAGGCTCAAATTGCGTTGAGATGGTATCACCACCCGTCCTTTAGCATCACACAAAAACTCAGCGCGACCTTGCCCATCAATTAAATGGAGTTCGCCAAGGGATCTTTTGGCGGGAAAAGTGATGGTACGTTCGCCAGGTAATGTTGAGGACATGGAGCTATTGTAGTCATAGAAACCAGGCAATTACCTCTTGGATAGTTGCTTTTGTCCAAAAAAAAGAGCCCCGGCTTGGCCAGGGCTCTTAAGTACAGTTTGAAAGATTAGACTGCAGCCAGTCTTGTTCTCTCGGAGGCAACAATCTCTGCGGCCTTTGGCATGCTGCGAGGGAATTCCCGACCGCGCATGAGGATTTGCTTGTCGAAACTTTCTGGTTTGAATTTTTCGCAGAAGTAATCGATAGCTGCATCCACATCAAAATCACGGCAGGAGAAAATATCGAGCGTGACAAAACCCTTATCAGGGAATGTGTGAATCGAAATATGCGACTCGGCAATGAGCACAATACCGCTTACGCCCCAATCATCTTCAACCGTACCATGGTAGGTAAAGACGTAGGGAGGCATAATCTTGGTCATATCGAGCTTAGCTGGATAAGCATCTAAGACTGAACTCAAAACACCCATGTCGGCCAGGGAGTCTTTAGGGCAGCCGTAAGCTTCGAGAATTAAGTGTGGTCCAAACATGTTTCTTCCCCCTTGTACCGCCTGGGTGTAATCAGACGGAAATTATTTGAGATACCGATGGGCCAGGAAAAGGAATCTAGAAGCCTTGGCTTTTTGTTTATCTTTTCCTGTGGGGTACACGAAACGCTTAATAACACCAGATAAGTAACAAGGCCTGGGAGTTGGGCGCTGTGTGAATGCCGATAACCTCCGAAATGAAAGTAGATCGAATGACGTATTCTACAGCAAATGTTCCAGCTTGCAAGAAAATTTTTTGGCGCGCGTTTTAGGCGCGAAACATTGCGCAGCATTTGCTGGGCCTGACGTTTGCGGACTGACTAAAGTTGAGGCGGTGTGTACTCTTCGATGGCATTGCGCACCCACTCCGAAAAGCTAGGCAAGCTATTGCTAGGCACCAAATCGCCAAGCTGAAAGAGAAAGACAGGCGGGTCAGACCCGGCAGTAGTGTCAAAATAGATAAAATCATAGGCGCTAGCCAGGAAGACAAAAGCTGTGGCGGGCAAGACAAAGCGCTCCTGAGCCACTTCGCCGCTCAGGGCAATAGCGTCAGCATAGTCCTGGTCACCCTGAGCAAGAATGGCTTCAGCTCTTATTCTCGCCAACCCCAGAGCATCACATGTCCACATCGCATCTAGCTCAAAGCGACCCGCCATCTTGCCCATGATGCGCATAAAATATTTGTAGGAGACCGGCAAACTGACACGGAAGCGTTGCTCAAGTTGCTCAATCTCCGCATCGCTGCATCCCACAATCTCGGTAGGCTTGGCTAAGCCAGCCTGTATCAAACGCTGAGCTAATGTCTGGGGTAGGGCTTGCACTGTAATTCCTCGGTCAACCAAATACTCAATTTAGCAGTAAATTTTATCGCCACTTAGCTCAATGTCAATCGTCGTGCTTAGGTCTCTGCCTCAAGCTTTTCTTTTTGGAGTGATTTACCTTTGTATCGACTCTTTTGGCTCTAGCTGTCAAACTCGGCTTGGTCTCTTTGCGCACGATGGGACGCTCAGCTACTTCCAGTAACATCTGCCTGAGCTTGTCGAGACAAGCATCAGCATTACCTTTTTGATCGCGGTAAATCTGGCTGGTCAAAAGCAACTCACCATCAGCGGTAATACGATTGGCAAATTTAGCGACAAAGCGCGCCTTGACGCCAGGAGGCACACTGACACTAGCCTCTATGGACCAGCGCATGATTGCTTTACTGTTGACCTTGTTGACGTTTTGCCCGCCCGGCCCACCGCTGCGGGCATAGGTAAATTCCAGCTCGCTTAGCGGTATAGATATTAGTCTGTTGATTATCAGCATGGCTCTAGCATTCTAATCGATCACAGGCAATCGCAACCATTGTTTCATCTCAGGTACTTCATCTGCGCGTCCAGTAGCGATAAAACCTTCTCTAAACCACTAGTGGTGGCAGTACAGTCAGGATGCAGAGGGAAGTTGCACTCCACAGCGTAAGCCATTTCATAGAGTTTTTCTGATTCGGACAAAAGCCCCAGGTCAAAGCAGCGCGCCGCCACACTGTTTAGTTGATCTAGCTTGAGTGTGGTGATATCAAAGGCACTGGTACCAAGCACCTTGGTGATATCTTGCCTGGCTTTGTCGAGATCGCCAGTGGCTAGCGCCAGCTCAGCTTCTAAGAGTTGATACCTAAAGATAGACTCGCCGGGCATTTCGCCCAGATTTTTATCAATAATCGCCTTTGCCTGAGCCAGAGACTCTTTGGCTAGTGGATAAAAACCCTCAAGTAGATGCAAGTGGGCAATGCCCAGCTTGAGCAGTGCAAGAAAGACCGGAGAATGCTGTTTCATTTTGGGCAAGAGCGGAGTACTGGCTGACTCAAAAGCCAGAGCGGCCTTAGGCAAATTGCCCATCTTGAGCCAGACATAGCCAAGGTTGTAGAGCATCACATGAGTAAATACATTATTGGTTTCTTTATTGCGACGTTGAGCAAGCATCAAAGCTTCTTCAAAACAATCTTCGGCAGCCTCCAGGTCTCCTTTGTATAACTCAGCAAGTCCCAGGTGAGAGAGCATGCTAGCTTTGTAAGGCAGCTTTTGAAAAGGACAGACTTCCATAAGGGCAAGAGCGCGCTTGTAGTCGTGGATAATTTTGCTATAGCGTCTTTTGTAGTAATTGTTGTTAAAAGAAATATGAGCGATACGGCTGACAACATTGAGATAGACAAACATACCAAGGACTGGCAATATCAGGACATAAGCGCCGCCCATAAACCAGTCACCGGATTGAAGGAGCAAAAAAGTACCAAAGGCAAAGAAAAGGAACACCGCTACACTCAAAAAAATTGAGACATAGTTGGTGGTGTTGGCTTTGCCTAGTTGTTTTTTTGCCTTATCTGTCAGGACTATCTGGTTTTGAGACATAGGCTCATATTAACTCATGTCTTTAGACAAGGACTTTTTTCACTCGAATCTTGATATTGCTTTGGAAATTGGTCTCTATGGCCGCCGACAAACTGGAAGAGGCGTCCACCCAGAACTGCGCTCCAACCAAAATAGCCTTACTCTTATGGCCCTGGGGGAAATGCAACATAACGGGGTCTTCGCCTTTGTGCAGGATGAGGAGGTCTTTGAGCCTGTGCAGGTCAGCAAAAGACTGAGTGGAGTTAAAGACCACATCTACCATAGAAGCATCACCAATACGCCTGATTGATGAGCCCATCACCGATGTCTGTTCTTCGTTCTTTTTGACTTTGCCTTTGATTAAAAGCAACGACTGAGGCGTCAGCACATCAGAAGAGACCTTCTCTAAGGCTTCGCTATAGAGGACGACCTCGGCTTTACCAGTGAGATCCTCTAGATGGACGATACATAGCAGTTTATTTTTTTTGGTGAGCTTGCGCTCAATACCGGTAGCCAGTCCGCCCATAATGACAGTGGTACCATCAGAGGCTTCTTTCATTTCTTTGACACTGTGAGTGGTCAAATAACGCAGACGGTTAGCCACACGCTTGAGCGGATGGCTGGTCACATAAAACCCTAAAAGCTCATGCTCCATAGTCTGCATTTCGGCTTCAGGAAACTCACTATCGTCGCCAACCAGAGGCGTATCCATATTCATGCCTTGAGAAACCCCAAGACTAAATAGACTGATCTGCCCAGCTGCTTCCTGGTTTTGTTTGCGTACAGCAGTCTCCACAAGCGAATCGAGATTGGTCAGAGCCTGTTTACGAGTGACACCGAGGGTGATGCAGGCACCTGAGCGAATCAAAGCTTCGAGTGACTTTTTGTTGACTGTCCTTAAATCTATACGCGAGAGAAACGTCTGAATCGAATCGAACTGCCCGCCACTGGTGCGCACTTGTACAATCTCTTGCACAGCGCCGTCACCAAGCCCTTTGATTGCCGAGAGTCCAAAACGAATAGTGTTATTAACTGGGGTGAATTCACGACCAGAAGAATTAACGTCTGGTGGCAAAATCTCAATGCCCATGCTCTGACACTCGGCGATATAACCCTGGACTTTGTCCTGGTCGCCAGAAACAGAAGAAAGCAGAGCCGCCATGTACTCAACTGGATAATGAGTCTTGAGATAGGCGGTCTGATAGGTCAGTACACCATATGCGGCACTATGTGATTTGTTGAAGCAATACTCGGCAAACTGCACCATCTGGTCAAAGAGCATATCGGCAATCTCTTTGGTGATGGCGTTTTTAGCACAGCCGTCCACAAAGAGGACGCGCTGCTTTTCCATTTCTTCGGGCTTCTTTTTGCCCATAGCACGGCGTAGCAAGTCGGCTTGCCCGAGGCTGTAGCCGCCCAGTACCTGAGCAATTTGCATAACTTGCTCTTGGTATACAATCTGCCCATAGGTGTCTTTGAGGATGCCCTCAAGCAGCGGCGTGGCGTAGGTAATCCGGGTCTTGCCACTTTTGCAATCGATAAACTTATCGATCATCCCTGTATCAAGTGGACCTGGACGATAAAGAGCGATAAGCGCTGAAATGTCTTCCATGTTGGAAGGCTTCATATCGCGCGCCACTTGCTTCATCCCGGAGGATGTCTCTAGCTGGAAGATACCGGCCAGGTCGCCGTTTGAAATAGTCTGGTAGGTCTTCTCGTCATCCATGGGGATGAGATCGACATTGAGATCCTCACCACGCGTCAGCTTGATCCACTTAACGGCTTTGTCGATCATGGTCAAGTTGCGCAGACCAAGGAAGTCCATCTTAACAAGACCAGCGTAGGCAACGTCTTCCATGTAGTACTGACAAATGACAGTACCGTCGTTGTTGCGCTGAGTCGGCACAATCTCGTCTAGAGGCACATCAGAAATAACTACACCGGCTGCGTGCATACCAAAAGTTTTGTTGGTACCTTCCAGTTTGCGAGCCAAGTCGATAACCTGACGCGCTTCTTCGTTGGTCTGATAGACCTGCTTAAACTCAGGGTGGTCCTCGACCATTTCATCAAGCGGTGTAGGCTTACCACGCACCACAGGCACCATCTTAGCCAGCTTGGCTGCTTCGCCATAGGGAAACTCCAGCACACGAGCCACATCTTTGATGACAGCTTTACTGGTCATACGGTTAAAAGTAATAATCTGAGCAACGTGCGCTTCGCCGTACTTCTCAGAGGCATACTTAATAACCTCACCACGCCGCTCGATACAAAAGTCTGTATCGATGTCGGGCATGGACTTACGCTCAGGGTTGAGGAAGCGCTCGAAGAGGAGGTTGTATTTGAGTGGATCGATATTGGTGATACCGAGAGCGTAAGCAATCAAACTACCAGCCGCAGATCCCCGTCCAGGACCCACTGGTATGCCGTTTTTGCGGGCGTAGTTGATAAAGTCGGCGGTGATCAAAAAGTACGAGGCAAAATTCATGTCCTCAATTACTTTTAGCTCGCGAAAGGCCCTCGCCTCACAAACCTCATCAATAGTGCCAAAGCGCTCTTTAAGTCCATCCATGACCATCTGGTTAAGATAGCTCTCGGCTGTATGACCAACTGGTACGGGAAAAACAGGCAACCTGGGATCGCTAGCCAGTTTGACCGGCTCAACTTTGTCGCCGATCTCGAGTGTGTGATAAATGGACTGCTCAATATATTCGAGGTCCATATGGTCGCGAAAGAGACAGGCCATCTCGTCGCCATTTTTGATGTACTCCCAGCCGGTGAACTTCATGCGGTTGGAGTCAGTGACGTTTTTGCCCATCTGGATGCAAAGCAAACAGTCATGAGCCTTGGCGTCGGCTTTATTGGTGAAGTGGCTATCATTGGTGCAGACAATTTTGATATTTAGCTCTTTGGCGATATCAATGAGCCCACGGTTGACGCGCCTGTCCTCAGGCATACCGTGGTCCTGGATCTCAATGTAATAGTCGTCTTTGAGGACATCTTTGTACCAGGCAGCCACATCTCTGGCTTTGGCATAGTCGTCCTTAAGTAGATGCTGGCAGAGCTCAGCCCCCAGACAACCAGAAAGCACAATCAAGCCCTCAGAGTGGTCAGCAAGCATCTGCTTGTTGATGCGAGGCTTGTAGTAATAGCCCTGGATATGAGCGCGGGAGTTAAGTCTGACTAGATTTTTGTAGCCCTCTTTATTGCGGGCAATCATAGTGAGGTGATAAAGCGGCTGCTTGGCTGTTTTGTCGGTTATCTCACCATCAATGATGTAAGCCTCGCAGCCAATAATAGGCTTGACCCCGCCCATCTCATGGCAGGTCTTGGTCAATTCGATAGCACCATACATCACCCCGTGGTCAGTAATGGCCACAGCCGGCATGTTTTGAGCTTTGGCCTTTTTGACCAGATCTTTGATCATGGTCGCCCCATCAAGCAGGCTGTACTCAGTGTGCAAATGTAGAGGTACGTAAGGACGCGGCATCTCTTCCAGCTCCAGGCGATCATATATGGATACAGTTATTCTATTTAATTCCCCCTACTAACAACGTCCAACCCAAGTTAAAAGTTCAATCTACGAGAATAAAATCAACAAAAACAAGAGAGGTGAGCCAAGTGCCCACCTCTCTATAAAATTGGTTGTCTAAAAAGACGCCATTCAATTGTGTGTACAGAACGTTTTATAAACGCCTATACGGACTGTACGACTTGATTGGGTCTAGTCCTTGCCCGGCGGCGAGCCACTACTGCACGGTGTCTCACTTCGGTTTCTTCAGGAGGATACTCCTTGAGCATGACCTGGGTTACTTCTTCAAGCTCCAGCTTGGCAATAGCCTGGCGAAACCACATAGCCAGACATCTTCTTTCGTCTGCGGACAGGGGGGACTCTTTCATCTATAGCTCTCCTTAAGGCGTAACAGAGAGGCGAACCAGATAAAGACGATAAGCATAAATCGCCACCAGTTCTTCCAAGCAATCTAACTGATCCGCCTTAGACGGGCAATTCCCTTGAGCAAACTCTCTTATTCAGAGAAACCGGGGAAAGGCAGCGACCGCTTGTCCTAAACAGCATTATGATTACTTCCCAAGAGGAAGCAACACTTGACATTGTCGTTTGAGATAAAGAATCCTTCAGATAGCCGTGGTGGCATAGATTAGAGGGCGGTAACAAAACTTCAGCAAATCGGCTCCCCTCCTGACTTCTGAGAGGCTGCTCATTTATCAGCAGGACAAATAACAAAAAGCAATGCACCACCTGCAGTGTCATAGGCAAAACCAACAGACCTCACCAGGTTACATCTAAAAAGCAAAATATCATAGCAAAGATGGCATCCTTAGCCACTCTTATCTGACTCCACGGGGCCAGCATCGACCAACCTCGCTCGTTTATCTATATAGACGTGCAGAACAATGGCACAGCAACAATTGTCATACAGTAGATTACAGTTTGCTTATACTAACGCCTCTATCTACCAGGTAAATGCGCTCAATGCCATAATCGACAGGTAGTCAGGAAGTAGCCACGGTAAATGCCCGCGCTCACTCAACAATTAGCCCAAACTGACACGGCAGCCACCGACACCAGGCAAGCCGAGCGTATCGACGCGCTCACGTCCCTGCGCTTTATTGCTGCAGCCATGATAGTCGTAACCCACTCTGTCTATGCCTTTAACATGGACCCCACCGGCAATATCGGCAAGCTGCCACTATCGCAAGGCGTGTCCTTCTTTTTTGTACTGTCGGGCTTTATCCTCACCTATGTATATCAAAACCTGCAGGGCATTAAAAAGACATTGCGCTTTTTAAGCGCTCGCATTGCCAGAGTATGGCCAGTCTTTTTTGTCACTGAGATAGCGGCACTTTTGATCTCACCATGGAGCATCAATGCCACCACCACCGGTAGCATGCTATCGGTAGCAGCATCGCACTTTTTTATGCTGCACGGCTGGATTCCCAAGCGTTTTTACTATTTTGCCCTCAATGCGCCATCCTGGAGTATCTCCACCGAGTTTTTCTTTTATCTAGCCTTTCCCTTTTTAATCCTCAATTTGCGCAAACAATGGCTACCAAAACTGGTGCTTGTAGCGGCAATCCCTCTCATGATCATCACTCTGTGCAATGTCCTCGGGCTCAAAGAAATCCCCGGTGCCAAGGCAATCTCCAGCCACGGGCTGATTTATATCAATCCGCTGACTAGACTATTGGAGTTTTATGCAGGCATGCTTGTTTGTCTACTGGTGCGCTCTATAAAAGGGCGCCATGCCAGTAAAGTCGCCATCCCAGCCAGCCCAGCCTTATCATCCAAAATCGCCTTTACAGCACTCGAGATATTTGCCTTTGTCTGGATTGCCGCTGTCATAGCAAACACCAACCAGTGGCTTAAACTGGCGGGCATAGACGCTCACAGTGCAGCAGGCATGTATTTAAACTATTGTGGCAATGCCCTTGGCTATGTCGTCCTTATCTTTGCCATTGCCATGCAACGCGGTCATATCTCACGCTTGCTCAATTTGCCAATATTGATATTTTTGGGAGAAGTGAGCTACTCGGTCTATCTCTGGCACAGCCCTCTGATTGAGAGCTACCGCCAGCATTCTGATTTATTTATGACCATCCCCAGAGTTCTGCGCTACAGCCTGTTTTGGGGAGTACTCATCGCAGTTTCGACTCTTACTTATTTTATAGTCGAAAAACCCTGCCGCGATATCCTGCGCCAGTGGCTAAACAAGCAAGTCGATAAACTGCCCGGGGTTTAGCGGCTCATTTATTTGTCCTTTGCGGATTTACCAGTCTTGGTATTGGGAGGCTTTGAAGCCCTGGCGCGCACTTTTGCGGTGCTCCTTGATTCAGCAGTTTCAGTGACAAACAATTGCTCGTTCATGGGCGACACCGGATATTGACCGATTTTGAGCGCCTTACTACCTTCAGCATAAAACTCAAAATCCAGAACACTTAAGCCGAAGTGCTTAGCCAGTCTCTCTCTAGCCAATCGAGGCAAGCCTCTGTGACCGGCAACATAGGCACTGAAGTTTTGCTTGTTTATCCCTGCAATTTTGCACAAATCATTTTGAGATAAGTCATGCAATTCAGTCAGACCCTTAACCAATTCGGCAGCAGTAGCAATGCGCTCAAACAAAGCCGGATACTGTTTGCGCTCGTATTGCTCAATAAGCATTGCCAGAGTGCGACCGTAGCGAACAACTGGCGCACTGGGTTTACTTAGCTGCATCAACTCATCCATGACAGCATTGGCCTTTTTTGCTTCTGCATCTGACTCGATGATCAGAAGAGGAAATTTGTCCATCAAATTTTTCAAAGTTTCTGCGGTCATCGCTCACCTCGTATTGAGCCGTTCTTTGTCGTATTCGGCATGAGTCCAAAACCCTAAAATCTTTACCGTCTTGTACTCAAACGACACTTGCGTTTGCAATCTGTAAGCGTTATTTTTTATCCGAAAGCAATATCCATTCTCTGGAATGTACTTCACTCGATTGAACTGCTTGAGCAAATCGCTCACGTTGCTCCAGTCATTGCGCTCTACGCTAGCAATCCAAACTCGAAGAGCATCTCTGGCATCAGGATGCTTTCTAGAGGCTTTATCAAGCTTATCAAGCCCTAAAATACGCATCAAGAACGCTCCTGCTGACTTCAGCCATGGTAATCAATTTTGATTACCGTGTCAAGACGGCTAAAGCTGCATTCAATTTTGTATACTCGACAAAGCTTAAGTGCCTCCCCTGAGAGGGTCCCGTTTCTTTTTCTTTAGCGAGTGAGAAAAATCCGGCCAATTTCTCACTCAATACACCTAGCGATTAACACACCACCAGTAACTGACTGGTGGTGTGTTTTCTTTGAATGGTCCATCAATTAACTTTGGCCGCATTCAATAAATTAGCGGGACAACTCTATATTTCGGTAATTGCACAACGGCGATAGCCTCACCATCTGCGGGCTCAATCACCTCGATAAGCACGCTACCCTGTGGCTTTGGCTGCTGCGCGCTGTCAACTTCTGAGATTTTTATGGACTCACTAGCCGCCAGCGCGGAATCTTTTGCTGAATCTATTGCCGATAGTTCTGCCTTTTCCACTTCCGGAGCTGCCGGCACACTATCAGGCAAAAAGTCCACATGAAAGCCAGAGAGGGAGCCAGTCTCGATGTTGGTCTTTTCTAGATAACTAATGCGCCAGGCCATCAAAGTCAAAATCCCAGGGATAGCAAGCAAGGGAAACCAAGCCAATTGCACCAGTGGAAAAGCTGACATTGCCAGCAAAAGTCCGGTGCAAACCGGGTATCGCACAGCACCACCTAGCGGTCCATCAGCACCTTTAATAATAATGCGGCAGGCAATGAGCAAAAGCACCAGTCCAACTGGACTCAAAAAAAACAAATCATGGGGGCTTATCAGTCCAAGCTTGAGACGACGACAGAGCAGAGACGCCATAACATAAAGACCGAGATAGAGAGCCGCTGAAGATATACCGGCAATCTGTTTTTTTGTCAGTTTGGGACCGACAAAATATCTACGCTTTTGCCAGCCCTTGGACAAAAATGTAAAACTAATCAAGGCATATGCGCAAAAGTCCCAGTTTTGCAAAAAGCCCTGGGGCATCGGTCTGATGATGGCAAAAACAGGCGCATAGACAAGTACAGCCAGACTGACTAGCAAGATAACAAAGTAAATCAGTGAATTGGCAATGCGCATCTAAAATCTATGCTCACCATAATGAGACAACACCACCAGTGGTGCAGTCCAAGCGGCTACCTATTTGACTGCTTTGGCTCCCAGTAATTTTAGAGTGTAGCGCAATAGTTCTTCGGCTGTATCCATTGCCACACCGTCTTTTGAGGCTTGCTTGATAGCGCCGTGGATTTCGGTGGGGGTGTAGCCATAATGCTGCAATATTTCGGTCACTTCTTCGCCTACTGCATTTTTAGCGCGATCACTACCGGCCGGAGCGCTAGCTGCCATACCTCTTGTGCCAGCAAAGTCTTTTATTTTGCCTTTGATCTCAAGGATTATCCTTTGTGCCACTTTGGCGCCTACACCTGGAGCCTGCGAGATCATTTTTTGATTTTCGCTAAGCACTGCGTCCACCAGAGTATCGACCCCGAGTGTACCGACTAGTGCCAGCGCCAGTCTTGGACCAATACCACTGACTGACTGCAAGAGCCCAAAGAGTGTGCGCTCATCTTGAGTGGCAAAACCAAAGAGGGTCCAGTCGTTTTCTCTCACAGCAAGTGAGACATGGACAATGACATCATCGCCAATCTGACCGACAGTCATGAGCGTATTGTGCGAGACCGATAGCTCAAAGCCCACACCTGAGACATCAAGGACCAGCCGGTCCACCGGACCGCCGCTCATTTCTTTTGCCTGAATAGTGCCTTTGAGGTAAGCAAACATGATGTTGACGTCTTTTTGACTTAAGGCAAATCCAGTGCGTTGGATTAAAAAATATCGGGGCGAGAGGATTTGAACCTCCGGCCTTCCGCACCCGAAACGGACACGCTACCAAGCTGCGCTACGCCCCGATGACGTACATATTAGCATAGCCAGCCAGCCAAATAAAAAGGGGTATGCCCTTCGAATAAGTAAGGTAATGCTCCAAAAAATTAGCTGCTATTCAGCCATCAATGTCATATTGCCGCCAGAGGCATGGGCATGGCTTACAGCCGCCCGGGCATGAGACATCAGCACCGATCCGTCATCATCCATGTGCTTTGCATACTGGCAGATACCGACTGAGCAGGTCAGAGCCTTAGAATCAGCCCCCACAGCAAATGTGGATGTTGTAATCGAAGTCCTCAGCCTTTCGGCTACTTCAATTGCGCCTTCTTTGGAGGTACAGGTGAGGACCACTGTAAATTCGCAAGTATTGGTGCGGACCACAATGTCCGACTCACGCATTTGCTTGGCAACTAGCCCGCCTACTTGCGACACCAGTGCGTCAAAAGATTGGGCATTGAGCGACTTAGCCAGCTCAGCGTGATTGTCTAGCTCCATCACAACAACCGACATAGGCACGCTATAGCGCTTGGCCTGGCGGATACCAATTTGCATAAATTCATCAAGGTAGCGAGATGACTTGAGAGATGTCAGGGCATCTGTCAGGGTCAGCTCCTTAATTTGCTGCTCTTTACGCTTGAGTTCGTCTCTCAAAGCTTTTTCTTTGAGCACGCTCTTGACCCGGCTCAGTAGCTCGGTGGGCTCAATGGGCTTAAAGATGATGTCTTCGTTGCTGGCGTCGTCACCGCTAAAGGTAGGCAGACTCTTGTCTCTTGCCGCCAAAAAAATAATAGGAATAGAAGCGGTTTTTTCTTCGGAACGCAGCCTGTTATAGACTTCCATGCCGCCCATCAAGGGCATGTGCAAATCGAGCACAATGGCATCAGGAGTGCGGACCTTGCAAGCAGCAATGGCTTTAAAACCGTCATTGGCAGAATTGACGCCGTAACCAGCTTTCTTCAGGACTTCGCCTAAGAGCGTGGTGTTAGCCACTTCGTCATCAACAACTAAAATAGTACTGTTGGGCTTCACTTTGATATTTTCAAGATGGATATGGTAATGGCAAGCCTGGGAGAGCTTTGCTTTTTCGCTCACGCGATAGACTCTGATGATAGCTTAGATAGATTAATTGGACAACAAGCTTAGATTACCGAATCATCTGAGGCAACCAGTGGCGCAACTGGCTCAATTGCCGCATCTGCCGCTCTAATCAGGGCAAAGCGCAATGACGCCGGACTGTTCTGAGGACAAAGTTGCAACAACTTGTGATCAATCTCCACCTGCTCGGCCAGATTTGCCAGGTCAAGACCCAGGCAAATGGGGGCAAATTTTTTGACCCGCGGCAAACCACGTTCAAATAACTTGAGCCCACCCTTGACATTGCCTCTTTTGAGGTGATAGTAAGCCACGGCTATTTGGATTATGCCTTGAGTGGCTTCACGCTCCACCCCAGGTTGTTCGCGCCAGCAGTCTTCAAGAGTTTCGTGGCAATCAAAATATTCTTGACGGTTAAACTCGTCTATCCCCTGTGCAAATCTTTTTTGCCAATCGTCTCCGCTCATACTGGTACTAAAACTTTGCCAGCACAAGCACGTTGTGGTTAGCAGGCAGGCTGGCCAGCTCAGGGCGAGCCAGAGTCAAGACCTGACTCTCATTAAGAAGACCAGACAGGTCAATAATCTTGGCTCCCAGTAAGAGCATAATGTCCGGTATCGTTTTACCAGCATCACCCCAGAGCGAATGGGCCTCGATTAGCTCACTGATTGTGTCTTCGGCTGCTTCTTTAGTAGTGCTCTTGGCCGCACCGCTTGTGGCTTGTAACCGCACGACCCCTTCCAGGTCTACCACGCGCAGGCTAAAAGTCTCACTGCCCATAATTGGTAACTTAATGCCAAACAGCTCAGCATGGCGCTTACGCTTGGCACCATATATGGTGAAATAATTTGAGCGGCAGACCTCACTGACATCACTGGCAGACAGACGCAGACTCTTAGCTGCCACCTCACACCGCGCCTCATCGTCCGGTCTTACACCTTGCGCTGCCCCGGTGGCTTTGCTTGCACCACAAGCAGTGGCACGGACAATACTTGTCTTACTATCAATTTCGATATGCACTTCAATAGTGGCAGGATCTGCGCCCATTTTATGCACAGCTTCAAACACTTCTTGTCTCATCGCTAGTATGGTCTCGCCAGCGGCAGCAGGACTAGCTACTTGCTTCTCGATTGTTTCTCGGATGAGCGCCATGGCCACACCAATAGCCGATATAACATCAGCATGCTCAGCCAGTGTGGCAGTAAGCCCCATTGTCTTACCGACAAAAGGCACAATGGCGGCAGCACCACCACCTCCGCCCACCAAAACTGTTAGCTCGCTATCAAGCTTGTGCTCGGCAATAAGAGCCTTTACAGTGGGGATACACTTATCAGCTGCAAGTGTAAGCATCCTGGTAGCAAGCTCATTGCTTGAGGCATCTATACCAGCCTGGTCAGCCACAGGTTTGCCTAGGTGCTTAGCTAGAGCTGCAAAGCCAGCTTTGATATCGCCGAGATTGCCGCGAGCACAGTCGCCGTCAGGCACCAGCCCAAGCAAATTAGAAGCACATGTCGGGGTCAAGGTAAATTTGACAGGCGGCTCTTCTTGCAAGAGCAACTCCAGATAGTCTGCCGGATCTTTAGGCAAGGGTTTGGTGAGCAAAACACTCAATTTGTTTGATGCAAACCGCGAGCTATCAGTTAGGCTGCCGGACTCGCCAGCAAGTGGTGGCACAAAGGATGCGTATTTGAGCCCAGCGATATGAGCGCTGCGCGGACCAATATCAATCACATCACTGCCGCTCAATCTGGGCATGGAGCCGCCTGCCACACCAATTGTGCGCACATCAAGGGTACGCATATAGACTTTGTGTCCGCCTATCTCGGCTGAGCGCACCAGCGCTCGGCCATTGGCGATTGCCGAGATATCAGTACTGGTGCCGCCGACTTCTAAAAATACACCATCGGATATTTTGAGAAACATCATGGCAGCAGCCACACCAGCAGCCGGTCCCGAAAGAATGGAAAGGATAGGACGCTTGCGCATGGAGTCAATGTCCATAACGCCGCCGTCCGAACGCATAATCATAATTGGTGCATTGATACCAGATTTGCGCACACTTTCTTCGGTCAAATTAGCTGACTCAATCATCTTAGGCAAAATGGCAGCATTGATGGCGGCTGTGCGAGTGCGTACTTTTAGTCCATAAAGGCGACTGACTTCGGAGCCAGATGTAGCCAGTAGATTCATACGCTGACAAATTGCCAGGACCAACTCTTCGTTGCCGGGACTATCCACACTAAAGGCTTCTGATACAGCAATTACAGTGCAGCCCTGAGCCGAGAGCTCCTTAATAGCAGCCTCGACCAGAGCCTCAGAGACAGGCTTTTTATCGGGCACCACTATAAATTTGTGAGCAGTCTCCATATAGATACCCTGGGCCAGTGGCACTCGCCCTAGCTTTGTAGCAGATTTTGCCAGAGGGGCCAGTGCCGCTGTGGACATACCAAGGATGCCCACTTTAGCCACATCGCCTTCAAGCAAGGCATTGGTAGCCTGTGTCGTGCTATGGGCGATAAATGAGACTTGATCTGAGGCAATATCTGCACTCTCTAAGAGATTATGCAAAGCCTCGACAATGCCCCTGGCCACGCCTTCTGGGGCACTATGGCTGGTGGGCACTTTGGCTTTACCGATGAGCTTATTGCCGCTAGCGTCAATTGCTACAGCATGGGTAAATGTGCCACCGACATCGATACCAATGCGGATACTGGCATTTTGCTCTGTCATTGCACAAATCCCTTATAAACAGCCAGACACAGTCCCATAAGGACTGCCAGCCAGGCATAAGGAATAGTCTTGCGCAAAATAGTCTGAGTATCAACACTGAGATAAGTAGCCACCCAGATATTTTGTGTGTTAGTAGGATCGCAAATACCCTGTATCTGCCCCACACTGAGCAGCATGCCCATCACAGCTTGAGCGCTGAGACTGGTCACCTTGAGCACCAGTGACACCAGCCCACTACCCATGCCCCAGAGACTGAGCGGTCCACGGTACAGGGCAAGTGGTGCAATCAAAGTAAATGTAATGACATACCAGAGACTGTGACTGGGGATAACAGCTTGGATGATGGGAGCAATGGCACTGGATACGCCCTTATCCATCACAGCGTTAATGAGCATGCCGATGCCCATCATAAGCAGTACCGCCGGAATAACATTGCTTACACCGTCAATAATTGAGCGTGTCAGGATATTGATTGAGTCGCGGCGCCAGGTAGTGAGAGTGCCGTACACAAGCCCGAGAATAAAAGCCGGAATGATATCCCAGCGAAATAAAAGCACAAATATAAGTGGCACAATCGGTGTCAAAAGACTGACAGCTGGTAAGTTGTCTTGCTTATTATAATGGCGATAAGTAGCATAAAGAGCAAGTAACACCAGCATCACTGCCGCCGTCTGGTAGGACAAACCAGAGATAGTTTGAGTCAGAGCAGAGACATCGCCTGCCGCTATAGCCTTGACCGCTCCTGGTGCTTGCGCTGGACTTAACGCTTGTAGCGGAAAATACAGAGCGCCCAGCCCAAGCAGCCCAGCGCCAAAGTAGAGCCAGTTGCGCCTGTCTTTTAGCTCTATAAGTAAAAAAAGCAAAACAACAAAGGCCAGTACAAGCGAAAAGGGAGCGACAAAACCAAAAATTGTTGCCTGATCTATTTTGAGTACGTCAGTATAAAGCTGCCAGTTAGTGAGATTAAAGATGCCACCAATGGAGATACCAAACAAAAATAAGCCGGCGGCAGCCAGGGCGGGTATGCCTATGGAGAGCATCACTGGCAAAATAATGGTACCAACCATAATCACCGCTCCCAGTCCGCCCAGGGTACTAAAGAGCAATGCAGTAACAAGAGTGAGCATCACGCCAAGTATATAAGGACTATCGCCAGCAAACTCAGCAACAAAACGGACCAGTGATTTAGCCATACCATGCTTGTTGATTAGCTCCGCCAGCATGGCGCCAAACATAGTGGCAGTGTAGGCGTTATGGAGTTTGACAGCACCGTTTGCAAAAACTTCTTTGACTATTGCTTGCGGCTCCACGCCACCAATCAAAGCAATTGCAAAAGCCATCAGTGGTAATGCGAGTAGTGCCGAAATCTTCCTCCCATACATAGCTAGCGCCATGATGAGAAAAACCGTGAGGCATAAAATTCCGGTCAACATTTGATGCTATTCCTTTACCGCGCCTATATTGCAATATTTGATGCTAACTTGCAATTACCGCCGCGGCGATATATGCGCAACACGCCCATTGCATACATCAATGCAATCAATAATTAGCCTTGTCTTTTAAAACATCCAAAATCGTCATGACATTGCCCATGTTGCGACCCATGTCAATCTCACCACCGCTGCGAGGCACGCTCGATACCACCACGCCACATTGGTTATCATCAAGCACAAACAAACTTATCGTCACAGACTCACCTTCATAGGTAAGAGTCGGCGGCACTTCTGCTTCTATAGTGCCGGTCTGCTCATCTTGCTCCAAAATTTTGACATTTTTGAGGCAATAGATAGCCTTTTTGCAAAGCCTGTATGCACTCTCAAAAGTCAATGGCACAGCCACTTCTTCCATTTGAAAAGCAGACATCGCACCTTTTATATCACTTGCATCCACTTCTGCTTTGCTGCCAGCCAGTTTTTGTTTTAGCTTGCGTTTAACAGCCATGCGCTGAGTTGCCACCATACCAAGTCCAAAAACAGGCAATGTGATAAGAAAGGCAATCAGTCCGACGATAGGACCATCGTGATAATAAAAAACAGCAGCCTGCAAAAATGCTGCCGGTATTCCAGTCATCAAAAATATTCTTCTATATACCGAAAAGTTATCAGAAGAAGGAAAACTCTCAGGCGCCTTCATTACTTCCTGGTCTTCCATAAATTGCCACTGTCGCCAACCAGCCAGCTCCATGGCAGTGCAATCGCTCTTAGTAATATAGATGGGGCGCATCAAGCTAAATAGCTTACGCGAAACCGCCATATGACGGGCTCTTGCCTCCTCAATGTCCTCTGGCAAGGCCATATTGGGCAAAGTCACATCAGACAGGGTCGGTCTCTTGGCAAAAGTGCGGTCAAAAATGACCAGATGCACAACCTGCGGGGTGAGATGGACAATCTTTGCCAGCACATAGCGGGCCCGGAAATCGTGACCGTCCTGCTTTAGCAGAAGGCTGTAAATCCCCCCATTTAATAAATGCTCAAAGCTAGTCTTTGCTGAGTCCATCAGGCTCAGTATAGAAAACTATTCTGGCTAAGCAAGTGCCACAGGCGCCCCCTTGATAAGGGGCGGTGGGAGAAGTACGAACTGATGGGGAGTTTCCCCAATCGACTAGTGCCTGCCATTGCTTAATAATCAACCTACACAAAGTTTCCTTGAGCGTGGCGATAATGCAATCATTTAATTCATCCCGTAACTTCAGTCCAGTGCGTGATTTTAATGCCACCGATTTTGGTATCGGAGAGCGCAAGCCTCTCATAACGAGCCAGTCGGTCGTCAAAAAGAGTGATATGTCCACGATAGCTCTAGATGCAGCTAGACGCATCAGAGAAATCCAGCGGGCTAAAGAAGAAGCACTGGAAGCCGTCAGCGAAAACGAGATTTCGCGCGAAATACAGACCATCAAGCGTGAGCTTGAGACCAACAGAACTCATACTCTAATGATGAGACTGGATGCGGCTAAAGCAAAGCTCAAAACAGACAAGCCAGCCTCGTACACTAAAGCAATCAAGCTAGTCTCACGTTATGCCGCGACAGAAGAGCATCGTCTCAAATTTGTCAGCGATCACGAAGAGATAAAAGCCCTGGCAATAATGGCTGTGATCCAGGTAGAAGCGATGATGGACCGCTTGCCTCACTCTTACAGTCTGGGCAAAGACCATCCCGAAACTCCTCTTAAAGACGCCGTTGTCACCGATCATGTACGCCGTTTGACCGACCTGAGAAGGCATCTTGATGCCCGTGCTCAAACACTCGACGAGACACGCAACTCAAGCCTGCACAGCATGGCATCAGCGCATCCAGTACTCAAAGAAATAGTCGAAAGATGCAATGCTGGTGAACTGCCGGAAGACGGCACACTGATAATTATGAGCAGCCGCAATCACTATCTAGCTCCCATGGGTAGCAAATCTCCGCACTTTATCGAAGTACAGAGACTAAAAACCGGCGGAGTCGGAGCTGATGGCGCAGGCTTTAACCGCTTTGCTCAGGACCTCAATCATATTTCTGGCGCAATCATCATGCGTCCAATCTATGACGAAAACGGAGAGCCACTCCAGGTGCCAAGCAAGTCTCAAAATGGCAAGCCAGTATTTCGCAAACAAGTAGTCGATATAATTGGCACAGTGCCGTCAACAGTCATGCCTGGTCTGGACTTTTTGCAAATCCTCAGAAGATTTAAACCAGCTGACTGAGTACTATCTCAGTACAACTGGCTCGCATGATGAAACAACGGGCTTGTCCTGGTCACGCAAATTGAGCGCTTGATAGATAGCGGCTGTGTCCAGCACAATTTGTTTGAGAGTATCAGGAGTAATAGCCTGAGCGGCATCAGAGACAGACTTGTCTGGCTGGCAATGCGACTCTATAACCAGACCATCGGCACCGCAGGCGATGGCAGCGCGGCTCAGTGCTCGCACATAATCGCGCTTGCCAGTGGCATGCGATGGGTCCACCAGTACAGGCAAATTGGTCAGAGACTTGAGCACTGCCACGGCAGACAGGTCCAGAGTATTGCGCACTCTGGTCTCAAAAGTGCGTATACCGCGCTCACACAAAACCACCTGCAAGTTGCCGGAAGCAAGAATATACTCAGCCGACTGCAAAAGCTCGTCGATTGTGGCGGACATAGCACGCTTGAGTAGCACTGGTTTGCTTTGTCTACCAAGCTCTTTGAGGAGCTCGTAGTTGTACATATTGCGCGCACCTACCTGAAACATATCAACGTAGGGCTCAGCAGAGGCGATATGCTCGATAGCCATCACTTCTGAAATAACAGGCAACTTAAACTTTTCGCCGGCTTCAGCCATAAACTTGAGACCATCCAGCCCCAGTCCCTGAAAGTCGTATGGTGAAGTACGCGGTTTGTAAGCGCCGCCTCTGACTGCCTTAGCGCCAGCGTTGCGGACAGCTTCAGCAGTTTGAAAAATATGCTCTTTGCTCTCAACTGAACACGGTCCAGCAATGACTACCGGCTGACCACCACCAATGCTAAGCCTTCCGCGAGGTCCGTCTATTTTGCCAATATTGACGACAGCACAGCTATCAGCAGCAAGGGGAGTACGGTTTGTCAGTTTGACGACCTTTTCCACACCCTCTAACTGGCTAAAGAAATGCCCGGCAATTGCCTCGGCATCGGACGTAACAACCACCAGGGTGATGTCTCCACTGACGACAACCTGACTTTCGAGCCCGTTTTCGAGTAGCCGTCTGACTACTTTTTCGACGGATTCTTGGGTTGTACGTTTGCCCAGAGACAAAATCATGGGAGGTGACACCTGGTTACTACAGCTGAAATCTTCGCACATTTTGTCAAGAACTCATCTTAGACTCAGTTACTGAACCTTTAAGAGTCGGTAAGACCCTCGATCTACGGCACTTTGCGGCGTTTTGGCAGAAGTGTAAAAGACTTAAGACACCTTAACGTAACGACACAGAGCGATTTATCGACCACTTTCTAAAGGCTGCAAAGTTGGTTAGACTGGTACCTAACGTCGATAAGCCATTATTACTAGCCAATAAGTCAAACCACCTTGTCCCAAGTCAAAACTCTCAAACGCATCTTTAGCAAGGCATTTTGTCAGCATGCCCTGGCTTTTGCTCTGGCCTCCAGGCGCTTGATACTGACGCCGGTAGTGCTTGTCACTGTATCCTTTTTTTTGCTCCGGGTGATTGAGAGCCTTGGCACTCCAGCCCAGACAGGGGTAGTGGTCGATAACACGCTCTGGACCAAGCTGATTATCATCACTATCTGCTTGCTTGGGTCAGGCACGACTCTTTTGGTCGGCGTCTTTATGTCAGTCTGGCGGCTATGCATTATTACCCGCGCCTATCTGATGACCCCTTTTGAGGTCTCAACTGTTCCTAAAAGAGAAGTCTTTGCCAAAGCAATCAAAGAAGCAGACCTCACCTTAAACCATAACAAGGGCAACCTCACACTCAAAATTATCTGCATTTCGCTCTTACAAGTACCGCCCCTAATTTTATTGATGGCAGCAATCTCAGTGCTGCTAGCTCCACTTGCCGCAGGCATTTTAAATGGCATGTATGGTGACGCGATGGCGGTGATGCCCCCCGAATACTTTGCCATGATAGACCAGGCACGTATCCCGGCTGTGATAATTGCCGCACTCAGCCTGGTGATACTCAATAGCATGGTCATAACAGGTGGAGCCAAAGCTACACTACCCAATCTGTCAGTGGGACGCAGCGTTTTAGACAGTCTCAAACTATCAATCACACACTGCGGCTTAATCACGCTGTTGAGCATCCCGCTCTTTATCATCACCACATTTTTGCAACAACCAGATATTTTGATTCAGCTCAACGCCTTAGCCAGGGTGCCTGGCTTGACCGAGCCGCCATGGGTGTTGGCCGGTCGCAAGCTCTGGGAAATATTGCTCAATCAATATCTTGTGCCAGTCTCAGCGGCAATCATGCTTGAGACTATACGCCTCGAATGTCTACCCAAATCGGTACCGGGAGCGACACTATCGATGGAGCCTCTAGCATCAGGAGATCAAAGCGAAATCTCCATGGCAGCCCCCAAAGTAGAACCAGTAGCAGAAGAAGCAGTAGAAGAAGCATCAGCAGCAGAAGCAGCACAAGAAGAAAAAGAAGAAGTAAAAGTAGAAAAAGAAGATGCCAGCCCCGAAAGCGACAAATAATGCCGGCAGCCAGCGATAGCAAAACAATCCAGGTAATAAATAGCCCATATCAGTCCGAGCAAAGTTTGCTTGAGAGACTGAGCGCTAGCGCCAGAGGACAGGTCCATTTTGCACTTGCTCTGGGAGCCACTGCCTTAAGCGATATCGAAGGCATCTCGGCCGCTGGTAGCACCCCCGAGCAGCGCCGACTGACAGCCAAGCTGGACGCTGACATACTTTATCAGAGCCTGCAAGAGCCGCTGGTGCCAATCTCACAAGAGCTACCAACCTCACCTAAAGGCATCACTTCACCAGTAGTGATAACAAGTGCCAGTCTCAGTCTTATCAATAGCACGCTGGCAATATACGACTGCGGCACATTTGCTGGCTGCGCCCCCACTGCACCACATCTGGTGACTCCCGGGAGAGCCGCGGGACGGGCCATGGACGGTGCACTGCCACTAAATGTAGTGCACGATTTGTTTAACTATGGTCTCAAACAAGGGGAGACGGCTAGCTCAGCCGATCTCATCTGCCTGGCTGAGTGTGTGCCGGGAGGCACCAGTACCGCAGCCCTAGTCCTCACTTTGCTAGGCATTGATGCACTCAGTCTGGGCTCATCCAGTCTGCCAGATTGCGGTGGAGATTTTAAAAGCCAGTTGCTCAAAAGTGAGCTAGATAATCTCTGCCAGACTCAGGGCAAAACTTTAACCCAACTCCGGGCCAGTTGTATACAAGACCCGCTCTTATCTATCGCCCTGGCAGGAGATCCGGTACAGGCTTTTGCCAGTGGTTATCTCATGGCTGCCACTAAACTCCTGGCCTCAAGCAAAAACAATAGAGACTCGCTCGTTGTTGCCGCCGGAGGCACCCAGATGCTAGCCATCTGGACACTGATGGATAAACTGACCGATGTAAGTCACAGCGCTTATCGCACTGACCTCATAGAGCACCTGGCCATTATCACTACCAGTTATGTCGCTCACGATCCCCATGCCAGAGTCAAAGACCTGGTCCAACTCTGCCAGGCTCCACTTATCTCCATTGACCCGGGTCTTGAGCAAAGCAGTCATCCAGGACTGAGAGCTTATGTACAAGGCAATGTCAAAGAAGGCGTGGGAGCCGGTGCAGCATTTGCTATAGCAAGTAGACTGCACAGCCAAAGCAAAATGATTGAGACTATAGATCAAACATACAGCCGACTGGTCAAAAAGCAATTGGTTATTTAGCAAGCAGCTATCCTACTTGCAGATATCTATTTAGCTAGCACTCTCAGTGCGATTGCGTCCTTGCTCTTTAGCGGCACGCAGTGCCAGTTTGGCATCACGCAAGATTGTCTCTGGGTTTAAGTCTTCCATGTTAAAACTGGCATATCCGACTGATACTGTTAGTTTTGGCGCGGACTTGCCACCATTTACATCAAAGCTCAGAGTTTCTACTTCGGATCTCACTTTTTCGGCCAGTACTTTAGCACCTGCCACATCGGTATTGGGCAAGACCACGGCAAACTGATCACCGCCATAGCGAGCAATCAAATCGCTTGATCTAGTGATGTGCAGGAGTCGGTTGGCGATTGTCATCAAAGCACTGTCGCCAAACTCATAGCCATGATCTAGATTGGCCCGACTAAACTCATCCACATCGATGATGGCAACAGCCACAGGCAGACGTTGTCTAAAGCTAAAGAGCAACTGTTGCTGCAAAAAGCCCACCAAAAATTCCAGGTTATAGAGCCCGGTCAAACTATCAATTGATGCTCTTGTCGCTTCGCGCGAATGCATTTCTTGCAAGGCCTCTTTGGAGAGCAAAAGCTCCAGTGGTGTGGCCATTTCTTGACTCAAAAGCTGATTAAAAGCAAGGGCTTGATCACTAAATGCATTTTTGTCTTTGCAGGCAAAAACCAGCACGGCGAGCACCTGACCGCCACGGCTAACGGGCAAAATCTGCACCGAGCCAAACTCTTTGGCGCCACCATCAATGAGTTCACCGCGCAAGTCGATTTGTGGTTCACCACGTAACTCCAGCTCAGTGGTGAGCCTGTCTAGCAGCTTTTTGTACATTGCTTGACTGACACTGGCACCGCGGACCGGCTTAAAGCTGCCCCATGCACCCTGTGGGTGAGCCACCAAAAATCCTGCCAGCTCTGATTGATCAAAGGGCGGCAAGGCATCAAAGAGTGTGTCTATAAACTTAGAGCGACTATCACTGTGACTGGCTAATTTGCGAGCCACAGTCTGAGCGCTTTGTTGCAAGAGCAAATCATCTATCAAGCGAGCCGTGCTCTCCAACATATTGCCCGAGGTAAAACTGGGACGACTGGCTACGATATTTTTGCTCTTTTGACGGTCAAAACCATTTTTCCTTGAGCTTTCTACCAGCTCTTTGATTTTAGTCACTACAGCTTTAGCATTGTCAGACTCGAGGTCCTCGGCACTATAAAAGGCATCAGCACGACAGGCTCTGTCCCAAAAAGACTCTGGGTCAGCCTTATAACCGGCAGCGCCAAAGAGTACTACAGGCATATTGGCAGCCGTTGGTGATGATTTGATTAAACTTGCCAGCTGATATCCAGGCAAATCACCAAGCTCAATGCAAGAGACGACCACGTCAGCACCACCGTCAGATAGCTCATCGAGAGCGTCAAAGCCGCCTCCGACGTAGACGACATTCATGTGGGCATCCTTAAGAGCCTTACGCAGTGTGCCGCCCGAACTCTTTGCGTCCTCGACATAGAGTATTTTTATATCTGACATGTCTGCCCCTAAACACCAGTGCCTCAAGAGTCTACAACATACCTTATGCGCTGGCAGTAAATGACAATCTTCGCACTACTTGAAAAGGCGATTTTAACGGGCTTGAGGGCTGTACGGTGCTATGATCTCTATCTATATGGAGCGGTCAAGTTTGGTTGGTAAATGCCAATATAAACATTGTGCTGCGCCTGCCGGGGTTTTACCCTGGTAACTCGTTCTATTACCCCTTTTACAGGTTTTCATCAGGTAAAAAATGTTGACTGCCACTACCCAAACCGACACTCCTCTGACATTTCAACTAAGCGAAGAGCAAAGCCTCATCCAGGAAGCGGTCAGAGAAATAGCGCAAAATGAATTTGCCCCGCTTGCCGCTGAAATCGATCAGAAGCATAGATTTCCCAGAGAAAACTGGGACCTCATGGCAGCCTCTGACCTCTGCGGGCTCCCTTTTCCCGAGGAGTACGGCGGAGCTGGCATGGACAACGTCTCCTACGCCAT
Organism: Candidatus Obscuribacter sp.; assembly: GCA_016718315.1. Taxonomy (GTDB): domain Bacteria; phylum Cyanobacteriota; class Vampirovibrionia; order Obscuribacterales; family Obscuribacteraceae; genus Obscuribacter. Next base: position 657,532 of record JADKDV010000003.1, on the reverse strand, counting down.
TGTCGTAGAAGAACTGGCTAAAGCTTGTGCCACGACCTCAGTAGTCTACTCAGCCCACGTCTCGCTCTGCGCTAAACCGATTTATATCTTTGGCACCGAAGAGCAAAAAAAACGCTGGCTCGTACCCATGTGCCAGGGCAAAAAGATGGGCGCATTTGCCCTATCTGAGCCAGGCTCAGGTTCGGACGCAGCAGCTGCTAAATGCACAGCTGTGCGCAAAGGCGATCACTATATACTCAACAACTCCAAAAACTGGATCACCAACGGGATAGAAGCTGATTACTATCTGGTAATCGCCCAAACCGATGCCAGCCAAAAGCACAAAGGCTTGATGGCTATCATTGTCGAAAAGGGTGCTCCCGGATTTACCTTTGGCAAATTAGAAGACAAAATTGGCATCAAAGGCTCGTCCACCTGCCAGATAAACTTTGAAGACACCCCCGTGCCAGTCGAAAACGTACTGGGCGGCGAGACTGATGGTTTTAAGGTAGCGATGGTCACTCTCGACGGTGGCAGAATCGGTATCGCCGCACAAGCTGTTGGTATCGCACAGGGCGCCTGGGATCATGCCTACAAATACGCTAAAGAGCGTGTGGCATTTGGCAAAACTATCAATAACTTCCAGGCCATCCAATTTATGCTGGCAGAAATGCAAACAGAAATTGACGCTGCCAGACTGCTGGTGCACCATGCAGCAAGAGCCCAAGATCTGGGTATAAAATTTACAAAAGAAGCGGCACAAGCCAAGCTATTTGCCGCAGAAGTGGCGATGCGCAGCACTATCAAATGTGTACAGATCTTTGGCGGTTATGGCTTTGTCACTGATTACCCGGTAGAGCGCTATATGCGTGATGCCAAAATCACCGAAATTTACGAAGGCACCTCAGAGGTGCAAAGACTGGTAATAGCTCAGAACGTACTTAAGGGACTATAAACAATGTCGTATCAACCACCACCGCCCCCACCAAGACCAGGCATGCCCGGAGGACAAGGGCAGGGACAGCCGCAGGGTCAACCTCAACAGGGGCAGGCACCGCAACAAAATCGCCCGCTAAACTATTACGACCTGCTCCAGGTCAACCGTGATGCTCACGGCACAATCATCCGTTATGCATACAGATTTTTGGCTGCCATGTATCACCCAGACAATGCCGAGACCGGTGATGCCGAAAAATTCAGAATCATCACAGACGCCTGGCGCACACTATCGGATGAAGGCAAACGTGCCGCTTACGATATGTCGCTCGGTGCTCAGCAACAGTCCGGACAACAGCAAGCCGGTGCTGCCGGTAGCGCTCAGCAGCCAGCTAACTTTAGCAGCAGAGCAGGCATGCCCAAGATGCCTACAACTGGCGTAGCATTTAACGAGACCGAGATGCGTATCGCTATGCTGCAAATCCTCTACACTCAGCGCAAAAAGAAATGCTCCACCGGCGGTGCCTCAGCCAAAATGATGATGGACATCCTCAATACCGATGACATGGCCGAGATGGAATTTAACCTCTGGTATTTGAGAGAAAAAGGACTGATTGAAATGGGCGAACGTCTGTTTATGATCTCAATGAAAGGCGTAGACTATCTAATCGACTCACTCTCCAAGACTCAAATCTTGGATGGTGGCAACGAAACAGAAAAGAAAATACGCAAAGCAAATATCGATCAAGGTCAAAACGGTGCAGGCACTCCGAATTTGCCGGCGACTACGAGATAAGTCGATATTCGGATTTCTCAATTGAATATCGATATTCAATTGAGATAGCTGATTACTTTGAGACAGGACTTGCGAGAGCGGGTCCTGTTTTTGTTTGGATACTTGGATCGAAGGGTGTTCGCAATCGCTAATTGGTTAGTGCCGCCAAAATCTGGATCAGGTCAATGTCTTCATTAAAGCATAATTTCTCAATAGCAAAACAGATTCTTTAACTCATCGCTTATGCATCTGCGGCGGAGCTAGAATAGCTACGTGAGACCTTCAACGTGGGCAGTGAATTATCCTTATGAAGAATATCCAAGTTATTGATGGAGCTTTAAATTGTGTGTACGACATTTTTCAAGTTGAAGATGCTGAATTTAAAATTCTCTTTCCAGGAAACACTGATATCGCCTTTATCGACGAAATACAAAGTCGAATAAGTCAGGATCAACTTTCTCAAATAATGAATGCTATTAGGGCGCGACCAATTAAGAAGAGTGATGTAATTGGCATTCATGGAACGATTTTTTATGAACTTGAGAGAAAGAAACAATATTATCCCGAGAGAATTGACTCACTCGCACGCAATCCAACTGGAAGCAAACTGAGAAATACAACTATTGAATAACACAGGGAATGACCTGCAGTTTTGATATCGATCATTTTGCGCACCTATTTCACTTTCTAAAGGCGACGGGTCTCATCTTCTAAGCGATCCACCCGGTGGGCTTGCAGTAAAAATCTAACACCCTGCGCCTTGACCAAGCCCTATTGTTGATCCACTCGATGCAGAGCAATTAGAAGCCATCCTGGTTTGCCAATACCTCCATCTTTATACTGCCATTCGCAAAAAACCTTGTCACCTTTCTGGAATTCCCAATCCTCATCTACAACACTAGAATTATCACTCACGATTTCATAGATGCCATTCCCTAGCGGAACAGCTTGAACTGGCGCCCAAACATCAATACCTTCGCCTAGAAGGTAAACGTAGATTGTCACCGATTCGTCTTCATCGCTCATACTGGATACCTACATCGCTCAATGCTCAATACTCAATTGACTGCCCTGGCTTTTCCTTCTCGGGTTTATTGTAGCGGTACCTCAACTAAAATAATTACGGACATCCTCGGTAACGATGACATTGCCGAGATGGAATCTACCCCCTAGTACTCGAGAAAGACTCACCATATACGGCACTACTGTCTGTCGTCTAAAAGTTGTACAAACCGAAAAACAGTATTCGCGCTTCCAAGTATTTCAATCTTTCGAGTTTCAAGTGATGGGACAAAGACAACGGGCAAATTTGGCTCTGGCAGGACTGAAAGTGCAGAGTGGCAACCCTTTGCGTGCCGTGGTATAAACTAAAAGGTTCTCCGTCAGGCGGAAGAAAAGAGAAATGTCTGGGACAGAAAAACGAATTACGTTCAATTTAGAAGTCTGTGGAGGACGCCCGTGCATTCGCGGCATGCGAATTAGGGTCACCGACATTCTTGATTTGTTTGCGAATGGTCTGAGTGCTCAAGAAATTTTGGATGAGATGCCAGATCTTGAAATGGAAGATCTTAAGGCTGCACTGAACTATGCCTCCCAAAAATTGGATCATCCAGTAATAGCTGCATGACAATCTGGCTAGATGCGCAGGTCGCGCCTGCATTGGCGCAGTGGATGCAGGAAAAGTTTAGTGTTGAAGTACATGCATTACGCGATTTGGAACTTCGTGATGCGGCAGATACAGCAATTTTGGACGAAGCTAGAAAAGCGCGAACAATTTTCCAGCAAATCTTTCTGCTGACCCTTGAACTCTTGAATGCTGGAAAAGGGCTCGTGGAAATTTCCTGAATGTTAAGCCACTTGAGTCAAAAGTCTAAAACAGATCGCTCCTGTAGGCATCCATCCATGAGGACAAGCATCTTAAGCGCAGAGATCCCGCCGCCGTCGATAAGTGATTACTTTGTGAAATTAACTGCTGTGCTAACCACAAAAAACTTCTCTGATTTATTGTGGAAATTAGTGGTTGATAAAGTCTGCAAGTGCCGGTTGTCGAAAGTCACTTTCAGTTCATGTACAGCATCGCTGGGTGGCGCTTCTATGGGTAGATATACACATTGGTAACCATTTGGTGCAAGATTCAGGCTTGAATGAGTAAATAAGGTAGCTCTACTCAAGACGCTTTTCCCTTTTGAATCCAGCCAGCTGTATGTGATGACTGCACAGGCGGCTTCCCTAGCGACGAACTCCTTGCAGTGCTCACCTGACATACTAAATTTGCTCTTGATTGATGGTTGACCCTTCCCGCTCAATGCAACAAACGGAATCGAGACTGGGTACCTACTTCTATTCAGAAATCGCAATGCAAGGAGAGTGCTGCTTGTTTCGATTGCTGGAGTAACTGATTCAATAATTGAACGGATTGATAGATCCGGCGTTTCCAATTCCGAAGCCTGGCTTCCAGATGCACAAAGCAAAATGCACGCAGTAGCAACAATGAGCTTTCGGATTTCCCAACCCAATACTAGTGCAAGCTGTGCCTTATAGCTCATGAATAACACACATTGCGATTACCAGACCCACGTTTACAACACACAGTCCCAATAGAAACTTCGTGTTTGTAAATATAGACCATTTGACCCCTAAGCTCTGCACCATAAATAAAAGACAGGTGATCGATAGGACTGTCAGGTTGATTGCTGGCACCTGCCACTACGCCATAAGTCCAACACTCAATATATAAACACAGACAGCAAAGGCGCAAGCCAAAAGAAAATACATGCTAGCTTTAAATTCGTCCCGCATTACTTCTTGTGCTCAAATCTCTCAATACAATCCAAGGCTGCTGTGCTTTTGATTGCCCACTTAAGGGGATTATCTCACATGCCTTAAAGCATAACTTCTCATTCGCAAAACAGATTCTTACACTCATCGCTGAAGGGCCGCCACTAATGAGTTGCACGCGCCAGCTTATTTACCGCCTGATACTTCGAGTCTTATTTCAGCTGCCCGTGCTTCTATCTTATTTCGGCGCTCTAAGAGAAGTCTTGCTAAACATTCGGCTAAAGCTCAAAAGAGTCCCTCATATCCGAAGGAAGTAAATCTGGATGTGTTCTCCAAATTTGATTCAAGAGAGTTACACAATCAACCATTATCGAGGACACGGTATAGCGGTAAGCCTCGCTCTCGGAGGCAGAAAGTTGAGGCAATGTTCTAGATAAACTATTGTCTGCTATCGCACTGATTACTAGCAATGTCTCCGAAACAGAAATTGCAATATTTCGCTCTTGAAATAAACCGTCTTTTGAAAGAGAACTACCCGCAACAGTTGTTTCAGGTTGTTCGTTGTCGACTGATAAAGCGGCTGAAGATGCCAATTCTGGAAAGCGCTCTATCGTTGGATGCAGCATCGAATCTGCAATATAGTCTCTACATAATCCAATCTGCTCTGAATAGAACTTTTGCTCTGAAGATCTAAGCGCAGACTTCTCATTTACATCAGTAAGCAATCTCTTCAACGAAGAATCAATGATTAGAGCTGTTTCGCCCACCCGGAGAGCTGTGTCTTGATCAAATTCAGACATATTACTATCTAACTCTCTTCCGAAAAAACTACTGCGTGCAATGTGAATTTCCCGTATTCAATCAAACCTGCTCTAGCTCTAGACCGGCATCTTCCAACTCTTCCTCAACCTCGGCAAGCAATCTAAAGCTCAATCTGTGCTCGTCGCAGTGACCGTGCTCGGCGATGGCTTTGCGGTGACTGATGCTGGGATAACCTTTGTGACTGTCAAAACCGTAGACTGGATACTGTAGTGCCAACTCACGCATCAGACTATCACGGTGTACTTTTGCCACCACTGACGCTGCGGCTATGGAGGCTGACTTACTATCACCTTTGATTACAGTGAGCTGAGCAAAAGGCATTTCTTTTATTTGTTTATTGCCATCCACCAGCACCAGAGCTTTTTGTATACCCACTTGCTCACTCAAGGCAGCAATTGCTCGGCGCATGGAGAGCAGACTGGCTTGCAATATATTGATCTCGTCTATCTCGCGCGGAGTGGCCATGCCTATCGCATAAGGGCAACTAGCTCGCACAACATCTGAGATGCGCTCACGTACATCGGCTTTGAGCTTTTTACTATCATCAAGCTCACTCAGTGATTTAAGTAAAGATGGATGCAAACGAGTCAGAGGCAATAGCACCGCTGCTGATACCACAGGTCCAGCCAGACAACCACGACCGACCTCATCTACCCCGATGATTACGTCTAGCTCTTTTAACAGAGTCAGTTGTAGACCGGGAGCAGGAGCCGATTTATTGGCTTTGCCAGCAAGGGGAGAGAGAGTGGGCAGGTCAAATAACTCGCGCACTTTATGATAATTTTGCACATCAAACTTGAGCATCTTACTTAGATTGCTCTTGCCTGGTGCGGCTTTAGCCTGGGCACTGGGTTTGGCGGCGGGCACGAGTGTATCCAGTGGACATCAGTCCAGTTTGTCAAAGGTTATCGTGCCTAATTTACCATCTCTGATGTCGCCAAGTAAGACGTGAGCTGCTCTGATCTCATCGAGTATGGCACCTTTAGCAAGAAATCTCCGAGCGCCAGCGATGTGGGCCAGTCCTTCGTTTTGGTCGATAGTGCCAGCCAGAGACGGGACATAGGCATCGAGATATGAAGGATAGTGAGTCTGCAATAATTTTAAGGCTGCCTGGGCGCACTCAACAGTATCGTAAGTATCCGATGGCACCAGGTTGAGCACCGAGAGCTTGGTCATGGTCTCTTTGCCAAACAGTGTGGGCGGCAAGATACCTGGCGTATCCAGTAGCTCCAGCATAGGATGCACTCTAATCCACTGTGTACCTTTGGTGACACCAGGCGAGTTACCTGTGCGTGCCTTTTTTTGACCAATAAACCAGTTAATCAAAGTGGACTTGCCCACGTTTGGGATACCGACAACTGCGGCCCGCATGGGTCTTGGCAAAAGTCCGCGGCCAGCAAGGTGATCGCGTTTGTCTTGAGTCAGAGCAAGAGCCGACTCGATAAACTGCGCCTGGTTGTTGCGTCCTTTAAGTGACAGTGCCACAGCCCGACAAGGGGGACCAGTGGAGTCAGGGTCGCTAAAAGAGGCGTTGAGCCGCTTGACATAGTCCTTGAGCCTGCGGCTATCGGCCATATCGAGCTTGCTATAAATAATCAGTCTGGGCTTATTACCAAAAATTTCGTCACTGGCAGGGTGCTTTGTACAAACTGGCAGACGACCATCGAGCACTTCGATGACGATATCGACCCATTTGACTATCTCAGTGAGACGCTTAAAAGCAGTATTTACTTTGGGCGGCGGCTTCTTTTTTAGCTTTGGTCTTTGACTGGTCTCGGCATTGGCAGCTTGAGCACCGGCATTGAGTGCCGCATTGTCAGTGTTTTTAGCTGCGGCATTACGAGCGGCGACACTGCGAGCGGCTGCATTGCGCGAGGTATTGCGCAGAGGCTTACTAGCCCCAGTACGACTAGAGGCACCGGCATTGCTACCGGTGCCAATTTTGTTCGACTGACCAGTCTGGCCAGTTCTTTTGCCCTTCGTGGGCTTTTTGAAGTTCTTAGGCAACTAAGTACTGACTCTAATTAGGCTTTTTCAGCGGAATCAGACTTGGCTTCAACTTTAGCTTCAGCCTTGGGAGCTGGTTTAGCTTCGGCTTTAACATCAGCATCTCTGCGTACGCCAACTTTTTCTTTGATACGTGTAGCCTTACCGGTACGCTCTCTCAAATAATAGAGCTTGGCGCGACGGACATGACCGCGACGCAGTACTGTGATTTTTTCTACTCGGGGTGAGTGAATTAAAAACACACGCTCAATGCCGATGCCTTGAAATACGCGACGGACAGTGATTGTTGTGCCCACACCATGTCCCGAATACTTGATGATTACGCCTTCGTAACCTTGAGTACGCTCTTTGGTACCTTCAACGATTTTGACGAAGACTTTAACGGTGTCTCCAACGTCAAACTTTGGCAGGTCTGTTTTGAGGAGGGGGGCTTCGATCTCTTTAATAATGCTATTCATGAAAAGTTCTCGTAACTCAATTTTCTTCGAAGATATAGATAAGCAGTGAGAAAGTGTATCACGCTCGGACATAGAGACAAGGTCCATAAGCAATCCGTAACGTGGACTGATACATAACTGATTGGATTTGTCTCATATTTTGGCTGATTTAGCCATTTCTTCTTCGCGTCTGGCTCGCTCCAGGATCTCTTTAGATCTACTGGCAGAGTCACGGATAGTGTCTTTGAGCAAGTTTAGCTCGGCGATAAAGTCATCTACTGAGCGGAATGCCCGGTAAACAGAAGCGAACCTTACATATGCCACTTGATCCAGGGCAGAGAGCTGTGAAAGCACCAGCTCTCCCAGCATCGAGGATGACACTTCGCGGCGTCCCGAGACCATCAGCTCGTTTTCGACGCTGTCTACGATATTATCGATTTGTTCGGCACTGACTGTGGTCTTGACACAAGCACGGCTTATCCCCGCTCTCAGCTTCTCGCGAGAGTAAGGGTCACGGGTGCCCGAGTTTTTGACCACCAAAAACTGGATTACTTCTAGTTTTTCGTAGGTGGTAAATCGCTTGTTGCAGGATTCGCACTCACGGCGGCGTCTGACCGAATTGTCTGATGTCAGACGGGATTCGAGCACACGGCTTTCTCGGTGATTACAAAAGGGGCAGAACATACTAAAAGATTATAGCCAAAATTCACGAGAAGAATCGGTACATCCAGTGGGTTTTAAGGGCATAATTAGTTTTATGAAACGCGTTAAGACTACATACTATGAAGTCCTGGGCGTACGCCCGGATGTCAGCCATAACGAAATTAAACGAGCCTATCGGGAACTCGTCAAATCAAACCATCCAGATTTAGCCTATATAGATAAGTCCAATCAGCAGGTGATGACCAAAACCGAGCTGATGATGTCTATAAACGAAGCCTATGCCATCTTGATTGATGCCACAAAGAGAGCTGAGTACGATGCCACACTCTTTGCCCAAAAGCCGCGCACCATACCTAAGCACGCTCAAGACTCGCTAGACGAAGAAATTGCCCGCGAAAAGTTTTTGCGCAGTGTCTTTAATCCGCTCAAAAAATCCATCTCCAATATTTTACGTAAATACAAACAGAGCCTGCAGGCTCTCGCTCAAGATCTCTATGATGATGATTTGCTCAATGACTTTGGCAAATATGTAGAAGAGGTTGAGCGCACACTACTAAAAGCCAGTCAGGAATTTACAGCTAATCCTCCGCCACTGACTATGGGACCAGCTGTACAGTGGATGCGCCATGCTATAGCGCAAGCGGCTGATGGTCTTGATGAGCTCAAGTATTTTATGCAAAATTTTGACTACGACCATCTGTCAATGGCAGACAATCTATTTAAAATCGCCGCCGAGCATCTAGTCAAAGCAGGCACTCTAGCTAGAATTGGCTAGGGCAAAGTATCGATTATGCAAATTTATGTCTGATTTCGCTAGCACGACTGAGTATAGACTGGCTTTCAGAGCCGCGCTCTTGCCTTTCTAAAAAAGCACCGTAAGTTTCCAGGACTTCGGCCACATCGGGATAACTCGGTCCATACGCTTCTTCTTTGAGTTTTAGCGCTTCTAGATAAAGTGCCTCGGCCGCCTGGGCTTCACCCTTTTTGTCAGCGAGCAGGGCAAGACTGTAAATAGTCTCAGCATTATCAGAGGCATTGAGATCTTTGCTATGGGCACGGATACGGCGAGCACACTCTAGCTCACGGCGAGCGCGCTCTAAATTGCCCGAGATAATGAGACAGCGGCCAAAAGCATCATGGGCACTGGCAAGTGATGGATGATGGGCAGAGAGACAACGGAGGCGGATATTGAGTATGCTCTGAGCTAGCTCATAAGCAAGATCACTTCTATCAGTGTGCATCAGTACATCTACCAGTGGAGCAGCAAACTCGCTCCACAGCTCGCGACTGGGGTCGATTGCGCGGTCGAGAGCTTCGAGACGCTCAATTGATAATTTGAGTTGGGACTCAGCGGTGTCCCACTTTAGCCTCTTGCAATCAAGCCGGCCAAGCGCATTGAGGTCACAAGCGGAGACAAGTTTGAGATTAGTCTTTTGCTCATCGTCTAATTCATCGCGTCCAAGCTTGCCTTCTTTGATGGTGAGCGAGCGGCGCAGAGTGTTTTCGGCACCGACAAAGTCTCCCAAAAACTGTTTAGTCAAAGCCAGAGAAGTCAGTACTCGTGGTGCAGCGGTAGCATCAGCATCGAGAGTTTCTGAGTTTTCGATTTTAGCAAGTACATTTTTTAGTACATCGAGAGCTTCTTTATACTGACCTAGGGCCTGATAAGAGCTCGCTTGATTGAGTGAGTTAAAGACTCTAAAGGGGGACTCACTCATGCCAATTAAATTAGCCATTGGCCTAATCCACTCATCAATTTTGAGAGCGGCTGTAGCTAAGCTCAGAGCCTGGCGATAACGCCCTTCGGCAAAAGCCCAGGAAGACAAATCAAGCAAACTCCAGCTAGCCATAAGTGGTGCCAGCATGGCCCATATGATCAGCAAAAAGGCGACGACATTGCGCATCAGTTGAGGCGAATAGGCAAATACCATAGCAAATACAATGCCGGTAAATAGCCACTTCAAAGAAAACGTTATCCCAGGAAAAAACTTGGGAGATGTCTTCCTCACCAGTCTAGCGTTTCTTTGTTTGAGTAGCGGCACCCACACCAGCTTTAACTAGCTCTGGCAATGTGTCACTACGGACGGTGCCAAAGAGATCGTATGGTTTGGCTTCTTCCACCACTACGTTATTCACTTCAGCCATGATTACTTCTTCTTCGCCTTCTTTGATATAGACCAGATTGTCTATACCAGGAGCGTCCCACTGACTGCGACCGACAAAGAGTTTCTTTTGTTCGTCATAGCTCTCTACCAGTACTGGCACTGTTTGACCAACCATTGCCTGGTTTAGCTCCAGCGATATACCGTGCTGCAAAGTCATGATGCGCTTCTGTCTTTGCTTTTTCACTTTTTCTGGTATCTGTGTGTCCATATGGCCGCTTGGTACTTCCATCTGACGGCTATAAGTAAAGACACCCAATCTATCAAAGCGGTATTTTTCTACAAAGTCATAGAGATGCTGGAATTGTTCTTCGGTCTCGCCAGGGAAGCCGACAATAAAAGTAGAACGGATTTTGACACCAGGTATGCACTCACGAATCAAGTCCATTGCCTTTTCGGGATTGCGTGGACGAGCCATTGCTGAGAGTACTTCAGGATGCGAGTGTTGCAGCGGGATATCGACATATTTGACGACTTTGGGCAGACGCGCCATGGTCTCAAGCAGTGGACGATTGACTTCGGTGGGATAGCAGTACATGACACGCAGCCAGTCCAGGTCTTCGATTTCATGCAGAGCTTCGAGCAGCTCTCCTAGAGCCATGCGGTTGTAGATATCTAGACCGTAATAGGTGCTATCTTGCGATACCAGGATGATTTCTTTGACACCGCCAGCAACAAGGATACGAGCCTCTTTGACGAGAGACTCTATCGTGCGCGAGCGAAACTTACCGCGCAGCTGAGGGATGATGCAGAAGCTACAGGTATGATCGCAGCCTTCAGCAATTTTGAGATAAGCAGAGGCACCGACACCAGTTTGCATGCGAGGCAAAACTTCGTCGTCATAGTTGTTTGGTATTTCGCTGACTTCGACAACCCGCAATGACGAGTCGGCAGCAATCGATTTAATTACATCGACAATGTTAGTGATGTCACCGGTGCCGACCACAGCGCGTGCTTCGGGGATTTCGGTGAGTAGTTCTTCTTTAAAATGCTGAGCAAGACAGCCAGCGATGATTAGTTCTTTGCCCTGATCTGCCAGCTCAACCAGTGTTCTTACTGATTCTTTGCGAGCATCACCGATAAATGAGCAGGTATTGACCAGACACATCTGCGCATCGTCGTTATCAAAAGTCACTTCAAAACCGGCTTCATTTAAGAGACCGAGCATGACTTCAGTATCTGTGGCATTCTTTGGACAGCCAAGTGATACCACCCCGATTTTGGGGTTACGCATTAAAACCTCCAGCAATGCACTGACAACTAGAGTATCAGCAGATTAGTCGTTATCAAGACGACCATCATTGTATCTGTAAGGTACATCTATAGATCGGCCACCAGTTGCGCCAGGTATGTCTCTGGTGCCGCCATCATCCACACGACGGGGGCGTCTGACAGGACTGGAGCCGGTTTCGCCAGTAGTGCGGCGGACAACGGGCCTCTTTACATTTGTAACAGGCTTTACAGGCGTTGTGCCTGTTTGACCAGTAGTGTCAGTGGCAACTTGTGTTACCTGCGGTACAGGAGCCATATAGGTAAATTCTCTGACTTTACCAGGAGCGCCAAATACTTCCGATTTGCCTTGATTTTCTACGGTGAGTGATCCGCCGTTACCGGCTCTGACTGTCACTCCCTGAGGATCAGTGTATTCTTTTTTGTCACCGCTCTCTAGATAACCAGTAAAGAGCGATGCACCGGATGAGACAGCCTTAACTTCGACCCATACGTGCTGAGTGGCTGACAATGCCACTTTTGCTTCGACTGGAGCAGCTTGAGTAGTAGCCACATTGGCAGCAGGCAATTGATTGGGCTGGACTGGTACTTGATTGCCAGCAGCGTTGTAGCGTGTAGCTGAGTCGCGCAGCGCCAGTACACCAGGGTCCTGGCTATTGAGCTGGCTTTGATTCCAGGCAATCAGTCCACAGACAGAGGCCAGTACTGCCACTAGCAATAAACTAGGATAAAAGAATGTGCGGGTAAAACTCGGTGCTTCTGATTCGACGCGGCTTTTGGTGACATAGGTCATTGGTGCGGGTGGCACTTCGCGACCACCGCCTTTGCCCATACCAAACAGTCCGGAGCGTGCATTGTCCATGGACTGACCGGCTTTTTTGTATTCATCTGCCAGTGCCTGACCGGATAGACCCAGCATGTCGCCATAGCGTTTGATAAAACCAGCAACATACACTGGCTCTGGCAAGTCATCGCCGCGACCTGTCTCAATTGCTTCCAGTGAACTCATGGGGATTTTGGTGCGGTCGTAGACCTGACCAAGACTTAGACCTTGCATTTCACGCGCGGATTTGAGTTTTTGACCTATCTGCTCTAGAGACATCGTGGCAGTGCTCACCGTTTACAGTCCTATTTTTTGTACTAATGCAATTTATTTTTTGGTTTGTTGTTTGCTGGACTGCCTGTACAGTGAAGACAACTCGTTATCCGATAAATGACGCCAGTAACCTGGCTCCAGGTGCTTCAATTGTAACCCACCAATGGCAACCCTGACCAACCTCGTTACCGGTAATCCCACCTTAGCGCACATGCGCCTGATTTGCCGGTTTCGCCCTTCAAATATCTCGATTCTGAGTGTTGATTCAAATGAATTTGCAGAAATTTTGCTTACTCTTGCCGCGCGCGTAACACCTTCTGACAACCGCACGCCAGATGAGAGTGTTTCAATGTGTTCAGCAAGGACTTTGCCTTTGACAGTAACTTCGTAGAGCTTGGGCACATCGTGACTGGGATGGGTCAAGGCTTTAGCCAGATTGCCGTCATTGGTAAGGAGCAAAAGCCCCTCGGAGTCTGTATCTAGACGACCGACGGGCTTGAGGTGTCTTAATTCGGGAGGCAAAAGGTCCAGCACTATCTTGCGACCTTGATCGTCAAAGCATGTGGTGACCACACCTTTGGGCTTATTCATGACGATGTAGTCGAGCACCAGTGGCTCGGCTTTGTAGCCATCCACCACGAGCTTATCTTGCTCCAAATCCACCATCGTATTAAAGTCGACAACTTTTTTGCCGTTTACGCGCACAAGACCACTGGCGATAAGCTCATCCGCTTTGCGCCTGCTGGCCAGTCCGCACATAGCGATGGCCCGGTTGAGACGATACAGTTGCCTCTCCAATTAAAAATTAGCCGCCGCTAGCAGCGTTTTCGACGTCATCAACCATTACTTGCTTGCCCTGACCAGCCAGCTCCTGGAGCTTGTGTGCAATCTGGTCTTTGGTGCCAGCAACGCTGTCGCTAGCTTTTTTGATGACATCATTGCTCTTTGTTTGCAAATCGCTAATGGTGGTGCCGGTCTTTTCTTTTATGTCAGTAAGCGAATCGGATGCTTGTTTGTAGAGATCTTCGGAATTGTCTGCAATCTGCCGACGAAGATCTGCACCAGACTTAGGAGCTGAAAGGATGCCGACAATATATCCGAGCACTCCGCCCACTACTAAACCTTCAAAAAATCTACTCATATAAACCTCTACCTTAAACTTCCAAACTTTCTAGCTACTTACTGGTTACCCAAAATCTTTTAGATCTAAATACTTACTTGCTCACTTCTGACAAAGTTCTTGATTCTTTGTTGCGATCTTTTTTGGGCTCGAGATAGGCTCTCAAGCCTGCCATAAAACCGGCACCAACAACCGAAGATTGTTTTTTATACTGGTCAGCTGCTTTAGTGATACCGCCGGTGACGTCTCCGACTTTGCCAGATACATCGCCAATGGAGCGCTCGGCCTTACCTTTGAGCTCAATAACGGTGCCAAGCAGAGCATCAACCTGTTTGAGGGTCGGTCCAAGCTCTCTGTCGACTGTGCCAAGCAAACGCTCGAGAGCACTGAGTGTGCGCTCAGATTGCTTGACCATGGACATAAGAGGCATACTGACAGCCATCAGTGAGACAGCAAGAAAAATTAGAGAGACAGCCACCAGAATATTCAGGCTGCTTGAGAGTTGTTCCACTATAAAGTCCTTTATCTCTGATTAACTCAACTGTGAGTTAGCGCCGAATACTTATCTGTGCTGAAAAGGCAATTGTGAGCTGCCACCAAATTCGATTTCTTCACGTTTTTTGGCAGCGGCCAGTTTGCCTGCGGCAACTGCTCTTTTAAAACGCAAAGTTTGCTCTTCTAGAGTCAACTGGCAGTAATTGAGGAATGAAGCGTAAAGGTCGAGAGAATCATCAACCACTTCGCTCATGCGCTCAGGCACATTTTTGGCGGAGCGCTGCAAACTGCCGCGCAACTCGGTGCCAGACTTTGGTGCAGTAAGGAAGGCCAGTGTAGCCCCACCAACAGCCCCGACAACCAGCCCTGTGAGCCAGTAGCCCCACTGACTATCTTCTTTAGCTACGATTTGAATTTCGCGATTATCGGCTCTGCCCATGAACATCACTCCGGTTACATCCAAACATGTGAGTATATCATCAAGCTTGCTAAGTAGCTCGATTTGTGCACTTTTGTCTATCTTTTGTTTAGACGACAGGTTCTGATTCGAGCACTTGGAAGCGCTCCGAAAGTAAATCGCAAATATGCTCGGCAATGGCCCGCTTGGGCATGCGCGGCAGGTTTTCGCGGGTGCCGTCGGCGGACATGATTACAACGGCATTGTCATCTGAGCCAAACCCAATGTCAGGCACCGAAATATCGTTGCCAACAATCATATCGAGGTTTTTGCGCTTGAGCTTACTGGCAGCATTGGACAAAAGGGCCTCAGACTCAGCAGCAAAGCCAACAATGACCTGATCTTTGCGCTTGACACGACCAAGCAAGTCGATGATGTCAGGGTTTTTAGTTAGCTCCAGGACGATGTCCTCGCTATCGGTCTTTTTGATTTTGTGGCTGCTTACTGCCAGTGGTCTAAAGTCAGCTACAGCAGCGGTCATAACCAGCGCGTCACAACTATCAAACTCGGCTTCTACAGCTTCTTGCATCTCTTGAGCAGTCTCAACTACCACTACTGGATAGGCTCTTTCGATGTTGACAGTAGATACCAGGGTGACTTCAGCACCACGGCTGTGAGCGGCATCTGCCATGGCTATGCCCATCTTGCCAGATGAGCGGTTACCAATAAAGCGGACCGGATCGATAGGCTCTCTGGTGCCACCAGCAGTCACTATTAGACGTTTAGTAGCCAGTGTACGGTGTACAAGCAAGCGGCTGGCCACAGCAGCGATGATGGTTTCGACACTGGCCATTTTGCCGACGCCGACATCACCACAAGCGACTTCGCCGTATTCTGGCGGGATGATGTCGTAACGGTAGCGGTTTTCGAGGACTGAGAGATTGTATTGAGTGGCTGGATGTTGCAACATCACAGGATTCATGGCTGGGGCAATCATTACTTTTGCCTGACTGGCCAAGACCATTGTTGTCAAAAGGTCATCACAGATACCAGTGGCAAGCTTGGCAATTAAGTCAGCGGTAGCTGGAGCAATCAAAATCAAATCGCACTTTTTAGCCAGATCGATATGCTCAGGACGCCAATCAGCACTCGGCCCATATTGCTCACAATGAGTCTGATTGCGGGTTATGGTGGTCAAAGACAAAGGAGTAATAAACTCTTTGGCGTTGGGAGTGAGCACAGCGTGCACGTCAGCACCAGCCCGGCGCAACATGGAGGCGATATCGCAAGCTTTGTAAGCAGCAATACCGCCACTTACACCGAGTAAAACCTTTTTGTTCTCAAGTGGATTGAAAGATTCGAAGTTGCTTTCCCGCTTTTTGGAACCCTTTTTCATCTTCCCGACCTCTCTGACTTATTTAACACTGCCTGTGGCTACATATACTTACATGGCTGAGGCAACCAGCTCGGTCTGTATTATGATTGACCGACTACAGCATCAATATTGTATAGGATTTGGCGCTCTCCATGAAAAAGTTCTATGTCACAACAGCCATCGACTACGTTAATGCCGCTCCGCACATTGGTCATGCCTACGAAAAGATAGCAGCCGATGTGGTGGCTCGTTATCACAGACTGAACGGGGCCAACGTTTTCTTCCTTACCGGTGTCGACGAGCACGGCTCAAAAGTCGAAAAATCGGCTGAAGCAGCCGGTATGACACCGATTGCCTTTGCGATCAAATCAGCTCCACCTTCGAAAAATCGTGGCGCAATCTCAATTTGTCATTTGACTACTTTATTCGCACCACCGAGAGTCGTCACGCCAAAGTAGTACAGCATCTATTTGCCAAGCTCAAAGAACAGGGCGATATCTACAAGTCTACTTACAACGGTCTTTATTGCGAAGGTTGTGAAGACTTTGTCAGAGAGCGCGATCTAGACGAGCAAGGTAATTGCCCCACTCACAAAAAAGCACCTAAAGTACTGGCCGAAGACAACTACTTTTTTAAGCTGACCAAGTACAAACCACAAATAAAAGAGTGGCTCGAAAAAAATCCGGAAGTGGTCAGACCAGATGGTCGTCGCAAAGAAGTATTGAACCAGCTAAACGATCCCGAACTCGGTGACTTTAGCGTATCGCGCTCACGCAAGAGTCTCTCCTGGGGTATTGCTATCCCTGGCGATGATGATCAAGTCATCTATGTTTGGATGGATGCCCTCACCAATTACATCACTGGAGTTGGCTATCTTACTGACGATGAGCAGTTTAAGACATACTGGCCAGCCGACTTGCATCTTATCGGCAAAGATATCACCAAGTTTCATAGTATTTACTGGATCGCCTTTTTGATGGCTGCTGGTATCCCATTGCCCAAGCAGATTTTTGCCCATGGCTTTATCACAGTAGAGGGTCAAAAATTATCAAAATCACTGGGTAATGTTATCGATCCAAACAAACTGGTAGAGCACTACGGTGCTGACGCTGTGCGCTATTACCTGCTTTGTGCCAACTCATTTGATCAAGACGGTGACTTTAGTCTCGCTGACTTTGTACCGAGAGTAAATGCCGACCTCGCTAACAATATCGGCAATTTGCTTAACCGCACTCTCACTCTGATTGAGCGCAACTGTGACGGTCTCATACCTAAGGCCAGTCCCGAGCATGACCTGAGAGAAAAAGCCAACAGTCTGCATGCAGTTTATGACAGCTGCATGGCCAAACTGGAATTTGCCAAAGCAATCGAAACCTTTATGGCCATTGCCGATCAAACCAACAAGTATGTCAATGACGAAGCCCCATGGAAGCAGTTTAAAGAAGGCAAAGTCAAAGAAGGCAGTGAAGTGCTCTATACATCAGTAGAGATGCTGCGCCGCATCGCCTTTATGATTTATCCCTTTGCTCCCAAATTTGCTTCTGATATCTGGTGGCAACTAGGTCATGATGATGCACTGGAAGTAATTGGCGATAACGAGAGACCAGATGGATTTTTTGATCTTATCCCCAGTGGTCAAAAGGTGCGCAATACTGGACCAATATTTAAAAAATTGGAAGAACCAGCGCTGGTAGACGTGCCTATGGATGGCAAGAAAAAACCAGAAAATATCTAAATGAGAGGGGCACTAAATACAGTGCCCCTTCTTATTTTTTGACTAACATAAAACCATTGCGCCCATGGGTAAAAGACAGCACTGCTGCCACTTTAGACCATTTATTCATGAGCTCTGCTTTGAGCCGTGGTGGCAGCTGCTTGAGTATTGGCGAGAGATAATCCGAACGACTAAAGAGAGTTTCCACGCTAAATTCGCACACACCGTAGTTATCGGCAATCTTAGTGAGATTGCGCCTGGCCACTTCGTCCTCGACCAGGAGCTGGTGCTCGTGGATAATGTCTCGCGATACAACTAGCTCAGTGCCAGCCATACTTGTAATAGCCTGTCTCTGCACAGCCGGCACCCTTACTGGCACATAGAGCAAAAGTGGCTCTTTAAGCGCTGTCAGGTTAAATACCCTGAGACAGTCATCACAAACTTCCACCACAGCTTCAGTATTTTGCGGCAGTACTATTTCGCCATAAATGGTCTTAAAAGTAGACTGATGACTGAGCTTATCGGCTGCTATCAAACTAACGCCAGGACCGAGGCGATAAGCACCGTCAGCCAGTTTTACAGGAGCTGTAGAGCTAGCCAATACTCGCCCTTTACCAAGACCAAACTCTAGTAGCGACGCTGCTCTCACTCCAGTTATGAGACTCCAGCCAGTATGATCTGGATCGTCTTTGAGCGGCGAGGCGTCGCCAGGCTCTTTGATTGAGCCAAATGGTTTGACTGACTGGTACTCATTTTCGCCTTCTTCAATATTTTGAAAGAAGGGACGAATCACGTCAGTTGGCACAAAAATGATGCTATCGACTTGCTCGATGTCGCTTGTGCCGTCCAATACACTACCGCCTTCAGTGGCATCAATACCATCACCAAAACCGTTGCGCAAATTACAGGGACTATTTGGATCTAGTGGATTACAGGTTTGTTGAGCGCAGGCAGGTAGCGTCCAGTTAAGTTGCCAGACAAAGGCAAGCATCCAGAGGAGAGCACCACAGAGATTTAGACTTTTGCCCATCAGCAAAAGCTAGCACATCAAATCACTTTTTGTATCAGCGCAAAAGCGCTGGTACTTCCGGTGGTCTGCGCAAAATAACAAAGCGCTTAAACTCGGCCGAATTGAACTTATCTATAGATTGGCGACGCATAATGCCCAGCTCGCTGTCATTATTAAAAATCTGGCCATTACCCATATAAATAGCCGAATGAGAATAATCGGTATTGGCGCGATAAGCGAGTATGACATCGGAAGGTTTGATGTCTCTAGTGCTTACTTCGGTAAAACCAAGACCTCTCAATGTGCCTTCCAACTTACGCACATTTACCTCGCGGATATTGTAGCCATAGGCGTCACTTAAGGCCTGGCTGACACTACGAGCACAACCGACATCGGGATCGATATTGCGGTCAAACTCTTTAATAGAGCGCCCTTCCAGCCGACTAGTGGCTTGATTGAGACTTTCAAAGGCGGCAAAATCGTATCGAGTCCACTGCCCTGGCGCCTGCGGTCTTTCGGCACTATATTCACGCTGAGCCACCTGGGTCATTTCGGGACGTCTAGCGTCATCAGGCCGGTAAACAGCCTGAGAGTAAGCTGGATCATCTCTATAAACTTCCTGCTCTTGACCATAAAAAGCCTGAGAGCGTCCCCGTCCATCATCCTGCCAGTCCACAGGTCCCTGATTTTGGCTATAGCGATAATCGCCATTGCCATTTGCCTGACTATAAAAATCGTCCTGACGCTGCCAGTCCTGGTTGACTCTTTGATTGCGCGGAGCAAAATCCACGCCCATCTGTTGCATTATGTTGATGGCATTTTGAGCCACCATATTGTCCATATCGCGTCCAGGATCTCTAAAAGAGCGGCTATCATAGCCGTCGTCAAATTCGGTCATAAGTATATGTTTAGCCCAGGGAGTTGGAGGAGAGACCGGGGAATCAAGCAAATGTTACGTATGGCTTGCCCCAGTACAATCAGGGTAGCCAAACCTATAGAATATGGCGACACGGTTTCCCCCATAAAAGTCACTATATTAGTTAAAAAAGTAGGAATTGCAGTATGCAGGATGTGAAACTCAGCTTCCCCCTGGCGAGATCTGCGGGAAATCTGTACTTTGCAGGCAATCAATTTCCCCATTCCAAGACCTGGGTCGGTCAAGCGGCCGGGCAAGTCAATCTCAAAATGGACAAGGAACAGCTCCTGGGACTGGCCTTTTCATATGATTTTAATGACAAAGAAACCGCTAAAGTACAGGAGTCGCTCAACCAGCTTACTTCTGCTGATTTTTCCATGTGCAGCTTTAATACTGGCGTGCTCAAAGCAGTGACAGCCAGTCCGCTCGTCGAAATGCGTCTGGATTTTGCCACTGTTGGTCAAGCCGACCTGGATATAGTCGGTGGTCTGAGCACTATAGAGACTCTCTGGCTGACAGGCTCGTCTATCCGCGACGAGCAGCTGGATAAACTGGCTAAACTACCCAAGCTGACCACTCTAGCGCTTAAGAGCACGGCTATCAGTGAGCACGGTCTGAAGCATTTGAGCCAATTTAAAACGCTCAAAAGGCTGCATCTGCCCTCAACCATTGCTGACCCAGCTGTCGCCCTCCTTGTGGAGGTACTGCCAGAGGTGGACGAGTTGGACCTCTCCTTTAGCAAAGTAAGCGACAAAGCAGCAGCAGATCTAGCCAAGCTGACCAAGCTAACCACTCTTTATCTCAACGATACCGAGATAACAGACGCAGCACTGGCTCCACTGGCTCAGTCAAAGAGCATCAAAGTACTATTTTTAAATGGCACAAAAATCACCGATAACGGTGTGAGCAACCTCAGTGATCTGGCTACCCTCGAGCACCTCGAGTTGAGAGATACAAGAGTGACCGAAATGGGCGCAGCTAGACTCAAAAGCAAGCTTAAAGACTGCGCTGTATTTGGTCCTTAATCGACTGGAGCGGCAGGTCTGCGCATCACCCAGCGGCGCAGGCGAGCCCACAGAGTCATGTTATTTTGTTCTTCAGTGCGCACCCGGAAGAGCTTGAAACGGTCCATTTCAAACTTGATTTTGGTCAGTTCGTTTTTGTAGTCTTCAGTTTTGTTAGCAGCAGCCATGGCTCTATCAGCCTGGGCTTGCAAGTCAGGCAATAGCGTGACCTGAGTTTGCAGGGCGGCAATCTTGGCTCTATCTTCTACTCTATCGGTGAGCAGTTTGATAATCGTATCCTGGGCTTCGATGACCAGGTTACGCAGACTCTCAATCTCTTGAGTGCGATCATTGACCTGGGCTTCTTCCAATTTGGGAGAGTTAACTATGGCTACACTAAATTCGCGAGCAGCCTCTATGGCCGTGCCCGAGTTGGCAGCTGGCTCAGCCTTGAGCACACCAACAAAGCCTTCGAGCAAATTGACCAGATCTTGACGCGATACGCGGTCGTCAGCACCAACTATAGTGCTGGCAGCCAGCTCGGCAGCACTGTCGCTGGCAGACTGAGTGACGTCAGCCTCTGGGCTGGCATCAAAACTTTGAGACTCAATAGCACAATCGGCGATAGAGCTAGTGGTATCGGCGGCGATATTGTCCACAGCTTGCTGTCCCTGCGCTATCGCCATAATCATGTCCTGAGCGCTAAACATATTGCCATTGTCCCCTTCCAGTAAGTCGCTAAAGTCTTCGGCGTTGACAGGCATGTTGGAGGTCGGCCCGTCATTAAGCGCTTGAGGCTGAATCATTTATGAAAGCTCCTTAAGCCTGGAGGTGCAAGATGACACCAAAATGAAAAGAGGATCTTATTATCTACAAGTATTGATCCTTTGTCCATTCCAACGAGTTTATATACTACGCATATGCAAAGGTCTTTGCACGGGCTCAGGACAGAGTCCCGGAGACTGCTCAGCACGAGCATAGCGAGCTGCTTTTGGTCTAAAACCGATACCAAATACAATACCGGCATCAGTGCCACCACCACCGATGCAACAGAAGAATTTATTTTGCCTTTTCTGTTTTTTTAGCCAGCTTGCACTCAGCGACGACATTATTAAGCGACACCAGCCGTACCAAACCATGGCAAACGCTTGCCTGCAAACGACAAGGAAACCATGAACGTCGCTAATAATCTAATTACAATATATCTAGATTTTTGAATATGTAGAAATGCGAAATCTAACGAATATTTAAAAGTCCTGAAAAGAGCCACGGTGTGGGTCATTGCGCAACACAACCGGCAAAGTAGCCAATATAAAGACTGTCAAATTTGTCAGTGATCACAAGCTGATCACTTTTGCCACCCAAACTGTCATCTGAAGAAGTGCTAGAAAAGGCGAAGTCTAAGACACCACAAGTTGTGGTGCCGTCAATGTTGCTCTTGCTCAAATCAAGCAAAGCAAAATCTGGAGAAATAATGGATGGTACCGCAAAAGCAAAGGCGCCCCCCTATGGCACTATATCTGGTGCTGGCTCAGCAAATAATCAAATTGTTGCCTATTGGATAAAGCTTTAAACCACACTAACTCAGAGGCGAAGCAATGAAGATCATCGACAAACCGCCCCATCAAATACTGTTAGATCACAGGCAGCTGGCACACTCCTATGGACTTGGACGCGGCAAAGAGCACTCATTTGGCATCAAAACCCGCTCACTGCCCGAGAAACTCTTACTGGCAGTAACTCTATGCACCTGTGTGGCCGCGATTGGTTGGGCTAATCGACCCAAGCCAATCGAACAACTTGGTCTCAAGCAGCTCCACCAGGGCGCCTACGCCCAGGCCGCTGCCACTCTCCAACAATCGCTCGATGTACACGGTCAATCGCTCGAAACTTATCTGGGGCTGTCCAGTGCGGCAAATCAGCGCGGCGAATATCTTGAAGCACTCAAATATGCGGACCAGGCCCTGAGCTTTTATCAAAGCGAGCCAGCGGCCTGGGCTGAGCGTGCCAACGCCAATCTAGGTATGCAAAACTACCGGGCAGCAATCAGCGATACACAACAATCTCTCAGTATCCAGCCTCACAATCAAATGGCAATAGCTATTCAGCACCGTGCTTTACTGTTAATAGCCCACGAAAAGGAAACGACGTTTAGTCAATAAGCCCATCCGGTACCCCCTCAGGAAAACTGTCCGTTAACGAGAAAGTCATCTATACGGTCATCATCAATTATCAGATGGTCAAGAATAAAGAATACTTCCTCCTTAATCGGATCAGAAAGTACCTCCTCCCGTGTCAATGCCCGGCCCAAGAAGCCCTCGTCATTCCAAGGTAAATCTGAGGCATTGACGATCATAAAACCAGGGCCATTGTTTACTATTCGACACTCAACACCGACGCGAAATCTTAACTCACCAGTGGTTCCTTCACCCCACTGCCCAATACTCAAAAGAATTTGAAGCCCATGCTCTAAATGATTGTCAGTCCATCGAGCATAATAAACAGCGCGAGCATAGCTATCTACATATACATAACCATTGACGCACCAGGTTTGGTGACCGCAATCAGCACAAGTGCCTAAATCAAATCTCTCGCCAGTCTCGATTGTGACACTCTGCTCACTCACTATTTACTCCCTCACCCGACGCACAACTGGTTCGGTCCATAGACCATTAGCGCCGCTTGCCTGTTCTCACTGGTTTTACCGTAGCGGGGAGCTACTGCCTCGCCCGCTTTGATCTTTTGCTCATCAGTAATTGGTCTGGCCACACTAAAAAACTTTTCGAGGATGGGTTTGACCATCGGTGCAGCTGTACTACCACCGTGACCACCGTGTTCGACAAAGGCTGATATAGCAATGCGCGGTTTGTCAGCCGGAGCATAGCAAGCAAACCAGGCGTGGGTCTTACTGCCAGCCGGTGGGGCCTCGGCAGATCCGGTTTTACCAGCGACCTCGACATTACCCAGTCTGGTAGCACCCCCGGTACCACTGGCAACCACAGCCTTGAGACCATCGAGCACCACTTTGAGATACTCGGGATGGGTTTTGACGATTTCGGGTTGCGGCGGTGGTATCTGTCTATCGCCTATTTTGATGACAAAGTGCAAGTCAGGCACACGTCCTCTATTGCCGAGCCCGGCAAACATGCGGGCAGCCTGAGCCGGTGTAACCTGGACATAAGTCTGTCCGATAGACATGTGCAATGTATTACCGGGATACCATTTTTCGTGATAGACGCGCTCTTTCCAGGCCGAGTCAGGGACCAGACCTTTTGATTCGTGTCTCAGCTCTACCCCTGTAGGTCTACCGGCGCCAAATTTAACAGCCCACTCCTTAATTTGCTCAGGAGTCATCTTGAGTGCCATCTGATAAAAGGCTGAGTCTCTGGACCAGGCAAGACATTTGACCAGGTCAAACAAGCCAGTGGTATGGGTCCAGTCACCAAAGAAGAAGCCACCAAGGGAGATACCACCAGAGACGTGCAGTTTGGTATCAGGTTTAACTGCTTTAGTCTCAAGGGCAGCAAGCAAAGTAAAAGCTTTCCAGATACTACCTGGCGGATAACCAGACAGAGCGCGGTTAAAGAGCGGGTGATCGGGAGCATTGATACGCTTCCAGAGAGCAGGAGTGATGCGCTTGGTAAAAGCATTGGGATCAAAACTGGGACGACTAACCATGGCGAGGATTTCACCGGTCTGAGCGTCTATCGCTACAATTGCTCCAGAGCGGTCACCGAGAGCCTCATAGGCAGCCTTTTGTAGCTCCAGATCGAGAGACAAGACAATTGGCTTACCGGCAATTGATTGTTTGGTAATCTGGGGTTTGGCCGTGGCAGCAGAGAGCGAATGCCCCATGGCATTAACCCGTACTCGCTGCTCACCATCAATGCCGCGCAGTTGATCATCATAGAGTCTTTCTAAGCCGTCTTGACCAATAACATCACCCATTTTGCGATAAGCCCGCTTCTTTAGTTGAGCGGAAGTGATCTCACCGCAATAGCCAAGGACATGGGCTGTGATTTCGGCATAAGGATAATTGCGACTGACGTCTTGGATGATATCGACACCGGGCAAAAACAATTTGCGCTCGTAAAAGGTCGAAACTGTCTCCATATCAAGGTCGCGCTCAATCACTACAGGCAGAACAGCGCCAGAACCTTTGGCTTTAATAAGTGTAGCGAGTATTTTGGGATAGGGCTCTTTGAGTATGGGTGCCAGAATTGTCGCCAGTGATTTAACATCATCAAGCTGGGCTGGCACAGCAATCATGGAGAGTGTTTGTTTATTTGTGGCTATGAGAGTGCCATGGCGGTCATAGATGTTGCCCCGTGGCGCCCGCAAAAAGGTAACTCGGGTGGAGTTTTCGATGGCTTGTGCTTTGTAGTAGCCATTTTGGAGGATTTGCAGCCAGACAAGCCTGGCTAACAGGGCAGCCATAGCTAGCCCAATCACGCACAAAAGCACAGCCACCTTGGGACCCTTTTGCCGGGGCAAAGGTTCCATTGTGCTTGTGTATGGCGTTTCAGTCTTTGTAAACATAGCTACCTCGTCATCTGACGATAGTAAGCAGAGTATTCATACCAGCCCTTCATAGGAAAGAATAACACTGGTGCGATAAGTCCGTTTAAAAGTGCCTCGGGAATGCTCAAAACAACCAGATGACTAATAACATCAGGACGCCCGGCAATCAACAACTGCAGCGCCATTACCATCTCTGCTAAAAAAGTTAGCAAGACAGTAAGGGGGATGCACAAAAATGCCGCCTGGTTAAAATTGCGCAACGAAAAATAACCAGCAATCCAACCGATCACCGGATAGCAAGCCGGATAGAGTGGCAGTACCGAGGTACCAAGAGCGGCAAAAAAGGCTCCCACCAAAAAGCCAGAAGGCGAACCACCAAGAATCTGTCTTAGTAAAATAGACGAAAAGCTGGAGATGCGAAGCTCATCAGCAGTGGGCTTTTGCAAGGGAGAACCAAAAGTCAGTCCCCAGACAATGGTCATAGCCATTGGTAGATTGGCAAAAACATCGGTCACTTTTAGCTTGCTGAGCACAGCCAACTGCACGACCCAGGCAACAAAAATGATAAAGACAGCAATTGTGATTTCGCCCAGTCGTTTTTTTGTTTTGCCAGAGATAATCGCCATCTAATTCTCCTGCGGTGGCAATACCAACACCTGGGAGAGGTCGTAGCAATTTTCGGAGAGTTTGACGTCGATTTGCATCGATGCTCCTGTGGCATCACGGCGCACCGCCACCACGGAGCCAACCGGATGATTATCAGGGAAGGTCCCGGCTTTACCCAGACATACTACTTTGTCGCCACTATCGACATTGGTGCCCACAGGCACAAAATCAATGCGCGCTAAATTTTGGAAGTTACCAACCAGGATACCTGTAAGACCCAGCTTGGGAATGACCACACCAAGCTTTTGCTCAGGATCGGTAAGCAGCCTTACTACACTGGCATGCTCAGAGACGCTGACGACCTGACCAACGACACCAAGTATAGATATTACCGCCGAGCCTTTAGTGACTTTGTCAGCACTACCTTTATCTATAATCACTTGCTCAAACCAGTTATCTGGATTGCGAGCGACTACTTCAGCAGCAATCGAAACACGTTTTTGTTTTTGCTTTAACTCAAGTAAACTACGCAGCCGGCTAGTGTCGCGCGACTCCTGCTTGAGACGGCTGAGTTCGAGTTCGTTTTGGGCTAGCTTACGCTCCAAAGCACGGATTTTGCTACTGGCGTCAAAGAGCTGCTCAGCCAGGTTTTTGGTGTTTTGGACCTGATAGGCACCTTTGGTAAAGAGCGACGAAGCCCAGCTCTGCGCTGTCAGCACCACACCAGAGACCGGTACAGCCACCATCAAAACAAGTATGCCCAGCACAATGTACTCAGCTAAGGACTGAGACTGGCTCTCAAAATCGCTCTCATTGTGTAGCAAACTGGTCCTCTTAGATTTGTAGGATCAGGACTTGCGAAACAAGCACTGCTCCAGGACACGTCTATAAGTAGGATCGGTGAGCATCTTGCCAGTGCCTATAGCAACACTGGAGAGTGGATCATCGGCCACAAACACAGGCACTTCGGTCTCGTGCGATATAAGCTCATCCAGACCGGAGAGTAATGCGCCACCACCAGTGATGACAATACCGCGACTAAAAATATCAGCAGCAAGCTCAGGAGGAGTGCGTTCAAGAGTACGCTTAACAGCATCCACAATAATTTTGAGTGGATCTTGCATCGCTTCGCGCACTTCACCGCGACTGATAGTGATAGTGCGAGGCACGTGATTGAGCAAACTCAAGCCACGCACATCCAGTCTCTCGTTATCAGCGGTCTTGTAAGCGGAGCCCAGTCTAAATTTTATCTCTTCGGCAGTACGCTCACCGATAGCCAGACTGTGCACTTTTTTGAGGTAGAGAATGATGGCTTCGCTGAGCTCATCACCGGCTACGCGGATAGATTCGTTGACGACAATACCACTGAGCGAAATCACAGCTACTTCTGTGGTACCACCACCGATATCGACAATCATGGAGCCGGTCGGTTCAGTCACCGGTAGATTGGCACCAATGGCAGCAGCCATTGGTTCTTCGGGTAGATAAATCTGTGACGCCCTGGCGTTTTCGGCAGCAGACTTGATGGCGATACGCTCTACTGATGTCACACCAGAGGGTACGCCAATGGCCATGTCAGGGTTTTTAATACCACCAGCACCGGTGACACGCTCGACAAACCTTTTGAGCATGATTTTGGCATGATCCTGGTCGGCGATGACTCCGTCTTTGAGCGGACGGATGGCCTTTATGCCTTGCGGCGTGCGACCAATCATGGCGCGGGCTTCTTCGCCCACCCAGCGCACCATATTGGTGTTTTCGTCGACAGCCACCACCGATGGCTCTCTCAGGACTACACCTTTGTCGGGCACATATATAAGTGTATTGGCAGTACCAAGGTCAATACCAATGCCGTGCCAAAAAATATTCTTGAAGAAAGCCACTGACTAACTCCCAACGGGCACATCGCATATACAGCATGAACCCTCAATACAGGACCAGGCTTTAGTTTAGCACTATTTGGCTTTCTTGACGCGATATCCTAAAACGGCTGAGCGCAGGATTGTCATTTCGCCACCGTCATCCAGTTTGAGACAAAAGGCCTGCTCATCAAACCATTTAAGCGCGCCACTAAATTTGCTGGACTTGCCATCTAGACAGAGCAAATCAAGTGATGTTTTTTCGCGCACAAACTTTTGCAGTTGCGAAACCGAAGGGATTTTGTTTTCAGCTGACATCGCTTACTGACCTTTAATCCGAAATATCGCGACTGACCAGCTTGCCATCAAGACCGGCTTCTCTTGAGCCATCCTGGGGCTCAATTGTCTGCCTGGTGTTAACGACATAATGGCGGCCTTTCCAGTTGACCCGCCCACCGCTATGCACTAGATATGCAGCGTGTAGATAAAGAGCTGAGACGCAGAGACAACCAATCGGACTTAAAAAGAAATGGTACCAGCGCATACCAGCATGGTGGCTATTGGTGCGCAATTGCCAGAGAGCCAATAGGCTAAACAACACGAGCAAAAGCGCTGTCATGCGCACAAGCAACTCTGATATTTCACCAGTTGACCACTGATAACAGACATGACCAAGCCAGAACCACGGCTGTACTACAGCGGCATTGAGAGCCAGAAGCACAACAATTAGATTTAATGGCTTGCTATCAAGAAAGCTATAGAGGTTTTTAGTCCATCCATGCCATAGCGACGTCAGGTCTGTATACATACGGACGCTGTAGAGCGTCTTACCATCTGCCACTTCGATTTTATAGCCTTTTTCTTTGAAGACTCTAGCAAGTGCATGGTCTTCAACTATTTCATCACGCACGCTCTGGTGTCCGCCCACAGCTAGATAAGAGCTGCGACGGCAGAGAATGTACTGACCATGAGCATAAGCGCGTTTGTCGCGAGGATCGTTGACAGCATGCAGTGGATCGCCAATCAAAAAGGCACTGAGCAAGATTGGCATAATGAGCTTTTCGGGAAAACTACCCAACTCTTGCATGGGCAAAAATGACATCAAATCGATTTTGTTGTCGATACCATAAGAGACCGAATCAGCAATACTGTTTGGTCTGTGGCAGGTGTCGGCATCTGTAAAAATAAACCACTCGCCGGATGCATAACCAACGGCATGAGCCAGGGCATTGCATTTACCAATCCAGCCTGATGGCGCATCTTTGCCTTTGACAAATTTGACTCGACTATCTTTAGCGGCATAGCTAGCGATGATGTCGCCTGTGCTATCGGTGGAGCGATCATCAATTACGATAAGCTCGAAGTTTGGATAGTTTTGCTTGAGCAGTGACTCAATACAGCGCCCAATTTTGCCTTCTTCGTTGCGAGCAGGCACTATTACCGAGACAAAAGGCAGCTCGGAGCGCTGACGTTTACTGGATTCGACTGGCTTTAAAAGGACATAAAAAAACAGAGTCAGGGCATAAAGTGACATTACCCAGAGTACGTTTGCAAGGATTAGTAGCAACATAGCTCTCAACCACCGTATTCGTAGAAGCCCTTACCGGTCTTCTTACCAAGATGTCCAGCCGATACAAGCTGGCGAATCACAGGACAGGGACGATATTTGGGATCGCCAAACCCCTCATGCAGAGTCTCTAAAATGTGCAAACAAATATCCAGACCAATAAAGTCAGCCAGAGCCAGAGGGCCCATGGGATGGTTATAGCCAAGCGTCATGCCAGTGTCGATTTCTTTGGCAGTGGAGAGCCCTTCCATTAAGGCAAAGGCAGCTTCATTAATAAGGACGAGCCCTAATCTGGTGGTGATAAAACCAGGATAATCTTTACTATGAATAATGGTTTTGCCCAGCTCTTCACCAAAAGCTCGCACTCTGGCAATTGTCTCTTGCGAAGTATCGATACCAGGAATCAATTCCACTAGCTTCATGATATGAGCTGGTGAGAAAAAGTGCATGCCAATGAATTGTTTGGAGCGTTTAGTACAGGCGGCCAATGTAGTGATAGGCAAGCTGGAAGTATTGGAGGCAAAAACTGTTTCGGGTTTGCAGATTTTATCCAGACGTTTGAAAAGATCCTTTTTAGCTTCGATATTCTCAGCAATAGCCTCAATGACAATATCGGCGTGGGCGGCTATTTGCTCCGATTTAGTGGCATGAATACGCTTTTTTATGTCGGCAAATTGATCTGCGGTTATAAAGCCTTTATCTACAGAAGATTTACCAAATTTGTCTACAGCAGCGTTGGCCTTAGCCAATTGCTCATCAGATATGTCAAAAATATGCACTTTTGCGGTAGTTTTGGATGCTATCAAAAAGGCGATAGCAGACCCCATAAATCCACTACCCGCAATAAAAACGGTGGGAAAACTGCAAGCTCCAGCCATTTGTCACTCCGAATATCTCAAGAGACTACTTTACCATTACAAGGTACGTCACACCTTAAGAACAAACACTATGACAACTGTGCCAGGACATGCTTCAGGCACAGTCCGATGATTGGCACAGTTTTTGCTATATGCAATATACTTTGCGATCTATAAATATCTCCAGATAGTCAAGGGAAAAGATATGTTCAAAAAAGTTCTTATTGCCAACCGGGGCGAAATTGCAGTGCGTGTAATCCAGGCCTGCCGCGAACTCGACATTAAGACTGTGGCCATATTTTCTGAACCGGATAGAGATGGACGTCATGTCCAGATGGCAGATGAGACCTGGCAATTAGAAGGTCAGCCGGCCAAAACCTATCTCGATGCCGCACAAATTCTTGATATTGCAAAAAAAAGCGGTGCTGACGCTATTCACCCGGGCTACGGTTTTTTATCAGAAAACGCTGAATTTGCCAAAGAATGTCTTACAGCTGGTATTAAATTTATTGGTCCCAAGCCGGAAGTAATCCATAAGATGGGCTCCAAAATCGAGTCACGTCGCGTCATGGAACAAGCCGGTGTACCAGTCGTACCCGGTACAACAGATCCGGTTACGACTGCTGCCGAAGTATTAGCCCTGGGCGAAAAGTATGGCTATCCCATCGCCATCAAAGCCAGCGCCGGCGGTGGCGGACGTGGACTGAGAGTAGTGCGCCAAGCCGGGGACGTGGAACAAGCCCTGGCCGGCGCTCAAAGAGAAGGCGCCAGTTATTTTGGCTCAGGCGAAGTCTATGTCGAAAAATATCTCGATAGACCAAGACATATCGAAGTACAGATATTAGCCGACGAACACGGCAAAGTACTGCACCTCTTTGAACGTGATTGCAGCAGCCAGAGACGCCACCAGAAGCTCCTGGAAGAAACTCCAGCAGCAAAGCTAGACAATGATTTACGCCGCCGCCTCACAGAAGCAGCAGTCAAAGGTGCCACCGCCCTTGGTTACACATCAGCCGGTACAGTAGAGTGTATGGTCTCCGGTAATGACTTTTACTTTTTAGAAGTAAACACTCGCATCCAGGTAGAGCACCCAATCACCGAAGCCACCACAGGCATTGATATTGTCAAAGAACAAATCATGATTGCCGCCGGACACAAATTGTCCTTTAGCCAGGAAGACATCAAACCTTTTGGTCACGCCATCGAATGTCGTATTAATGCTGAAGATCCATCCAAGAACTTCATGCCCAGCCCTGGTACTTTGACCCGCTTTGAACTACCTCATCATCCCTGGGTGAGAGTAGACACAGCCTGCTATCCCGGCTACACCATATTGCCTTTTTATGATTCTTTGCTAGCTAAGCTGGTGGTCTGGGGTCGCACCAGAGAAGAAGCAATTCAACGCACACGTACCGCTCTCAAGCACTTCATTATTGAAGGTGTTGCCACAACAATTCCTTTCCATACAGCTATTCTCAACGACCCCAATTTTCAGGCTGGCGAAGTCTACACAACCTATGTCGAGCAAGACTTTATGAAGCGCTATAGTGCTATGGTGCAGGCCGAAAAAGCCTTAAAACCAGGGGCAGTGGTAACAGGTCCAGAAATTACGCGCGGTGTGCCTCGCACTTTTGAAGTAGACGTCAATCAAAAGGTGTTTAGAGTAGCGGTAACACCGTTACTTAAAGAAGGCGAAGAACAAATTGCCACCACCACTAAAAGCACAGCGGCAGTTAAAGCCAGACCACTGGCTCAACCAGCAAAAGTCACCAGTCAAGGCAGCGGACAAATCAAGTCAACTATGCACGGACTGGTTAAAGAACTCTGTATCGAAAACGGCGCTGCTGTCAAAAAGGGTCAACGTCTGGCTATCTTTGAAGCGATGAAAATGGAATCTGACATAAGTGCCGACCGCGATGGTACGGTCAAACAAATCGACGTCAAAGCAGGCCAGACAGTCAACGAAGGCACGCTGTTGATGGTAATTGCCGACTGATATGGATTACCGCATCGGTCAGGGCTATGACATACACCGGCTGGTAGAAGGGCGCAAGCTCATAGTCGGTGGTCACCATATCAAACATCCGCTTGGTCCACTGGGACATTCAGACGGTGACGCACTCTGTCATGCCCTGATTGATGCTTTACTGGGCGCTTGCGCCATGGGTGACATTGGTCAGCACTTCCCGCCGCAAGACGCCCGCTATAAAGATGCAGATAGCCTCAAACTACTGGAGCAGGTGACTTTGATGGTGCAGCAAAAAGGGCTGCAAATAAGCAATATCGATAGCACAGTAATACTGGAGCGCCCCAAAATGGCGCCCCATATTCCAGCTATCATAAGTAAACTGGCTGAAGCAATGCAAATAACACCAGATCAAGTCAGCGTCAAAGCTAAAACCAATGAGGGTATCGGCGCACTGGGGCGCGGTGAAGCGATTGCCTGTCATGTCTCAGTACTACTAACCAGCGCGATTTGATGACCCGCCTGCTTTGTTTTGTTATAGCAAGTATGCTGGCGGCGGCAGCACCAGCCCTCAGTCAAGGTCAGAGCCGACCGGCAGCGGACGACGAGCTAGCGGCGATAAGCAAACGCGGTCGCATATTAGCCAAAATGCAAACGCTAAAAGATAGTGCCACAGATCTACTGCTTACAAAAAAACAACAGTACTCTGATAGCGCCACCACTGACGGTGCAGAGCTATCGGTCCAGGTGCAACTGCCACCTTTTGGTGAGACAAAGGTAGTTTACGGTCGGCTGGGATCTAGCCAGGATACTTATTTTATCGACTTTGTCGTAACCGGCAATAATGGCAATATGGCCATTAAGACCTTTAGCCCACCACTTGCAGATAAACAATACTTTTTGGCTGCCGCCAGAGCACTGAGTGCAGCACGTCAGAGCACAGAGGGCTGGTCAGGCAGTTATCTTGTTTTGCCTCTCGACAAAAATCACAAACGCTTTTATGTCTATCTCTATCCGCGCGACAAAGGCAATGCTTACTTACTCGGTGGTGACAAACGCTACAAAGTAATACTTGATGGCGACAGCGTGCAAATAGCTGAAAAAAAACAATTGCATCAAGCCACTCTTACCTATCAAGTCAAAAAAAATGCCAGATTTAGTTATCACAGCGCGGTGATAGGCGATAAGCCAGAAGACACTGATGTCTTACATGTACTGACACGCAAACCAGCCTTACCTGAGCTTGTTAGCACTGCCAACTATCTTTATCGCATAGAGACTGACGGACAAATCAAATTTGTCGACAAAATCAATCATCTAAAACAAAGACCCCGGTAAATCATCACCGGGGTCTTTGTTATTTAGCTTGCAGTTTTATTTTTTAAATTCACTGATTAGCTTTTCACGCTTAGCAGCAAATTCCTGAGGCAGATACTGAGCCAGTTTGTCAAAAAGTTCTTTTTGCAATTCTAGCTCTTGCAGCCACAGTCCTTTATTGAGAGCAGTAATCTCGCTAAAGACCTCTGGTGTGACTGAATCCAGTCCAGTAAAGTCCATATCGCCGTATTCGGGCATATAACCAATTACTGTTTCTTTGGCCTGAGCCTTGCCACGCACGCGGTTAAAGATCCACTGCAATACACGCATGTTTTCGCCAAAACCGGGCCACAAAAACTCGCCCTTGGCGCCTTGCAAGAACCAGTTGACGCCATAAATACGTGGGCGCACAGTAGCTGGAATACGCTCACCCATTGTGAGCCAGTGCTGGAAGTACTGACCCATGTGATAGCCCATAAAAGGCAACATGGCAAAGGGGTCGCGGCGCACCTGACCAATTTGACCAAAAGCGGCTGCGGTAGTCTCAGAACCCATGGTAGCTGCCATATAGACACCGTCTTGCCAGCTCATTGCTTCGTGCACGAGAGGCATGGTGGTAGAACGTCTGCCACCAAATATGAAGGCATCAATTGGCACGCCTTGAGGATCATCAAAACGCTCATCCAGTACCGGGCACTGAGTGACAGGAGCTGTAAATCTAGCGTTTGCATGTGCGGCCTTGCGACCACAGCCTCTGGTCCAGGGATTACCCTGCCAGTCAATCAATTTTTCAGGAGCCTCATCGGTGAGACCTTCCCACCACACATCACCGTCTTCGGTCAAAGCCACATTTGTAAAAATGCAGTTTTTAGCAATGGTGCGCATGGCATTGGGATTGGTTTTTTCGGATGTGCCAGGAGCTACTCCAAAAAAACCAGCCTCAGGATTGATGGCATAGAGTTTGCCATCTGCTCCGGGCTTGATCCAGGCGATATCGTCACCAACCGTGGTGATTTTCCATCCATCCAATTTAGCTGGAGGGATCATCATGGCCAGATTGGTTTTGCCACAAGCACTAGGAAACGCCGCTGCTACATAGCTCTTTTCGCCGCTGGGAGATTGCACTCCGAGGATGAGCATGTGTTCGGCTAACCAGCCTTCTTGTTTGCCCATAACACTGGCAATACGCAGAGCAAAGCATTTTTTACCAAGCAGAGCGTTACCACCATATCCGCTACCATAAGACCAGATCTCACGAGTCTCAGGGAAGTGCATGATGTACTTGGTGTCTTTGTTGGATGGCCAGCTTGAGTCCTTTTGACCAGGAGCAAGCGGTGCGCCAACTGAATGCAAACATCTAACGAAGTTTTGGGAATCACCCAAGCCATCTAGCACAGCTTTGCCCATGCGGGTCATTACTGCCATGCTCAAAACGACATAGGCGCTATCGGTAACCTGCACACCAACCTGGGCTAATGGTGAGCCAATTGGTCCCATCGAAAAGGGCATGACATACATGGTGCGACCACGCATCGAGCCTTTGAAGTGACCAGACAAAGTCTTTTTAGCTTGATCTGGTGCCATCCAATTGTTGGTTGGTCCAGCATCAATTTCATTTTGACTGCAAATAAAAGTGCGATCTTCGACACGAGCTACATCGGACTCATCCGAACGAGCGAGGTAAGAACCCGGACGTTTTGCTTCATTGAGTTTGAGTAGCTTGCCTTGAGCAACTAGCTCAGCAATGAGTCGGTCATACTCTTCTTTGGAGCCGTCACAGTAAACTATGCGCTCAGGCTCACAGAGCTCTGCCATTTGGCTGACAAAAGTCCTCACAGCCGGGTTTTTAGCTTCATAGCTGCTGACTTCGACACACTGATTCATGGCTTTCGTAAACACTACCTTCCTCTCCTTTTTGTGGCTCTTTGTAAAAAAAGCCTTTTGCGAGACGTACTTTAACGAGTATTACAATAGGTTACCGAAAATCAAGAGCCCGGTCATCCCCCTTACGGCGTATAGGAAAAAGCACTCATATAAGTTATGTTCAATGTTCAAAAAATATACGAGAAATATGACAGGCGTCTAATCAGACCGCTCGTCTCAACCCTATTGTTTTGGTCGCTGACCACGACTATTGCCGCTGCTCAAATCGAGCAAGGTAAAGTCGAACAAAATGAAACCAACACGACAAAATTTAGACTGAAGCGTCCCACTGAAGTTAATGCCGAGAGCACATCGGCAACACAGGCCGTAGCACCACCGGTGGAGACTAACACCAGCGAAAACAACAATAAAAATTGGAAGCCAGGCATGATTTTGACAGGCTCACTGGGCGAAAACGCCCTCAATCCGACCTGTGATCTGGCTCTAGCAAAGGCCCAGAGCGAAGAGTTTGCCGACAGTCCAGAAGCAGCATTTATCCATGCAGTGGCCCTGACTAAGAGCAGCCAAGTTGAAGTTGCCCTAAAAGAAGTGAGACGGGCACGCAATCTCGCTCGTGCCACCGGCGATCCCAACTATTTTAACCGCGCGGTAAGCGAGTACGAAGCCAGCCTTGAAGCTGATCCAAACAATCTCTGTGTGCGCTATGGACTGGGCTGGGCCTATTACATGCAAGCTTATCTCTATGGCGAAGAAGCAAAAAAACAAGAAAAAGCAAAAACCCAAAATCCCTATGAACCCTACAAGAAAAAAAGCAAACTAAATAGTAATTTGCTTGCCGGAGCAGGCATCTTGGCCTCGGTAATCACCGGCACAAAACCTCCAGCCAGTGCCATTCCCCATATACCTGGTGCACTGGAAGGGACACCGGTCTGGGCCCAGGAGCAAATCAGGGCTTACTACAAAAAAAGTCTCGACATGCTCGCCGAAGTAATTAAACGTGATGCCAAAGATCCCTGGGCCCAGGTTTACCGCGTCCATGTACAGGAAGAATACGACGGCAATAACAGCAGTGCGCTGTCGCAACTATCCGCTCTTAAAAACAAATTTCCCAATAACCCGGCAGTAGAATTTTTTTTGGCAGATGCTCAAGCACGTAATGGCAATTTTGCTGCTGGTGCAAGCTCACTGGGAAGAGCTGTGCAACTCAAATTGGAAGGTAAATGATCAAGGCTGCAAGGGCGGCTGATCCCAGGTGACATAGTTACCTATGACCAGACGAGCATTGCCGGTATAAGGATCACGGATAGGCTTGCCGTCGCGACCTGCGCCCCAGATGATGAAATGGTAGAGATTGTCTGTGACTATACCGATGGTGCCCGGACTGCCTCGCCATTCATCAGGCGGGTGCTCAGTAAGACTGTTTAAATCGGCGGTATTGAGTGCGCCATCATAACTGACTACGATACGATTGTGAGTCTGCATGCCATCACTGGGAGCTTGTATGGCGGGCTGGCCATCCTCGACTTGCAGCAGTGGATTGACATCAGTACCGGGCTGAGCATAAATGGTGCCCGATCCATAAGGGTTATTGGGAATAAGCAGACTCATTTCTTGCAAGGCAAAAGTAAGCTCATCACCCTGACCAAAAGTGAGATTGTAGGCATCCTGACCGCCTACTACTTGCTCGGGAAAACGGTGATTCATGACGACATAATTGTCGAGCCACTCAGAGATTTTTTGCATCTGCAAAAACAAATACTGATCGGCAGAATCAAATCTGTATTGCGCTTTACGTTTTAAATCGAGAGCTGTTTGAGCTGCCTGCTGCTTTTCTTTTTCTTCCTGGGCATCGGCAGCGGCGGCTTTGGTATCACCAACGGCATCAATATCAAAAAGTCCACCTTTAAAGAGTCCGTCGGCAAAAGCTGGACTATAAGCCCAGGCTGCAATGACCAGAGACAAAAGACTCAATAGTGATAGTGATCTGGACAAAAACTGACTCCGCACTGACAGGCATTTACTACATTCCCACAATTGTCCAGTTTTGTCAGATCGCATATACAACGGATATGACCAAGTACTGGCACTTTTAGTCAATTGGGGTTAGCTCAATAAAAGATAAGGGGTAGCACCCAATGCGCAAATAGCACCTGACTACTAAGATAATTGTATTGGCAGCACGGAAAGAATCTAAGTCCTCCACTACGGCACATGCGGCGATCCGCAGAGTACAAATCAAAAACGAAGTGGTGACAGAGACATTCTCCAAATTCCCTGCTAATAAAAAAAGCGAGGCGAGGACTCAGGTCCTCGCCTCATGCTTTTTAATCTCTCTAAATGTCTTATTTAGACGATTTAGAATTCACCCATGCCGGCGCCTTGAGGCATACCGGAGTGTTTCTTCTCATCGGGCACATCAACTACGAGGGCCTCGGTGGTCAGGAACATTGCAGCGATAGAAGCAGCGTTTTGGATAGCGCAGCGCTCTACCTTAGCAGGGTCGATGATACCGGCTTTAGCCATATCAACATATTCAAAGGTCATGGCGTTGAAGCCGATGCCTTCTTTTTGCTCTTTGACACGCTCAACCACTACTTCACCAGGCAAGCCAGCGTTGTCAGCGATTTGACGGACAGGAGCTTCGAAGGACTTAACGACGATTTCAAAACCAGTGCGCTCATCGCCATGGAGCTTTTCTTTTTCTTTTTCAAGCTTCTTGGAGATATTGAGGAGAGCTGTACCGCCGCCTGGTACGTAGCCTTCTTCAACGGCTGCGCGGGTGGCGTTAAGAGCATCTTCAAAGCGCAGTTTGCGATCTTTGAGTTCGGTTTCGGTAGCAGCGCCGACTTTGATTACAGCAACACCGCCAGCCAGTTTGGCCAGACGCTCTTGCAGTTTTTCTTTGTCGAATTCGCTATCTGATTCTTCGATTTGACGTTTGATGATAGCGATACGCTTTTCTACTTCAGCTTTGGTTTCGTTGCCAGCAACGATTGTGGTCTTGTCTTTGTTGACTCTGACTTGACGAGCTTTACCGAGCATTTCAACTGTTACGTTTTCGAGCTTGGTGCCAGCTTCTTCAGAAACAACTTGTCCACCGGTCAAAACTGCGATGTCTTTGAGCATTTCTTTGCGACGATCGCCAAAGCCAGGAGCTTTGACTGCGCAGCAAGGAAGTACTTTACGCAGGTGGTTGACTACCAGGGTAGCGAGAGCTTCGCCTTCGACATCTTCAGCGATGAGCATGAAAGGACGTCCAGCGCGAGCTACTTTTTCGAGTACTGGCACGAGGTCAGCAAGAAGATTGACTTTCTTGTCGATGCAGAGGATGTAAGGCTCATCGAGTACTGATTCCATTTTTTCGCCATCGGTGACGAAGTAAGCGGAAACAAAGCCTTTGTCGAATTGCATGCCTTCGACTACTTCCAATTCGGTGCTGAGAGATTTGGATTCTTCAACGGTGATAACGCCGTCTTTGCCAACTTTCTCCATAGCATCAGCAATAATCTTGCCGGTTTCTTCATCGTTGCCAGCAGAGATGGTTGCTACTTGAGTGATTTCTACTTTGCCTTCGACTGGCTTGGCAATTCTTTTGATTTCAGCAACTGCTTGTTCAGCAGCCTTCTGAATACCGCGGCGGAGAACCATTGGGTTAGCGCCAGCAGCTACGTTTCTCAAGCCTTCTTTGACCATTGCTTGAGCCAGTACAGCAGCTGTTGTGGTGCCGTCGCCAGCGTTGTCGTTGGTTCTGGAGCAAACTTCACGAATGAGTTGTGCGCCAGCGTTTTCGAGACGATCTTCGAGTTCGATTTCTTTGGCGATGCTGACACCGTCATTGATGATCTGAGGTGCGCCAAATTTCTTTTCGAGCACTACGTTGCGACCAGCAGGTCCGAGTGTCAGTTTAACTGTGTTAGCAACATGGTCAAGACCACGCTCTAGAGCGCGACGTGCCACTTCGCTGTATACAATTTGTTTAGCCATATTTTTTCAGTTTCTCCTGAATGAATGCGTTATCTAAAAACCGTTTTCAACAATTTAAAAGAATCGAGCTATTAGCCGATTACAGCCAGGATGTCTTTTTCGGCGAGGATCAAGTACTCAGTGCCTTCGAATTTGACTTCAGTGCCGGAATACTTTGCAAAAAGTACTTTGTCGCCGACTTTAACTTCGAGCGGTTGACGAGTACCTTTCTCATCAAGACGTCCTGCGCCAACTGCCAAGACTTCACCTTGTTGAGGCTTTTCTTTGGCGGTGTCGGGAAGAACGATACCACCCGCTGTTTTATCTTCGGCGTCGAGCTTCTTGACAACAACCCGATCAGCCAATGGCTTAAGTTGAAGCTTAGATGCAGATGCAGTAGCCAAGGTTCTATCCTCCTATTACGAATCACTTCGCAATTAACGTAAATATCTATGGACCAGACCAACCGGGCGCAAAGATTGCGTCCAACTGTTGTCCACATAGCAAAGTGTATAGAGCAAACGGAAGCCAGCTCTAGCTTTTGGCATTTTTTTAAGAATTGGGTTGGCAGGAGTGGGTCAGGCTATGCTCCCTAACCGCCCTTTTTCTTACCCACCAGTGATCCGGGCTTAGCCAGCCAGGTGGCGTATTCAGGGGTGGCAGTGAGACGACTCTGCAAACGCGCCTGCCGTTCAGAAATAACGGTCATTTTGGCTTTGCTGGCCAGATCTTCCCAGGACAGGTCACCGCCTTCGGCAAAACTACCAGTCAAGGCCGTGCGCACTCTGTCGCGTCCTTCATACTTCGCCACATTTAAGGCTTGTTCGGCATCATGGATCAAACCATTAGCGTTGTCAGCATTGCCAGGAAAAGAGGCCACGCCAATTGAAACTGTAATTAAACCAATACCGGGGGCAGGCGTTTGCCTCAAAGTGGCACGCAATCTCTCAGCCACTTCTGTAGCGTTAGCGCGGGCTGTTTCGGGCAGCATTATGGCAAATTCCTCGCCGCCATAGCGAGAAGGCACATCAATGTCCCTGAGAGCCGCTCTAATTGTGTTGGCGACATGCTTGATGGCATCATCACCTTTCATCTGACCCAGCATTTCATTTATTTGCGAGAGATGGTCAATATCGACCAGCAAAAGTGAAAGCTCATGGCTATGGCGACTGGAGCGCTCCAGCTCCTTAACCAGCAAAGACTCAAAATGGACACGGTTAGCCAGCCCGGTATGGGCATCTTGCACCGAACTTGTGGCTGAAGACTCATGACTCAAGGCAATATTGAGAGCAGTAGAAACCTGCGAAGAAAGCGACTCAAGCAAATCGATATGTTCACGGTGAAAAGCCCGGGACTCAGTTGAAAACACTTCTAAAACGCCGATTTTGCGCTCAGCGTGGCGCAGGGGAATAGCCAGGACCGTAGCAAAAGGACGTCCATTAATCGAACGAGGCATGCCAAATGGCTCCCTTTGACCATCTCCATACATTTCGGTTTGATTGGAGCGCAAGCAGCTACCAGCAATAGACTTGCTGTAAGACATTTCAAACTCGCTCAAGCTAGTAGCATCCAGCCCCTTAAAGGCAGCAAGCTGAAAACTAGACTGATCTTGATCTAATAAAAGGATGGCACAAGTTGGGGTGTTGCCCAGGACAAGGGCAGTATCCGCCGCGATTTTTAAGACCTGACCCATTTCCAGAGCACTGCTATTAAGAGCACAGCTGGTTTTATATAAAGTACTGAGACGCTCTCTTTCGTATTCGGAGCGACCAAACAAAATGCTATTAGAAATAGCAGTGGCAACGAGATCTGACACTTCTTTGAGAAAGTCCACAAAAGTAAGCAACTGGGCATTGTTTACTTCTAGAAGAACAGCCCCGACAAGCAAATTAGCTGAGACCAGGGGTAGCGCGATTTGACCCTGACTGGCCTCGCGCCGCATCACTGTGGCCGAAAAGTCAGGGGCACTGGCGGCATCGGGACAGGCTATTGGACCGCGCTTTTGATGGACTTGTTTGAGCAGACTATCGAGAGCAAAGGGGACTACTTTGAGCTGGTCGAGAGAGCCATCACTGTAGCCTTTGGCTGCCATAAGCTTAAAGCAGGTACTTTCGTTGTCGCACAAAAACACGGCAACTTTAGCGCCCCCCGCCATCTCTGCAAAAAGTGTTATGGATGAGTCCAGTACTTCTTTCAACTTCAAAGAGGCAAACAAGCCCTTTTGCAGTTGCAAAAATCTCGGAAGTATATTGGATTCGCTTGTCATCGCGCACAGTACCCCTTAAGTAGACGATAAAGAATAAACCGCTGATTGTCTAAATTGATCGTTAGCGCAAAATTCTTTAGATGATCACTGCCCTATCATATAGGCTCGGACTTCAGAGGGTTATAGATGAGCACTCAAGACAATTCAGAGCAAAACTGCCTTTTTTGCAAAATCAGCCAGGGGGAAATGAAAGCCGCCTTTGTTTATCAAGACAAAAATTGCTTTGCAATCCAAGATATTAACCCGCAGGCACCCACTCATATTCTTGTTATTCCACGCGAGCACAAACAAAACATAGCTCTCGTCAATGACAAAGATTTGTTAGGAGAACTTTTTCAAAAGGCCTGCCTGATTGCTGAAAGAGAAAAACTTTCGGCTCCCGATAAAGGTTTTAGACTGATAGTCAATACTGGTCCCGATGGCGGACAATCAGTGGGTCACCTGCATATACACTTGCTAGGTGGGCGCGCTTTAGACTGGCCGCCAGGCTAACTTTTTGCAACATCACTCAATGGACCTGCTGCAAAATGCAATTTTGTAGTTTTATCGGCGCTCAACTTGGGTATTAAGTACCTGTAGGGGTGAGTTGGTTATCCTTGCAAAATTCAAAAAGCAAATTCCTAAAAGCAAAATCCTAGAGGATGGGACAATGGCCACTAAACAATCGACAGATCAGGTTCTCTGGATGGCAGATTGCTACAGCCTGGCCAAGAGATTTCCTAACCCGCACAAATGGCTGGCACTCTTAGAGCCAGTCGAGACCACAAGCGCTGAGACTCTCAATCCTTTTCATTATTGGCTCTGGATGGAAATCTGGAAAGCTGCCCAGCTCTCTGACAAAGAGCAAGAAGTGGCTGTAGCTGCGCCAACAAAAGGGACCACGCGCAGTCGGTCGCCGGATGTAGCAACAAACTGCAGGTAATAAATAGTACTACCGGTAGTTGCAGTTTTTGGCTGGCGTAATTTTCAAACGCAGGTGCCTGCTCCAAGCAGGGCCTGCGTTTGTGTTACTGAGGTACTATGAGTACGTCTGCCAGAGCCAATCTGACTTTGATAGTTAACTTTGGTCTCACCAGCGGCAGTGACAATAGTATTGACCAGATTACTGTTTGCTTTGATAGTCATGTCATGCCACAAAATGACATCGGTGAGGTTACTACCTGAGCCCACCACACAGTTATCGCCAATGATGACATTGCCGGAGAGTGTGACACCATCTTCGATGATGGCATTTTTGCCGACCATAACATTGCCATCAAAAGCAGTACTGCTAGCGATTTTGGCGCCATGCGCAACAAAAACGTTGTGATAGCCATAGACCACTTTTTTGTAGCCTGGTAGATAAGTCTTCATGCGCTCTTTAAGCAAATCAAAGTTAGAGCGGAAATATTGC
The DNA here is from genome assembly GCA_016718315.1 of Candidatus Obscuribacter sp. GTDB lineage: Bacteria > Cyanobacteriota > Vampirovibrionia > Obscuribacterales > Obscuribacteraceae > Obscuribacter. The sequence continues at coordinate 614,418 of JADKDV010000003.1, read as the reverse complement.
TCAATGGTACCGACATCTGACCAGTACGAGCCAATCTCTACGCCCAGTACAGGCAGGCCAAGCTCCACTAAACGCGGAAATAACTGCCGACCAAAACCATAGTCACCAGTAGCAGGGATATGATTGAAGACTTCTGGCTCAAGTATATAAATGCCGGTAGATGCCAGATTGCTGAGCGCTTCTTCTTGTTTAGGTTTTTCTTGGAAGCCTTTGATAAAGCCATTTTCGTCAAGCAAAGCAACGCCAAAATGACTGACATTTTCGACTTGTTTAAGACCAATAGTAGCAAGCGCGCCTTTGCGTTTGTGCTGTTTGATTACTTCGGTAAGGTCAGCGTCAGTGAGCAAATCGCCCATCAAAACCACAAATGTATCGCCATCCAAAAAGTCACGACAAAATCTCACACCGCCAGCATCACCAGTCAGTTTTTCTT